>JAJDAW010000154.1 GCA_029261635.1 Nitrospinaceae bacterium
CTTACTTTTGGTACTTGTTTCCTCCTGTATTGCACCGCGCTCAGACCTCCCCTCCCCGGTCGCAGCAGAAAAACGTAAACTGCTCGTGGTTTATACCGGAAACCTGCTTGCGGAGTTAAAACCCTGTGGCTGTGCCAAAGAAGAGGATCAAGGCGGCATTGAGCGCCGCATGCAATATCTCAACGACCTACGAAAAGGCAAACCTAATCTCTTACTCGTCGATACGGGAGATCATTTTAAAGAACCCACAAGACAGGGGAAATTGAAAGCAGAGACCTTAATGACAGCAACTGAAAAAATGGGCTACGATGCTGTCGCACTGGGAGAGCGGGACTTGGTGTATGGATCAAAATTTTTAGAAAACCAATCTATCCCCTTCATTGCAGGTAATATCGAGCTTCAAAAATTTCCCTTACAAAAAACGCGAATAAAGAAATTTTCGAATGGATTGAAAGTCGCTGTCTTATCGGTGGTTGATCCTGGTCTTTTTTATCTAAAGAATCATGCTGGATTGAGTGTCTCTGATCCCGAGCTAATTGTTTCTCAGGAAATCGCAGGAATTCAGAAGTCGGCAGATATCATCGTTTTGCTCACCCATATGGACAGAGAAAAGGCTTTACAATATCTGGATAAAGATGGAGTGGATATTGTCATCAATGGACATATTTCCACCGAAACCGACACGGTAGACATGAAACCGGTCTACAAAGCTGGAAAAGTCTTTGTTCAAGCCTCACCCAGAGGCCAAAAAATGGGAGAACTACATATAACGCTTGAGGATACGGGGAAAATCACTTTTGAACAACATATGGTTAAGCTTGATTCGAGTATAAAAGAGGACCCCGAAATGTTAAAATTATACGAAAGTTACAACGATGAAGTTGAGGCTATGTTTTTTGAAAGCCTTTCAGCCAAACGCAATAAGGATAAAGTTTCAGTTTACGCTGGCGATACTGTCTGCAAAACCTGTCATTTGGCAGCTCATGAAAAATGGTCATCATCCAGGCATGGCAGAGCCTATGAAACGCTAAGAAAAATCAACAAAGCTTTTGATCCAGAATGCCTGGTTTGCCATGTCGTTGGCTATAATACTGCCGGTGGATTTATCAGTGAGTTGGACACTCCAAAATTAAAAAATGTCCAGTGCGAAGTTTGCCACGGTGCTGGCAAAAAACATGCATCAGCACCAGTCCCGGGTTTTGGGAATAATGCGAATAAGGCATGTAAAAAATGTCATGTAAAAAATCACAGTCCGAGGTTCAACTTCACGCAATACTGGCCTAAAATAAAACACTAATATCAGCGCACTATTAAGGAGAAGTTCATGAAACAGGCGGCAGCCATTTTACTAGCATTCATTTTTTTGTTCCCCGGCACAGTTGCAGCCGATGATAAAATTCGTGGAAAATATGAAGTCATTGGCGACATCACAAAACTCAAGGGCGCAAAAACGATAAAAATGTTAGAATTTTTCAATTACTCCTGCGGCCACTGTTATCGTTTTCTGGAAACCTCTAAAAAACTTCGCGCAAAATTTAAAGACAAGCTACATCATAAAAAATACCCGATTTACTGGGGAAATCAGACCTCTTACCCAGCTATGGCATTTTATATTGCCGACAGCGTCGGAATGGAAGAAGAGTTCACTCAGGAATTATTCGATACCAGTTTCAAATTGGCCATAGATGTATTTCAACCAAAAGTCATTCGTTTCCTGGCAAAGGAATTTAAAATAGAAAAAGAAATGAAAGAAGGCATGTTGTCGGATGCAATAAAGGCTAAGACCGATGAGTCGCTCGCATTGGCAAAAAAATATAAGGCCAATGAAACCCCAACAATCATTATCAACGATGTTTTAAAAGTGGCTCCCAGCATTACCAAAGGCAATGTCGATGACATGACGGCTAACTTGGAAATCATCTTTGAAGACATCCTAAAGAATCAGTAAAGCGAATTCTAAACAATCGTTTGCCATTTTAACCCCCAAACATAAATGAAACTTAAAAAACGATGGATTCTGATGCCTGCAATCATCGTATTGTTATGGGCGGTATCCATTCCCAGTTGGACTCATCTGAGTTCCACTGCGCATGCAGGTTTCTTCAACAATGACCTAGAAACATTTGAGGAAATCATTGAACTTGTATCTGAAAAATATGTGTACTCTCCTGACCATAAAAAACTATTTTCGGCCGCTATCAAAAAAATGGTCAAAACCACAGATTCTGCGAATGTGACTACTAATCCTTCAGGAAACACGATCACGTTCAACGATAAATCTACACGCTATTTTCTAAATTACGACATGCGCCATGACATGGATGAGCTACAAAAGGTTTATTATTTCCTGCACGACCATTCGAATAAGTCACTATCCAAAAATGACCTCGAGGTTGCAGCGATCCGAGGCATAATGGGTTCTCTCGACACCTACTCTCAGTATCTTGATGAGTCTGCTTTCAAAAATTCGATGCGAGATACAGAGGGGAAGTATGGCGGGCTGGGAATGGTAATTACGATGAAAGACAAACGTCTTTTTGTAGTCAAGACCATGGATGATTCCCCAGCCAAAGAAGCGGGGATACATGCTGATGACTCTTTTCTGCGAGTAAACGGAAAAGAAATTAAAGGACTGCAAATCCAGGAGTTGGCAGACTTACTCAGAGGATACCCTGAAACCCAGGTCACTCTCACCTTGTATCGACCCAGTGAGAAAAAGGAATACACGCATACCTTGACGCGCAGAATTATCCTTGTCAACACTGTGGAATATGAACCACTGGAAAACCAAATCGGTTATTTTAAAATTAGCAGCTTCTCCAAACTAACAGAGAAGCAATTGAAGAAATATTTAAAACAAGCAGAGCTGGAAGGTGTGACAGGTTTCATTCTAGATCTGCGCGGAAACCCAGGAGGACTGCTCAACCAATCGGTTAAAGTTGCCAGCCACTTTTTATTCAAAGGGCGAATGGTTGTCTATACACAAGGACGTTCAAAGGATGATTATCGCGAATATCGAAGCTTATACAAAGAAAGCCTTCACAAGATGCCCGTGGTGGTACTTATCAATCAGTACAGTGCCAGTGCATCTGAAATCGTTGCCGGGGCTTTAAGAGATTCGGGCAATGCCTTGTTAATTGGAGAAAACTCTTATGGAAAAGGCTCCGTACAAACCATTTTCCGAGTTAGTGATGGTTCTGGATTACGGTTAACCACTTCTAAATATTTCACACCTGCAGGCGCAGATATCACAAAAAATGGAATCGTTCCGGAAATAAATATCGTAAACGATCTGATTGAAGAAGAAGCATCCCCTCTAAAAAGGGAAAGTAGTAGCTCTGACAAAAACCTTAGTCTAAAAGCTTCCAGCTTAAAAAAGTTTTTCGAGAAACAAGGATTGGAACTCAACAAGACGCGTGACGCTACGGTTGAACTAGCGAGACGAATTTTGAAAAACTCACATACCGCAAGCAAAAAAAGGTCGATGGAAAAGGCACGTGAAATCGCAGCAAGCATAAATTATTAACCTCAATAAAATAAGGTCTGAAGGAATGAACATCATCAACATTGATTACGAAAAAGGAGTTGTGAAAAGCGATTTTTTTGTTTGGCAAATCGTTTCAAATAACAACAACAAATTTCTACTTTTACAACGCGAAGAAAATGGCAGGTTTCATGCTGCCGAAGCAGATGTAAAAGCAAAACAAATTTGGGAAGTAAAAGAAATATCGTACCGGGGTCCAGATGGAGATACGTTTTTTTATGACGAAGACTCAGGAATCATCCAAGTATAACCAGGCAGAACAAGGAAACCTCTGGGTCACTCCGATTGAAATATACGTAGAGACTTGAGGTGGGAGAAAGAAGACCTTAGAACATCTTTTGTTTGACTCGCCAGGAAGTTCCCTCTTAAATCCAGCTTTTTCAACTTAGGGAAATTTTTCGATTCGGCAAGAGCCAATGCCCCTGCATCCCTGACTTCATTCCACCCTAATTGCAAATTTTCTAGTTTGGGAAAGCTATTCGATTTTGCAAGGGCGATTGCACCTTCATCGGAAAAAAAATTATGTTTTAGAATTAAAGTTTTGAGTTTTTTTAAAGTGGACGTGCTCGCCAACATTTTGGCACCAGCGGGGCTGATTTCATTATAGCGTAAATCCATCTTTTTCAGATCTTCCAAAAAATCCTGCCTGAGCAAAACAGCAAGACCTTTGTCTCCAATTTTCTTTCCAGAAAGATTCAGGACACCTCTTTGCAGATTATCCTTAAATATGGCTTCAAACCCATCAGGACCTGAAGCATCAACGTTGGTAGAAACTAGAGTGGCAGAAAAAAGCGCCACCATTAATAATGCCAGTGGCCTGATTCCATATCTCATTGAGATCAATCTTCGTCTGAGTCCGCTTTTTCTGCGGAACGGGATTTTAACTCCTCCCAACTGTTAATCAGATCGGTATCGTCATAGTCCTGCTCCTCTTCGTAGAAGAAGTCTTTCAAATCATCCACATGAAGGTGGCATAAACGAGTTCGGCATTTGGCTTTTTTTAGTGCTTCAATTCCTTCGCGCCGAATTCGATTGGAGGTAATAAATAAATGCTTGAGCTTTAAAAGAACTTGAGACTCGGCAATGGCTATCGCCCCCTCATCTTCCACAAGGTTCCCATAGAGGCTCAGCTTCTTCAAATTGGACATATAAGGGGATTCGGCTATCGCCTTAACACCATCATCACTGATAACATTACCGTATATATCCAAATCGGTCAGGTGCTTGAAATTCTCCGAATTGACAATAGCAATGATTCCTTCATCACTGATATTATTATTTGGAAGCATGAGCTTTTTTAAGCGCTTAACACTTTTCGATTTTGACAGGGTGAGAGCACCCTTGTCGCCGATATTCTGATTGCTCAAATCCAGATTTTTTTTATCTGGAGTCAAAAACTGCTTTATAAGATATTCAACACTAGCCACAACAATTCACCTGAATTAAAAGATTGGATTATATCACATATAACTATTGCTCAAGAAATTGCTTCCTGACCCAGGCCACTTCTTCCTCTCTCGTTTCTATCGCCCCTTTCACATGGGCTTCCCTAAGTGCTTTGAACACAGCTTGAAAAACAGGGCCGGGTTTTATTCCCATTTCTATCAGATCATCTCCCGTTAGCGACAATTCTGCCTGCCTATGGTACTGGGTAAAATAGGTATTCGCGTATTGGTTGGCGCGGTCTGTTGATGCAACTGCAAGGAAATAGATTACCGCTTCTATCGAAAATCCCGAAAATTGATTATAGATCGTCTCCGGACTCCAATCCTTATCCTTTTCAAGAAGCACCAAGTTTTCCTTACAGGTCTCTCTATCCCGGATCAAAGATTTTTTTAACCGCGCCTGCAATTGCAGTCTATCCGCAGTTTGCAAGAAAGATTCTTCGTCCAGGGAATACAGCAAAGACAGAAAATACACATACCAAATTTCCGGCTCATCAGGAAGCGATACAAATTCAGCCCAGGACAATATGGATTGAATTTTTTCCAGAGCCTGGATATCCCCCATTTGCAGTGAAACAAATTGCAGAAGACCAAGCTCTTTCATTCTCAAAACACATTTTAAGGGTTGGCTCTCCTTAAGAATTAAAATTAGCTCATTTAAAAGTCGCGTACCGCTCAAAGAGTCTACCAGCCTTTTTTTAATAGCTACTTTCATAAAGGCTTCCGTCTGCCTGCTAATCTTGAAGTTATAACGCTGTTCAAACCTGATAGCTCGGAACAACCGACACGGGTCCTCAATAAAACTTAAATTATGCAAAACATGAATTTCTTTATTTTTAATATCTCTTTCGCCATTAAAAAAATCGATCAGGCAAAAAGCTTCCTCTCCGTTTAATTTCACTGCGATGCTATTGACCGTAAAATCTCTTCTATACAAGTCCGACTTTACCGAGCTTCGCTCCACTGTAGGCAATGCCGCAGGGTGCTCATAATATTCCAGTCGCGCCGTGGCGACATCAATTCTATATCCATCAGGAAAGATAACCACGGAGGTCCCAAATTTCTCATGGGACGTAACTCTGCCTCCAAACTCTTCCGCAAGACGAGAGGCAAATAGTATTCCATCGCCTTCAACGACGACATCAATATCCTTATTGGAAATATTTAACAATAAATCTCGCACGAACCCACCTACGGCAAAGACGGAAACTTCAGATCGATTGGCGACTTGCGAAATACTTTCCAGCAGATTCAGCAGGTCTTGTCCTAACCTTTCCTTAAGCAAGCTTTTTACATTTTTATGAGCGCCCTCTAGATTTCCATTCCCACCCTCGCTGGCATGCAGTTCTCGCAAAATATCGCCACGACTCACTACTCCTACGAGATTACCTTCAGGGCTCACAACAGGAATTAGTTTCTGTTTCTCTTCAATTATGAGAGGGGTCACCGAATTAAAAAATTCATCGGGCGAGGTGACTGAAAACCGTCGAATCATAAACTCCTCAACACAATCCTCTTCCAATTTATGGTGAATCGCTTTTTCCACAATCTGCCGGGTTATTAATCCCACTGGTTTTTCTTCTGATAAAACAGGCAATGTATTCAGGTTGTATAGTGTAAGAACCGATTCCACAGAACGTATTGAGTCATGCACCGCAACCGAAACTACGGGAGAGTGCATCACATCTTTTATCCGGTTCGCAGGTTGTACAATTTCAAATAATGTTGTGAGGATTTTTTCCCGCGCCTGCACCAATGTCATATCTTTGATGCTGGCAGATGCCGCGTTACGATGGCCTCCCCCCTCAAATACTTCAGCCACTCGCGAAACATCGACTTCATGACCTCGACTTCGCGCTATCAAATAAATTCTTTTATCCATCCGAACAATGACAAATAAAGCATTCAGGTTTTCCAGTTCCAGTATACGGCTTGCTACATAAGCCAGATCACTGACATAGCCTTCCACTGATGCTGTGGCTATTGTTAACTCAACCCCATTTATGAGTTGGCGGTCCAGATTCGCCACCAGTTCATTGAAAACACCCAGTTGCTCGATGTTTAATTTCTGCGACATGTACCGCGAAACCTGATCCAGGTTCGCCCCTCTTCGTAATAAGTTACTCACTGCTACTAAATCTTCGGGAGTGGTTGAGGTAGAAGTAAGGGAATGAGTATCCTGATAAATTCCCAGAGCCATCAATGAGCTTTCTTCAGCTGTCAAAGAGATATTATTTTTTTCAAGTATCTCTGAGAAAATGGATGTACACGCTCCCCTATTTTCAACGACCCTTTTTTCCACCTCACCCTCTAGAGCGGGATTCATATGGTGGTCATAAATATGCACTTTTACATTGGGGTTAGTCATCAAAGGAGAAAACACTCCAATCCGTTTTGGGTCATGGGTATCCACCAAAACGAGCAAAGTAATTTCATCCATCTGAATATCTTTGATACGTTTGAATTCTAGAGGGAACTTTTCCTGCTTCAAAAACTCACTCACCTTATTCTCAGAACTTCCTGGTAGAACGAGAAGGGCATCGGGATATATTTTTTTTGCCGCCATCATTGAGGCTATGCAATCAAAATCCGCATTTAAATGTGTAGTAATTATTTGCATCGCTATAGAATATTCTTTCAAGGGATGAGATAACTATATCACCAAACTCATAGACCTTGGAAAAATATCGAAGGAGGTACATCCTGTTTACTTGCGGACAACCTGTAAGCTAGTATTGAAGGGGAATTCCTGCGGGAGAGTACATATCTGGTTGTCGCAAGCCCGGTAAACCAGCCTGCCTTTGATGGGATACTTGCCAGCTTCAACATCAACAGGAACACTATAAGTTCTTGAGAATTCCACATTGCCTTTATGACCTTTGACCATTTCCCCAATCGCATCATCTTTAATTAACACAGACTCGGGCTCTCGCCAGCCATCCTGCTCTTGAAAAGCATTTTCATCTATCAAAATTTGCGTGGCCAGCAACTCGTTTCCTCTTAAAGGGGATAGCGAATAAATATGCCAGCCTTCTTCAATTAATATGGACATATAAAATTTAAACTCTTCACCTGGGAAAACTACCGATTTACTTGTTAATACACTTATCTTTATTTGTGGGAGGGCCGCTTGTGAGCGATCAAAAGGGGGATTTGCAAATAATACGAGGGGAAATGAAAATATGAGAATCAGTATTATTAAAATTCTTTTCATATAGAAAGAAAAGGAATTGCAGGAAAACTAGGGATTGAGCTTGGCTTCTGTTCTGGTTAAGGCAAGGTATTTTTCAATTGTCTTCACAAATTTATCTTCTGAAACAGCCCCCGAAAACATTTCACCGGAAACTGTTCCCGATTCATGATCATAAGAGCCCAGCACGAAAGTGGGGGTGCCTTGGATACCCATTTCCACACCGTCACGAATATCTTTTTCTACTCTTTTTACATACTTGCCGTTTTTCCAACAGGATTTAAATTCATCGATATCCTTAATTCCAGCAGTTTTCGCCGCTTCTAAAACCTGGGCTTCACTGATAGCATGAGTCAGATTTTCATAAAACCAACTCTGGAGTTGCCAAAATTTGTTTTGATCTCGCGCGCACTCTACGGCTTGTGCGTAACCTTTTGCTTCCTCATGAAATGGCAGAGGAAAATGTCGGTAACCAAATTGAACGGAGTGAGGGTATTTCTTTCTAACTTTTTGTAACGTTTTTTGTACTCTTTTACAAAAAGGGCATTGGAAATCAGAATATTCCAGCACAAATACTCGCGCCGTTTTATTTTCTGCAGACCATAACATGGCCGATCCTATTCCCGCTACCAAATGAAAATCATTGGGTGGGGTAAGATATACTTTTGCCCAACCCTGCTTGACGGCCCTTTGGAATTGTTGTTCAATAAACAGATTGCGATAACTATTCCGCAGATAACCTTCAATTTCGCCACGCACCTGCGGCAAACTTCCCATCTCTTTAATTCCTGGCGTATTATCATAAAACTTTTTGACTTCCGCCTCGGAAACTGCGGGAGTACTTTGCCCTGAAAATTCAGGGTGCTTTTTAGCGAGCTTTTCTAGAATTTTTTCTTTCAAAGCACGAGTTTGCATTTGATGTAATTGCATCAAAGCTTCCTGAATACGAACATGCTTTAAATCATCCAGATGAATGGGCTCACCATCTACTTCTGCGGCCACTGGATTATTGGAATAATAAGAGGTTGGGTGGGACTCTGAATAGACCCATCCCGGAAAAAGAATTAAAAAGGAGAAAAGAATTGCCAGAGTCATTTTACTTTTTTTGGATTTATTTAACACACACAACCTTTTAAGAAGAGAAGCTCAAATTCGAGGAGAGGCCATTAAGAAAACAGCCCGGATTCAAAAATAATCTCAATTTATACCTTTTATTATCCCCCAATCAACACCCAAAACGCAATCCATTGTTTTAAATTAACGGGAACGATTTGGGGGTTGTAAAAGGGGCAAACCGAAGATAATTACTTGCTGGAAATTGGACTATTTCCCGGAAGTTTACTTTTTAAACGCCTCTTCCGGGTTCAGAAATTTGTGACAATTTTCTGCAAGTTTCATAAATGCCTTTGCAGCAACGGAATCCGGGCGGGAAAGCACCACGGGTTGACCGCTGTCAGAATTAGCAACAATTTCACCATCGAGAGGGATACTTCCCAGGTACGGGAGTACCAACTCTTCTGCTAGTTTCTGACCGCCGCCTTTTTTAAATACATCAATATCTTTTTCACAATGCGGACAAGACATCGTACTCATATTTTCAATAACACCCACAATCGGGACATTACTATCTCTGGAAAACGAGATCATTTTTCGAGCATCCAGGATCGCCAGATCCTGCGGCGTAGTGACGACTACCGCTCCATCTACTTCACCAATGAAATCGATAATGGTGATTTGCTCATTGCCCGTACCGGGTGGCAAATCAAACAATAAATAATCTAACGGTCCCCAGTTTATATTCCCCAGAAGCTCGATAATGAAGTCATATTTAACCGCATCGCGCCAAGCAATATGCATGTTTGGATCTTCGATCAAAAAACCAAGCGAAGCTACTTTTAGACCATTACTGGTTTCATAAGGATCGATTCCAACATCGGTAGATTTCAAGCGTACATTTTCAGCTTGCAATAGTTTTGGGATGTTGGGTCCGTGTAAATCGGCATCTGCCAATCCTACAGAGTAGCCGCTTTCCTGCAACGCAATGGCAAGATTTGTGGTTACGGTACTTTTACCAACGCCACCTTTATTACTGCCAATAATGAGTTTATGTTTAATCTCATTCATCCGCTTATTGACAAGCCAGCGGTTATGTTCATTTTTATCGGCTTTACAATCGGTTTCGTTATTGAACTCACACATTTCACAGGTGTGAAGCAACCGACATTCTCCAGTGACAACCATCTAATCCTCCTGAAAAAAATATAGGGGATTTCCCTAGAACAGATGAAAAATGGGAAACACCCTTAGATATAATTACTCTAAACCCTGAGGTTATGGAACTCTGATTTCGATGTCAAGTGAAATAGGGCAAAATCAAGGTTTCCCGCAACAAAGATCTACTTTTCTTGAAACTTTTACAGCCTTTTTTTATCTAAAACTGGAAATATCCTAGGCTATTTATCAAAGACGGCCTATGCAGGATAGTTTCATCTACTACAACCTCACAACAATAATATTTATATTCCAGGAGTCCCGATACATGAAAAACCTTGGTTCAAAACTTATCCCCCTCATTACAATATTATATATTCTGGCAAGCACAGCTGCTTTTGCCAGCAATTCTGTCTCCATCAGCCAACCAGCCGATGGTGCTAAAATTTCTGGCCCCGTAAAAGTTTGTCTTGCAACATCAGGAGTAACCGTTGAGCCAGCAAAACATGGAGTCCATGATGGTAAAGGACATCATCATATCCTTGTGGATGTCGATGTCCCAGGAGATTTGAGTAAACCCATTGGCAAAGACGCAAACCATGTTCATATGGGTGATGGATCGAAATGCAAGACCTTGAATCTGGCGGCAGGCAAACATACAATTCGCGCCCTGTTTGCGAAAGGAAACCATGTTCCCTACAACCCTGCTCTGACAGCAAAAGTGTCTATTGAAGTCCTCGCAAGCGTGACCATCACCAGTCCTCCCAAAGGAGCTATGGTTACCGGCCCGGTGAAAGTTTGCCTTGAAACCTCAGGAGTTGCAGTAGAACCAGCGAAAAAGGGAGTGAACCAGGGCAAAGGCCATCACCATCTTCTCGTTGATGTAGATGTCCCCAGAGATTTGAGCAAACCCATTGGTAAAGACGCAAATCACATCCATATGGGTGATGGATCGACCTGCAAGGAGATCAAGTTAGCTTCAGGAAAACACACCGTGCGCGCCCTATTTGCAATGGGAAATCATGTTCCTTATGATCCTGCACTAACAACCGAGGTGACTTTTAACGTTAAGTAACTCTCGTTCTCTACATGCGGCCCAGCATTGCTGGGCCGCTTTTTTTATACCTGAGCATTTCAATCCCAGCCTGCCAAAATCTGTTATAATTTATATAACCCTGTCCAAACACGGTTAAATGTTTTCGCTACATCGTAAATTTAGCAAGTTCTTTTAAATTACTAAACAAACGCTTTCAATAATGAAATCCTTTCATCAGAAAAAAATTATCTTTTTCTGCACTTTTTTCCTTTTACTGGGATGGCTAAGTTCAACGAGCGCCCATGAAGTTAATAAAAGTGCCGTGGCCTTGCTAATTGCAAAAAATGAAACGGGTAAAACTGTTGGAACCGGGTCCGGTTTCGTAGTTCAACCCGATGGAACGCTGGTAACCAACTATCATGTTCTCGTCGATGCTCACTCTGTCAAAGCCTATTTCCCCAATGGCACACAGGTAGACGTTATAGGAATTCGCAAAATTGACCGCGTCAGGGATTTTGCGATTGTAGAACTGGAAAAGGGATTTTACTCCACCCTTGAACTAGGCGATTCTTCAAGCCTACGGGCTTATGATTACAACAGCGCACTCGGATATTTATCTGAAAACGTAAAAGAAGATAACGGGACTGTTGAAGGCATCGTGGCGCAAACTTACGGCTTTGTTCTGGGCATTCACCCGCAAGCTATTCCTGATGTTCCTTTCATCTATACGACCACCTCTTTTGGTCCTGGTTTCAGTGGCGGCCCTTTGGTAAATAAATCCAATAAAGTTGTGGGAATTGCCACTATTGAAGGCCGATCGATTAACCTTGCGATTCCAATCCAGTTTGTAAAACCCTTTTTAATGGAAAAGAAATCCATTAGCTTCCAGGAGCTTTTACAACAAGACAAAAACTCCAAAGAAGCCATGTATTATCGCGGCAATTTTTATTTATACGGGTTAGGAGATCCAAATAAAGCAATTGATGAGTTTGAAAAAATTCTCATTCAAGATCCAAACTTCACCCTCGCCCATTATGACCTTGCTGTTGCCTATCGTGACCTAGGAATGGAAGATGAGGCTATCCAACAATACGAAAAAACCATAGAGCTACAACCTAAATTCCCTGAAGCTCTGTCCAATCTAGGGAGTTATTATTTTCGTTCAGGAAAAGTTGAACAAGCAAAAGAAATGTATGCAAAAGCGATTAAAATCTATCCTAATTTCATACAAGGCCTTTCTAATCTGGGGGCAGTATTGAATAAGCTAGGCCATCCAGAAGAAGCCATACCACATTTAAAAAAGACATTGGAGTTGAATCCTGAATTTGCGATCGCAAGTTTTAACTTGGGTAATTCCCAGTTTGCCTTGAACCGTTTTGAAGAAGCTCAGAAATCTTATGAGCGATCCGCAGAACTGGGTCTGGACTTTCTTTCCATGCATTGGAAACTCTACGAGATCCATCTGACCCGAAAGGCTTATAAAAGCGCTGAAAAAGAATTGCAAACAATTCTGCAGATGGACCCGCAGAACGAAGAGGCGCAAAAGAAATTATCCGCGCTTCCCCAAGCTCATTAGTTTTCCACCTGAAAACTTTGAATCGCTTCTGTCACCACAGAGAAAACTGAGAACATACTTTCCGGCGAACATTTATCAAGCGTATCTTCCTGGGTATGCCAGTAGGGATAGTCGAAATCTATCAAAACAGTTGCGGGGATGCCCATTTTGTAAAAAGGGTAATGATCGTCAAAAATGGTGTACTTCGATTGCGATTTAAAAGATGAGTTATTTTGTTTTTTTGCAATGGAATATATCCTATCAAGAAAACGACTACTGCCCTTCAAGGAATGAGTCTCCTTAAATATCTGTAAATCCTTATCCCCAATCATATCTATTACCAATACCCAGTAGGGCCAGGATTTCCGGTCCACTTGCAGAAGGTCTTGCGCATAATGAGTCGATCCAAGTAAATTGAGCCCCGACCCGCGGGCACCATAATCTTCACCATCAAAAAATACCAGATGAATAGGCCGGGGAGTCGGGTGTTGAAAAAGATAATGCGCCATAGCTAATAAAACGGCCGTAGAAGAGCCACCATCATTCGCTCCGAGTATGGGCTTAATTTGTTTTTCGGGATCGGTTTCCTGATCGGCAAAAGGACGTGTATCAAAATGCGAACCTATTACAATAGGTGCACCTCCTTCTGTCCCTGCAAATTGCAGCTCCAGATTGACCATTGGTATCTTTTTCCCTTCAGAAACTTGTACCAGAAAGGGTTGCTCAACAACCCGGTCAGCATATTTCTTTCCTACACGACGGATCAGCTCAAGGGTCTCCTGATAGCCTTCGCTACCCGGATTACGTGGCCCGAACCCGCAAAGGGTTTCCAAGTAACTCCAGATAATCCGAGAATATTTTTCGTTACCCACCGCTTCAGGGATTGCGGGTTTCAATAGGACTAAACAAGCACCCAGAATAAGAATCGTTATAAGTTTTTTAGTCATAAATTCTGCAATAATTCCTTAGAATATATAAATAGTGCCTCTGTTGGGGATGAGCTTCTAGAGGTATGTTAAATTTATCGGATATAGGATGTGCCAGTAAACAATTGGTTTATTAAATGCTATATGCCACAACTTGTCACTATATAATGACCTCTTCAAAACCTGCTTTATCCCCAATCCGACTTGACAGTAAGGGGATAACCCGGTATTTTAAAGGAGTTACGGCGTTAAAAAAATATAATTTATACACTTTTAAACTAAAGTATTTTAGCCCACTACCGATAAATCATTTGAAAGCCTCGCTCACTCTTGGAGGAGCTAAAGAACGGGGCTTATTAGAATCCATCTAATTTACAAAATTTACGAGAAAAGGCTGTTATCATGGAAATCCCAGGCAACGATTTTCGAATCAAAAGTAAAATTATTCAGGATCGAGTAAAGGTTGGCGACAAAGCACCTGCTGCAAAAAGCGAAGGTGCTTCTGGAGCTGGTGGCGAACAGATCAAAATTTCTTCACGCGCAAGAGATGTACAATTAGCGAATGAAGTAATCAACACAACCCCTAACGTCCGTGCAAGCGAAGTAGCACGTGTCAAAGCAGCAATTGAAAAAGGGTATAATGTTGATAGCAGAGATATTGCAGAAGGTATCTTGAAAAACCTGCTGCAAGAATCTTAATTCTCTGATCTGATCAAACCTTCTATCTCTCCCTCATATAATTGAACCCCACGGGTTCTATACATGGGCGGTCTGACGCCCTACCCATCCAGAATCAAAAACCCAACTATTCTATAAATTAAGGTTTTGCTCAAGGCAGGCTATTTCTGCTGTAAAGATGCAATAGGCGTGGGAAGTGTTTTCAGGAAGTTCTTGAGTTCGTCAACCAGCTTATTGGCCTCCAGACCATGCATGAGGGCGCCTTTTTCCAAAGTATCGAAATTGACAGCAAAACAACTGCTGCATGCCATTTCCCGATCATTAAAAAACTTCTTAGCCTCTGGGTAGGTGCTAAGAATCTCTTTTATAGTGGAATTTTTGTCGATTACCATAACTCTATCAATCAATTAGTCTTGCTCCTTTTACAAGGTTATGCTAGCATCTACCCTTCTTTAAGACAATATTATTCGGAGTGTTTTAGATGTCCCAGCAATGTGAAGTTTGTGATAAAAAACCCCAATTCGGCAATAACGTAAGTCATGCGAACAACAAAACCCGCAGGGTATGGAAACCTAACCTGAAAAAGCTACGCGTGGTAATGAAGGGGTCCATTAAAACCATGAAGATTTGTACCCGATGTCTTAAATCGGGAAAAGTAACAAAAGCGAGCTAATTTACGATTAGTTTATTCTCGCCATTTGGTTTCAGGTTCCCACCCATTGCTTCCAATCTGTTTTTTACAGGCGAGTTTTTGTTGAACTCTTTCATTCGTTCCAGATAAATTACGCCATCCACCTGTCGGATTTTTTCCAGCATTTGGTTCAGGTGCTCTACATCATGGATATCGATCGAGAGATCGAAGTAAGCTCTTTCATAAGCCCCCTGTTGAACGTTTGCGCGTGTGATATTGATTCCGCCTTCAGCAAATGCGTGACCAATTCTTGCAAAAATTCCTGGGTTGTCTGCAGCAACAATTGCGATATGTGCCTGGTAAATTGTTTTACTTCCCGTATCCCATTCCACACCAACCCGTCTTTCAGAATCGTCGATGACCTTGCTCACACTCGGGCAGTCGATATGATGCACAGTTACTCCTCTGCCCCGCGTCAAATAGCCAACGATCGGTTCCCCAGGTAAGGGGTGGCAACATTTACCAATTCGAATCATTATATTATCGTTAAGACACTGAACCTTTATAACATTCGCCTGCTTATTTTCTTTGAGCTTGATCAGAGATTCAGCTCGTGGTTTTTTTCCTTCCAGTTTTTCTTTCGGCAGAAGTTTTTCAAGAACATGATGGGTTGATAGCTTTCCGATTCCAATCCCCGAAAACATACCTTCGGACGATTTGAAGCCGCAGGCATGCGCCGCTTCGGCCAGAGTCTCTTCATTCAATTCCTGAAAAGGGTCGAAACCATAATCACGGATTTCCTTTTCAAGCAACTCTTTACCCAACTCGAGGCTACGCACTCTTTCTTCATTATTTACAAAATTCGAGATACGATTGCGCGCCTTGGATGTTTTTACAAAAGTCAACCAATCCCGATTTGGGGAAACATTATCCGAAGTTATGATCTCGACCTGATCCCCGTTTCTCAACTTATAACGCGGTGGCACCGCCTTACCATTTACCTTGGCCGACCGATAATTACAACCCACATCGGTATGCACCTGAAACGCTAAATCTACCGGAGTTGCATCGTAAGGCAGAGCAATAACCTCCCCGCCTGGAGTGAAAACAAAAACCTCATGAGGAAAAAGGTTCACCTTGAACGCATTTAAAAATTCTTTCGGGTTTACTAAATCTTTCTGGGTCTCAAGCAGGTGTCGGACCCATTGCAACTGATTATTACTGTTATCCTGATCCGGATCTTCACTCTCCTTGTATCTCCAGTGAGCGGCAATTCCCTCTTCGCAAACCTTATGCATTGCTTCAGAACGTATCTGCACTTCCACTCTCTCACCTCGTGGTCCAATCACCGTAGTATGTAAAGATTGATACTGGTTCGGTTTAGGCATCGCTATATAATCTTTAAATTTTCCAGGGATAGGTTTCCAGAGAGAATGCACAAGACCGAGAACCGAGTAACAATTCTGCACCGAATCGGTCAATACCCTCAATCCCACGAGATCATAAACATCTTCAAAACCAATATTCTGATCTAGCATTTTTTTATAAATGCTGTAATAGTTTTTGGGTCGTCCAGCAACCTGACCTTTAACCTGCACCGCTTTCAACTCCTTTTCCAGTCGCGTAATCGATTTTTCAACATACTTGTCTCGATATTCCTGGCCCCTCGCCACTTTCTCTTCAATGGCCCGGTATTCCTCAGGATAAAGATAACGGAAAGAACCGTTTTCCAGATCCGTGTTCAACCAGCCAATCCCAAGACGGTTGGCAATAGGTGCATAGATATCTATGGTTTCTCTGGCAATACGCCTTTGCCTTTCTTCCGAAAGCGACTCCAATGTCTGGACATTATGTGCTCGGTCCGCTAACTTGATTAAAACCACGCGGATGTCCTTTGCCATGGCAAAAATCATCTTACGATAATTTTCTGCCTGATTTTCTTCACGGCTGGAAAAATTCATCTTACTGATCTTGGTGACTCCATCCACTAACTGAAAGATTTCTTCTCCAAACAACTCTTGAATTTCTTCGGGGGTGGAAAGCGTATCCTCAAGGGTATCGTGCAATAATCCAGCGGCCAGAGTGCTCTCATCCAATTTCAACTTAACGAGATTATGCGCCACTTCAATAGGGTGGGAAATATAGGCTTCGCCCGATCTTCGGCTTTGCCCTAAATGGGCTTTCGCTGAATATTCATAGGCTTTACGAACAAGGCCAATATCAGCATCAGGCAGATATTTTAAAAGTTCTTCAATAAGTTCTTGAACTCTCATAGTTGAAACACCCTTGAATAGATCGGTAGCATATAACGCCTTACTTTAAGCATACTTCCACAGAATTTTTCTGTCAATCAACAATCAAACTCTTGCCCCAATCTTCTGAGAAGGCTACTATTGGGCCATGAATTCTACCGCATGGAAAAAAACCTCGTTGGATGACCCTATTCAATTTATCAAAGGTGTCGGCCCCAAAAAAGTTCTTCTATTAGGAAAACTACAATTGACCACCATAGAAGACTTTCTTTACTTCCTGCCCTTTCGCTATGAAGACCGGAGTCAGCTCAAAAAAATTTCTACCCTCATGCCCGGTGAGTTTGCGACCTTTATGGCTGAAGTTCTCAATGCCGGTGTCATTTATATGGGCCGTCGCAATAGGGTCTTCGAAGTTATTTTTCAGGATGAAACAGGAACCACCCGTGCAAAATGGTTCCGCTTCAACGAAACCTATATGCTGGGAAAATTCAAAACTGGCGAAAAAATCATCGTCTCTGGAAAACCTACGGTCAATAAAAGAAGCGGTCTGGAAATCATCCATCCCGATACAGAACGGGTGACCGGAGATGCAACGATCTCGCTGGAAATCGGAAAAATAGTTCCTGTCTATCACACAACCGACGGACTACACCAAAAATCCATGCGTAGTATCCTCAATAACGTACTCGAAATATATTTGCCACTGGTAGAAGAAGTTATCCCTGAAGATATTTTACGACGGCACAAATTTCTTTCCCGCTCTGAAGCCTTTCACCAAGCGCATTTTCCTCCCTCAGAAGGATTCACGGCAAAAGACCTCGATTCATTTAAAACCCCGGCGCAGAAAAGATTGATCTTCGAAGAATTGTTCCTGATTCAAACCGGATTGGCCTTCAAGAAAAAACACGCAGCAGAAATTACAACAGGAACCGCATTTAAAACACGCGGCGACCTGATCAAACGTTTCGTAAAACTTTTGCCATTCCAATTAACAGCAGCACAAAAAAGGGTGCTGGCAGAAATCATGGAAGACTTGGAAAAAGAAAAACCCATGAACCGACTCATACAGGGAGATGTTGGAAGCGGGAAAACTATCGTCGCCCTCACCGCCTTGCTGACAGCGGTGGACAACGGAACTCAGGCCGCATTGATGGTACCGACTGAAATTCTTGCCGAACAGCATTATCTCAACATCCGCCCTTATTGCGAAGAATTGGGAGTTGAAGTGGCCCTCGTTACAGGAACACTAAAAGGAAAGGAGCGGAAAGCCATTTATCAGGATATAGAAGAGGGCAAAACGCGCATCATCATCGGCACCCATTCTTTAGTGCAAAAAGAAATTCAATTTGAGCAACTGGGACTGGCAGTGATAGACGAGCAACACCGCTTTGGAGTGTTGCAAAGAGAAGCCATCGGCAAAAAAGGCGACCATCCGCACCTTCTCATTATGACAGCAACTCCTATTCCTCGATCCCTGGCATTGACAATATACGGAGATATGGATGTATCTTTTCTTGACGAGTTCCCGCCGGGAAGACAGCCCATCACCACACGCGTTTATTATGAAAAACATCAAGACAAGGCATATACCTTGATGGAATCCGAATTAAAACTTGGGAGGCAGGCATTCGTTGTATGCCCTCTCATTGAAGAATCGGAAGTGATGGACTTAAAAGCCGCCGCCACTGTTTTTGAGTCCATTCAAAGTCAGTTCCCGCATTTAAATGCCTGTCTTATTCATGGCAAACTTAAAAAGGAAGAGCGTCAGGAAATCATGTCACGGTTTCTCAAAAATGAAATACAAGTGCTGGTTGCTACCACGGTAATAGAAGTCGGCATCGACATCCCCAATGCCACTGTGATGATCATCGAACATGCAGAACGGTTTGGCTTGGCGCAACTACATCAATTAAGAGGACGAGTAGGACG
Source organism: Nitrospinaceae bacterium (assembly GCA_029261635.1). GTDB lineage: Bacteria > Nitrospinota > Nitrospinia > Nitrospinales > VA-1 > UBA8687. Next base: position 19,398 of record JAJDAW010000154.1, read on the forward strand.
TGGCAAGCACGCATCCCACTGCCTGCTCGCTGCCCACTTCCCCATCTCTGAAGAAGGCAAAGCAAGAATGAAAGCAATGCAGAATTCCCGCGACGGATTCGAAATTGCCGAAGAAGATTTAAAAATAAGAGGTCCGGGTGATTTCATGGGAACCCGGCAGTCCGGGTTGCCTGTCCTGAAAATCGCAAACCTGATCCGAGATATCAAAATTCTCGATGTGGCTAGAAAAGAAGCTTTCGCTTTGATAGATCGCGACCCCAATCTCGAAGACCCAGCACACCAATCCCTCAAGAGCACAGTCCACCGTCTGCTTGGCAAACACCTGCCTCTCATGGAAATCATTTAATATTTCCCGCTATCAATGTGTGCATTTTTAATCAAAAGTGAAAAATAACATACAGACTTGAACTTATAGAATTCCAGAGTTCAAAAAAAACCACGGAAATTCAAGCACTTTCATTCGGCACGTTATTTGCTATTTAATTGCATACACACAACCAACAGACTTTACAAACGGGGAGATTTTGCGTCTGTCTGGAGTTTTAATTATATGAATGGGAGAAATAATGAATTTTTTAAAATTAGGCTTGGCAGTACTTTGCCTATCGATATTTTCCGGCTGTGCGGCGGTTGCAATTACAGGTGGAAGTCTAGGAATGGGTTATACAGTCACAAATGTGGCACGAAAGACAGTCAATCATCCCCTTGATCAAGTCATCTGGGCCGTAATGGATGCGTCAGAAAAAATGGAAATAAAGGTCGTTAAAAACAAAGGAAATGAGGAAGAAAGATTTATTGAGGCCACCACTAAAAAATTAAATATTTCAATTCAGCTGGAATCCATCACCCCTAAAACCACCAAAATGACTGTCAATGCGCGAGATGGGATTTTCTTAAAAGACAAGTCAACCGCCAATGCCATCATTCTCAAGGCCGAGAAAATTCTAGGAGCAGAACCCGATGTGAAAATCGCGGCTTACCCCTAACTGAAATATTTTGCTTTTTGGGAGCATATCTATCCCCTCCCACGGGAGTGGGCTATTCGAGGACCAGATGTTGCAGTTTGGGGAAGGTGTTGCATTCCTTCAATTGTTTTTTACCTTCTTCACCAAGACCACTGTCAAACACCTCCAGATACTCAATACCGGCAAGCGTGCTGCTTTCTGCTAGGGCTTTGGCCCCTTCATCACCTATCTGGTTTTTTGCTAGATCCAGAGTTTTCAGATTGACGAGGTTAGTGGAGGAAGCAATCGCCTTAGCGCCCTCAGCCCCAACCCTGTTTTTCCAAAAATTGATAAAACTCAAATAGGAAAAGTTTGAAGAGTTGGCGATAGCTATAGCACCCGCATCACCCACATCGTTTCGCTCCAAATGCAACTCCTTCAAGTTAGTTATAATGGAGGAATTAGCAAGGGATTGAATGCCTTTATCGGTAATTTCGTTTCTTTCAAGATTTAGCACTTCAAGATCAATCAAGTCTGGGCATTTAGCCAGAAAGTCGAGTCCTTCATCACCAATATATTTTATCCGCAGATCAAGCACGGTCCCATTTTTCTCCAAGTATTTTTTAACCAGCACATCGATCGGGTCATCATTAAATGGTTTGTTCATTTCTATTAAGTCCTTTTTTTCTTTTTGGATTTCGCTTCGTCCCGGTTTTCCATCAAATCAAACCGGTCACGAAGGGATTTATTTTCCTTGATCAGATCATCAAGATCAGACCGTATCAAGACCATCTCTTTAGGTTTTTTTGCTGACTCAAAGAGTTCACGGATGGTGTCATCAGCTCTTCTTTTTAATCGCCCGTCAGTTTCTCGTGCAGACAGTTTTCTCAAAGTAGGTATCGCCGTTAAATCTTCCAGCATACCCATAGACTGAATCGCCGCCAGTTTACCGCGAAACGTTGCCGCAGGGGTACCTCTAGTTTCTTCTGCAATCTTTTTAAATATCTCAATCGCTTCCGGCTTCAAATATTCGAACCGATTTGCCAGTTTTGCCAACCCCTGAATAGCAGCTGACCGACTACCCTGAGGGGCACCATATTCCGCACCCTGTATCATTGTTTGCCAAGCACTCTCATCTTCAAGATTCGCCAGAGCCCTGAATATTGCCGCTCTGCCCATATCATTGTGCGAAGGTCGATCAAGAAACCGTTCCAGAAACTTTCGGCAGTCTTTGGCCTTGATTCTTCCCAACGCTGCGAGTGAGACCGCTTCCACACGATAAGAGGGGTCACCTTCCGCTATCTTTTTCAAGCAACGCGCTACTTTTTCATCACCTACAAAAGTGGCCAAAGCCTGAATAATGCCCCATCGGAATTTTGCATGACTGTGATGACTCAATGCTTTGATTAAAGCATCCCGGGCAGCATCTCCACTGATTTTCCCCAACGCTTGCGCTATTCGGTGAGCCACTCCCCATTCTGTTTCACTTTTCAAACACTGACCGAGAATCTTAACATTTGCAGTCTTTGTTGCCAATGACTGCGCCGCTTCGATCCGACCTATCGGATCGCTATCTCTCTTTAACTGCTCATGCAGCATGGATTGAGAAATATCCAGTTTCACCTTCTTAACCGGGCACTCGTATTCAGGGTCGAGCCTGAAATAAAGCGGTTTGCGATTCAATTTGAAGCAGAATTTTTCTTCTTTGCTCTTGATTTCGATGGAGAACTTTTCTGATCCGCGTGAAAAATAGAATTCCAGTTTCAGCGGTAACTTAAAAAGAAGCTCATCGCCTTTCTTTTCTGCTTTTTGAGTTTGTTTGATCGTTACTTCGGCTATTTCATTATTCCAGGAATAACTCACTTCCAGACTCGGGTAACCCCCGCGATAGATCCACTGGCTCATCCATTCATCAAAATTTTTCCCGCTGACTTCCTGCAGACATCGACTAAGGTCAATGGTTTCGACCAACCCTTTTTCATGGCGCTTTAAAAATAGTTTCAGTGCCTTGCGAAACTTGTCCTCACCTATAAGGTTTTTTAAATAATGTAAACGAACAGCACCGCCAGGATAAAGATGCGCATCAAATAAATCTATCGGCTCCTTATAAATATGAGTGACTATCGGGCGTCGGTAACGATTATCTTCACTGAAATAAGTTTCCGCATCTTCCAATAACTGATAGCGAAATTCTTCCTCGCCTTTCGACTCACGAGTATAAAGAGCATCAAAATAGGTAGCGAAAGATTCGTGCAACCACGCATGAGACCAATCCTTTGCCGTAATAATATCTCCAAACCACATATGCGCCGCTTCATGAGCGACAAGCCCATTCGAGTCTAAATCCAAGCGGGCACGGTCATCGTGCAAAGTAAGATCGGTTTGCGTGGTAACCGTAAAGTTTTCCATCCCTCCAAAAACAAATTCGGGAACAGCAATTTGCGTGTAATGCTTGTAAGGATATGTATAACCAGTATATTTAGAAAAATACTGCATGATTTTCCCAGTATCCTTAAACGAATTTCGGCCTTCTTTTTCCCTACCCTTTTGCACGTACCACTTTATA
>JAJDAW010000155.1 GCA_029261635.1 Nitrospinaceae bacterium
ATTAAAAAAGCCCTATGCATTTTGCATAGGGCTTTTTTATTTTCTGGTTACTACCGCTATTCGTATTCCCAGGGTTCTTTGAGATTGTCCTGTGTCCAAACAGTTAATCCATCCATGTCTTTATATATTCCGCGTGTGAAAAAATTGAATGGATCAAAAAACCGTACGCCTTTGTCAGGATCGATTTCGAAATTCACTTTTTCTTTTTGGATAGGGTGGTTCTTGCATTCTAAAAATTTCTCGCCATCGACTTGAGAAAGCTTGAAAATTTCTTCGATAACATCAGCAGGGTATTGCCCCGAGTCGACCACTTGCTTGACCTTCAACATGATCGCTTCTACTTTTTCTTTGTCCAAATGGTGCATCTTCATAAAATTATCCAGTGCATATATGTTTGTAGGTATAAACGAATTATAGCCTAACCTGTATATTTAATGAGTAAAAAGTTTTAGGCTGGGCGTCTGGATTCTCTGGTCTTGCAAGAGTTTAATGCTGATAAAAATGTTATTGCCTTTCTGGATCGCCACACTCCCTCTGGGAGTTCGCGATGACGTGCAGGGATGGAAAATTATCTATTACTGGAGAAAGAGCAGGGCAAAACTTCTTAATGCGCTCAAGGAGTATAGACCGCTCTAAAACGTAATGCAGAGCAGCCTCCCACGCTAGTGGGTGGTGAGTGAGATGATGGTGTCGGGGAAGATGCCAAGCTCAATGGTTCCGATGAGCCCAATAATCACTACTAAGAGTGTCATGGGAGTCAGGGATATATTGAACTCACCTGCAGGTTCCTTCATGTACATGAAGACGACTACTTTCAGGTAGTAGTAAAATGAAATAGCACTGTTGAGAACGGCGATGATAACCAGGGTTAAGAAACCTTCTTCAATAGCAGCGCTAAAAATATAGAACTTGGCAACAAATCCTGCAAATGGCGGCATGCCTCCTAGAGACAAGAGAAAAACAGTCATGCTCAATGCCATTAGCGGGTGTTTGTATGCAAGACCAGAATAGTTTTCTAGTTCCAGGTTTTCCTCACCCTTTCGGCCAAGTAAAATAATGATTCCGAATGCTCCAAAAGTTGTGAAGGCATAAGAGAGCATATAAAAAAGTAGGCTTGAACCCGCCAAAGAACTTTTGGAAATGACTGCAATCAGGAGGTAACCAGCATGCGAGATACTGGAAAAAGCCAGCATTCTTTTGATATTGGTTTGCATGATTGCGCCAAGGTTCCCAACCACCATGCTCAAAACAGCTACCGTGGACAACAATATTTCCCATGAGGGAGCCAATTCTGGAACAGCTTCGCTGAAGACTCTGAAGAACGCCGCAAATGCCGCTGCTTTAGGACCTACAGCCATGAATGCTGTAACGGGTGTAGGAGCTCCCTGATAGACATCTGGCGCCCACATATGAAAGGGGGCGGCTGCAACTTTGAATCCGAATCCGATCACTAAAAGGACAATGCCCATTAAGAGAAGGGGGTTGGACTGAGCACTATCTGATTTAACAAATTCTGCGATTTTAAATAAATTGGTACTTCCGGTTGAGCCATAAACTAATGTCATTCCATACAACAAGAACCCTGTGGCAAATGCTCCCAGTAGAAAATATTTCAGTGCCGCTTCGTTGGAGGCTTTATTATCTCTCCTGATACCTGCCAATACGTAGAGGCAGATTGAAACGATTTCTACTCCCAGGAAGATCATGATCATATCTGTAGATGAAGCTAGAAGGATCATTCCTACAGTACAAAGTAGAATCAAAGAATAATATTCCCCGACCTTGATTCCCTCACGTTCATTATATTCGTAGGAAAGCAGAATCGTTAAGGCGGAACTGAGAGTAAATATGCAAATGAAAAACAGGGATAAGTGATCGACTGTATAGCTGTCGGTAAACGCAAAAGTGGGGATAGGGTGTTTGGCAAATGCACTAATGGCGGTCATTAGCAAGCCAACGAGGCTTACAAACATCAGCAGTGTTTTGTTTTTCCCCGCCCAAAGATCCAATACCAGTACGCCCATGGCAAAAACACTCAGTACAAGGACAGGTGCCAGGGCTATCAGGTCAATGGATTCGGGTGCGTGTATCGGTTCCACTATTAAATATTCCTCAATCAATTATGGCTGGTCTTTTGTAGCTTTTGACTCAGCTTGGCCAATTCGGTTTTAGTTATAAGTGCCGCATGGTGTCCACCCTCGTTGTGGTCTTGTTTAGGGCGGAAATTATCTGGACTAACTTTACTGACCAGATGAGTGACCGATGCGTCAAAAGTTTTCATAAACGGTTTTGGATATAATCCAATCCAGAAAATTAAAATCAATAAGGGAACAATAGTGATCAGTTCTCTAGTATTGATATCTTTCAGATTCATATTTTTTGGGTTGCTCAATTCCAGGAACATGACACGTTGGAACATCCAGAGGATATAACATGCTGCTAAAATGACTCCCGAAGTCGCGCAGGCCGCATAGAGAAAGCCGATTCCTTGAAAGGTGCCCAAGAGCTCGAGGAACTCCCCTATAAACCCGTTCATACCCGGCAGACCAATGGATGATAACGCTGCGATCATAAAACAGATAGCATAGACTGGCATCTGTTTAGAAAGGCCGCCAAACTCTTTGATCATTCGGGTGTGTCGACGATCATAAATAACGCCAACCAAAAGGAAGAGTGCGCCGGTGCTGATACCGTGGTTGATGTTCTGAATAAGTGCGCCCTGTATTCCGTATTCGTTCAATGCAAAGATACCCAGCATGACAAACCCGAGATGACTGACACTCGAGTAAGCAACAAGTTTTTTCAAATCTTCTTGGACCATTGCAACCAACGCCCCATAAACGATGCCAATGATCGACAATACGGCGATTATGTCTACAAATTCATAAGAGGCCTGTGGGAAAAAGGGCAGATTGAACCGTAAGAAGCCATAGGTTCCCATTTTCAATAAAACACCCGCTAAGATCACAGAACCCGCTGTTGGCGCCTCAACGTGAGCGTCAGGGAGCCAAGTGTGAAATGGGAACATGGGCACTTTGATAGCAAAGGCCAGAAAGAAAGCCGCCCACAGCCATTTTTGAGTACCCAGTGGAACACTTGAACTCAAATGGTCAGTGATAAATAGGATATCTGCTGTTGCCACGCCTGTTGTTTCCTTGATATGGAAATAAATCCAGATGATGGCGACCAGCATCAGTAACGAACCTACTGCCGTATAAATGAAAAACTTAACTGCGGCATAAATCCGTCGAGGACCGCCCCATACCCCAACGATGATGTACATAGGAACCAACTGGAATTCCCAGAAAACATAGAACATGAACAGGTCGAGAGAAATAAAAACTCCCAGCATACCTGTAGAGAGAGCCAGCATGGCCATCATGTATTCGCGGATATGTTTCTTAACATCCCAAGAAGCGATGATACAGATCATCGTCAGGAATGTGGTCATCACATAAAGCAGCAGGGTAATTCCATCAAGGCCGATATGGTAGTTGATTCCCCAAGATTCTATCCAAGGTATATTAAGCCCAAACTGCATTTTATGAGTGGAGCTATCGAAGTTCGTCCACAAATACAGAGATAGCAGAAAATCAGCTGCTGCTACTGCAAGCGCAGTTTGTTTGATCGCACCTTCATTCTCCTTAGGAAAAAAGGCGAGAAGGAATGCACCAATTATTGGCAAGAAAGTTATAAAAGTTAGAAACATAATTCCCTAAAACATTATCAATAAAAGACTGATGAACCCAACTGCGATGAACAAGGCATAATTGCGAACAAAACCGGATTGAAAGGCTTGAGCGTGTTTACTAAACCACCCAATAGTTTTAGCTGTACCAATTACCGTTCCGTCTATAGCTTTGGCGTCAACTTCTTTCCAAAGTAAATGCGATGCTTGTACAGTGGGTTTGACGAATGCCTCGTCGTAAATCTCATCCACACCATATTTATTTTGTACTAACTCGAATCCCCACTGGCCTTTCGTAAACTTTTCAGGCAAGTCAGGTCGTTTAATATAAAAGATATATGCGGCAACGATTCCGGTAACGGCTACACAAGCTGAAAATGCCATCAGGAATACTTCAAGCCATAAATTGTGTTCTTTTGGGTTGAGCAAATGCGCCCAAGAAGGTGCATGCTTACCAGCCTCGTGCAACATGTGTTCTGAATGTTGCAAAGCATTTGCAAGATCAAAATGCAGAACCGGTTCCAACCAGTTGTGGAGAATATGCCAGCCATGAAAAAGAGGGATTCCCAATATGCCACCCACCGTTGCCAACCCGGCAAGGATAACCAGAGGCATTGTCATTACTTTTGGTGACTCATGTGGATGTACGGATGGATCAACACGTGATTCGCCGTGAAAGGTCATGAACACGAGGCGGAACATATAAAAAGCGGTTAGCAAGGCTGCGCCAATCCCCATTCCCCAAAAGATAATATTCCCATCCATCAACGCATGATAGAGAACTTCATCCTTACTGAAGAAGCCGGATAACGGCGGAATGCCTGCAATGGCAAGCGTTGAAACCAGAAATGTCCAATAGGTCACGGGCATATAGTTTTTGAGTCCACCCATCTTGCGCATATCTTGTTCGCCATGAATACCATGAATGACACTTCCAGAGCCAAGAAAGAGACAGGCTTTAAAGAAGGCATGTGTTACCAGGTGGAAAATGGCGGCGGTATAGGCACCGACTCCGCAAGCCATGATCATATAACCGATCTGACTGACTGTGGAGTAGGCCAATACTCTTTTAATATCGAATTGAGTCATACCAATGGTTGCAGCCATAATTGCAGTGGCCGCACCTGTGCCAGCTACAATCATCATCGTCATGGGTGCCAGGTTAAACAGGGCACTGCATCGAACAATCATGTAAACACCTGCGGTTACCATGGTGGCAGCGTGGATCAAGGCACTGACCGGGGTCGGGCCTTCCATTGCATCAGGCAACCAAGTGTATAAAGGAATTTGCGCTGATTTTCCGGTTGCGCCGATAAAAAGAAAGAAAGTTATAAGGGTGACTGCTTCGCCAGCATAAACTAGTTTTTCAGGAGCCGCGTGCATGACTTCGGTGAAGTCGATGGTGCCAAAAACATTGAAGATATACATGACAGCAAGCAAGAACGCGAAGTCTCCGATTCGGTTGACAACGAAAGCCTTGGTGCCAGCATCGCAGGCAGATTTTTTCTCGAAATAATAACCGATCAGGAAGTAAGAACAACAACCCACACCTTCCCAACCGATGAACATGATTAGAAAGTTGTTACCCATAACCAGAACCAGCATGGCACTGGCGAACAAGTTGAAGTAAGCAAAGAAACGGTAGAAGCTGTACTCTTCATGCATGTAGCCAATAGCGTAGACATGGATGATGAACCCGACTCCACTTACAACGAACATCATAATCAGAGTCAAAGGGTCTATCTGAAATCCAAAGTCGACAGAAAAGTCCCCAGCACCAAACCAGGTCCAGGCAACTTGCTCGAAAACATGCTGGCCTTCCGGTAACATTAGAAAACCGACAAAAACCAAAATGGAAGTCAGGAAAGACAAAGCCATGCTTCCGCAAGCAATGATTCCCACTGCATTTTTCCCAATACGTAACCCAAAGAATCCGTTGATAATAGATCCGAGCAACGGAAACAGGGGTACCAGACAAGTTAGTTTTAGCAACATACTTTTATTACCACTTCAACAGGTTGAATTCATCAAGATTGACCGTCGGTTTGTTGCGGTGCAGGGCAATAATAATTGCCAGTCCTACTGATACTTCCGCTGCAGCAACACACATCACCATAAAACTAAAAATCTGACCGTTGGAAAGATTCAAATAATGATCGAATGCTATCAGAGAAATGTTCACCGCATTCAACATGATCTCGATTGACATGAACACCACGATCACATTACGACGGACCAGAACGCCGACAATTCCGATTACAAACAGAACCGCGCTTAAGGTCAAATAATGAGCTAAGGGAACCGAGTCTTCAAACATAGTCAGTCCAGTTTAGGTTTCGCGAGGACAACGGCCCCGATCATAGCTGCTAACAATAAAAGTGATGCCACTTCAAATGGCAACACGAAATCTGTAAATAATGATTCGCCAATGGTTGCAACTGTCCCGAACGAATCAGGCAACGTGGCGGGCGAATTTAATTCGCTCATAAAAATGACATCCACAATTTTATACAAAATTCCTATCGCTAATACGCCGGTCATTATAGAGATGAAAAGGTTATTATTTCTCGTCACCCAATCAGCAGCGGCTGCTTCTTTTAAATTCAAAAGCATGATCACAAACATAAATAAAACCATGATCGCTCCGGCATAAATGATGACCTGCAGGATGGCGACAAAGTGAGCTTGTAGAAGCACAAAGATTCCAGAGAGACCAAGCATCATTGCAATGAGGCACATGGCAGAGCCCACTGGACTGGTGTTAAAAATAACACCCAGAGCCAAGGCAACGCAGAGGCCTGCAATAGGATAAAAAATTAATAATTCCATTTGGCGTACATATTTCGGGTGAACTCAAT
>JAJDAW010000156.1 GCA_029261635.1 Nitrospinaceae bacterium
AATTTTAAAACATTCTTATCGATCTCCACACCATGAACATTGGCATTCGGGAACAGAGAGGCAATGCCCAGCGTATTACCAGTTCCAAATCCAATCACCAGAACATTTTTTGGTTCTGGGTGAAGCACCATGGGAACGAACCCCATGGCCTGCATATAGGTGCTACCGGAAAAGGATCTGGAAACGGTAGCGGTGCTGAACCCATCCAGATAAATGGTTCGTGCCCCAGATTCAGAATCCTCCACCACACTGATCGTGGAAAATTCCCCTTCCTTATAATCAAGGAGTTTTATCCTGTCTTCAGGCACATTTATTTCCAACCGAGCTAAATTGTGAACACCTGATTCCCCTGTTTCTATCTGAGGTACAAAAAAAGTTTTTCCGATTATCAACACAACCAATACAACAGCCGATATTAAAACTGGATTCTGCTTTCGATATTTTGCTAACACAAAAAATCCAAACAAAATCAACACTGCATAAATCAGATAAATGGATAAGCGGATGCCAAAGAGAGGAATAAACACGAACGGTGTCAAAATGGTACCCAGCACTCCACCCAATGTATTAATGGAATAAACATTACCAATGGCTTTGCTCACGGCTTGCAAACGAAGCGAGTAAATATGATTGGCCAACGGGAACAACAGACCAAAACCAAAAGTGGGAACGAACATCAAACCAAATGCAAAAAGAAATCTTATGAGGAGTGTTTTTTCAGGAGAGTTTTCTATACTATAAAAAAACCGATCTGCCAGCGAAGTCCATTCTGTCAAGTTCTCCAGCAAGGGTAGAATTCCAATACAAACCAGCCCAATCGAAATCTCAATCAGGATAAATTTTAGTATCCAATTGGACTCACCGAGTAGCCTCCTGGCAACCAAACTGCCAAGCGCGATACCAGACAAAAAGGTGGCAAGAATCAGAGCAAAAGAAAAAAGCGTTGTTCCCATAGGGAAAACGAGAATCCTCGTCCAGAGAATTTCGCTGGAAAGGGATGCCATACCGGAATAGGCAAACATTACAAATATCAGAATATGTATGCTTCCCGTATCTTTATCAGCTGCATAATTGCTTTTTTCCTGTTTTGCGCTGGAAGATGGCGGCTCAATCCGATAAAAAATACGACCGCCCACAAAACATACCAAAAACACCAAAGCATTGAGCAACACCCCGAACCAGATCGCTCCTTGAACTCCCCATAGCTGAATTGCAAAAAATTGCGTAAAAAGACAGCCAAAAACAGCCCCCAAAGTATTCCATCCATATAAAAGAGATATTTTGGAAAAAACCTGCTGCTTCTCATCTCCGACAGCCCAGCAACTAACCAATGGAAGCGTTGCCCCCATAAGTAAAGTAGCGGGAAGCATCAAAAGCGTACCCAACAGAAATTCCATGACATGGAGCGCAAGCCCGGCTTGACCATCTGCTGGCAAGACCAAAGGATAAATTTTCCCCAACAATTCCAACCCTAACGGAAAGGACAAGGCGTACAACCCAATTAATCCTTCAAAAATGCCATACCATAGTATCAGCCGCTTCGATCCGTTGCCTTTTGCAAGTATGCGCCCCATTCCCCAGGCACCACCCGCAAGACCCAGCATGAAAGCACATAACACGGCGCTCAAAGCATATAAGGTCGCTCCAAAAACAAGAGTCAGATAACGAAACCAAATCAGCTCATAGACCAACGTCGCCATACCCGAAGCAAACAGGCAAGTATAGGCAATAAAATTAATTCTGGATCGTGAGGTTTTTGAATTTTTTGACATCATAGAATCTTGGATTCTCCCACAGCCTTGCTAATCAGTCAATTTGAGGTATTGCAACTTAATTTCATGGATGATATCCTCACACACATTCCGCATTAATAACATTTAAAATAAGTAGACACATGAAGACTCGCATTATCTATTTCGCATTGATTCTCAGCTTGGTTTTTTCCTTCATTTCCCTAGAAAATACCACAGCGCAAACACGCCCGACACCCAAACTTAATATCGAAATCCCAAAACTGGTTGCCCGTGTAAACGGAGTTAATATCGAATCTAAATATATCGAGTTTCGACTGAATCAGATTTTAAGAACGGTTCCACGCCCTTTGACCGTGAAAGAAAAAACCAGTATTGCAAAAGATTTGATTGAAAAAGAAGTCGTCCGCGAGTTGGTAAGCCAACAAGGGAAAAAAGAAAACCTGGAAATAGATAACGAGTTAATCGACAAAGAAATGACATCGCTTCGTGCATCCTATTCTTCCGAAGAAGATTTCACGAAAGCACTAAAAGCCAGAAATATAACTTTGGAAGACATAAAGAAATCAATGCAAATTGACATCAATGCTCGTCAATTGCTCAACGCACAGATAAAAGGAAAGATCAATATTTCCGATGAAGAAGTAAAAAAGTATTATGATGATAACAAATCCAAATTTATGCGTCCCGAGGCATATCATACACGCCATATCCTAGCGGCATTTTTTCCTCCCGAAGCTCTGCGAAACCAAACTATGAAAGAGTTGCAAAAGAATAAAGAATATTTTGCACGAATAGCAGAAGAAAAAATCGACAAGGCAATGGCCGAGTTAAAAAAAGGTACCGACTTTGAAGAAGTGGCAAAAAACCAGTCTGATGACGAATCATCCCGAGAAAACGGAGGAGATTTAGATTTCATCTATAAAGGGGTCTTCGATGCCAGCTTTGACGAAGCCGCAGGAAAATTGAAACCCGGAGAAATCTCAGGAAAAATAAAAACGAGATTTGGGTTTCACGTGATTCAACTTATCGACACGAAACCCTCTGAAACAGCCCCCTTTGAAGAGATGAAATCGGGAATTCAAAAACATCTATTCCTTGAAGAAGCCAAAAAACAAGTTGCCAGCTATGTTGAAGAACTTAGAAAAAAAGCAAAAATCGAAAACTTCTTTTAGACATCCGGCATAACTCTCTTTTCACCGCACTTCATCCAGATGCTGCAACACCTTGTTTAACAGCTCCGGCGAAAACAATTTTCCGCTTAAGTTTTGCCTGGCTGTTACGCCCGCTTGCTGAAACATTCTTATAGCCGCAGGGTCTGGTTGAGGCACCCATTTAATTCCATTATTTTCTAATACTTTTTCAGCCTTTAAATTATCCTTCTGAATAACCGTTGCTAACTCCGTCAAACATTCGGAGCCGATTTTTATTAACGCTTTCTGATAAGCGGGAGGAAGCTTTTTAAACTTCCTCTTTGATATTAAAACTCCACCTGTCGCATAGCCCATTCGTAAGCGCGTAATATGCTTAACCTTTGTGAACCATTGCAAGACCAGAGCACCCTGAGTAGAGGAATACACCGTATCGACCATGCCTGTCTGCAAGGAAAGCAATACATCTGTTATCGAAAGCGGAATGGGCTGAACATCCATCCCCTCATAAGCCTGCTCCACCAACGGGTCACCTTCCCACAACCAGGGTTTGGATTCACGCAGATCGGTCACTGATTGAATGGGCTTTTGCGATAAAAAATGAACCCACCCGACTGGAACCCAGCCTAGTAAAACGTAACCCTTTTTATCAAAGCGCTCGACAAAGTAATCATTCATCGCCTGATAAACGTGCTCTATTTCTTTATCTGACTGAAAGAGAAACGGTAGATCAAGCACCCTCACCTCGGGAAGAACTGCCCCCAATCCAACACCGGTAAAACCCGCCCCATGCAACTGACCGATACGCATTTTCCGTATCACATCTTTTTCATCACCCGACACTCCCCCTGGATAAAACTTAAACGAAACATTTCCCTCGGTGGCTTTTTTTATTTTCCCGGAAAACTGACGCAGTGACTTCATCCACGACGAACCTTCGGGGGCCAAAGTGGAAAACTTTATGATGTGTTTATTTTCAGCATGGACGTTGGAATCTAAACCAACCAGTAAACAAACGGTCGCAAAAAACAGAGCGTGAAAATAAAATAAAGGCGATTTAAAACAGTTCATCAATTTCCCCTAATAGGACTGCCGCTTTTCGCTTCGCAATCTGGTTGGCCAAACGCTGTTCGGGCAAAACATCATCTGAGGCTTCGAGAACTTTTTTTAACTGGGTTTTGAATAGTTTTCGATCTTGATTCTGTACCGCATAGGTTTTGGCATAGAGAAATGAGATGAGGAGATATTTCCCCTCAGTTATTCTCAGTGCTTGTTCAAAATGGTTTTTGGCTTTATCAGGGTTACCCCCTAGCATACGACTTCGCCCTCCATAATATGCACCCAAAAATGAATGTGACCCTGCATAATAAAAATCGGGGTCCAACGTAACTGCACGGTTCATCATTCTATCTATTCGAGGCAGACTGCTGAAAGCCTCCACCGAATCCAAATTTAAGGACAACCAACTCCCCCAACATTGTCCCGCCCAGAACAATGCCGGTTGCTGTGAAGGGGTTACCTCTACCAATCTTTTGGACCACTCATCCAGAGATAATCCTCTCCACGTCTTGCCATTGCTTTGAATTTCCAAAGCACGGAATGCGTAGTCCTTGCCGCGCAAATATAACCCAGAAGCTCGTTCGGGTTCGCTGTCTTCAAGAAAACTAAACGCATAACCACAAAACCCTTCTGCAAGTTTTTGTAGAATCCATATATTCTCAGGATCTTCTTTTGCGAGTCCCTCCAACATCTTTAGACTAGCGGGAATAGCCTTTTCGGCAAGGTCGGCATCTCTTTCTTCCTGCATCGAAACGATTTGGCTAGCAATGAGAGGCAAGGTGGCCTGAACAGCCAGACGTCGGCTTGAGCAGCCCGATGAAAGAGTGGTCATCAACAATAGTACGAAGATAAATCGCATCATAATTCAATATTATCAGAATGGAGAAAACAACACTAATATTTTGACATGAAAAGGGCCATTTGCTAACATCAACTCAAGTTTGTTCCCTTTCGGCGACCAGCAGTTTTTGTCTACAATCGCACACCCATTGGCCGTAGTATCGCCTTACCACTTCTATGTCACAAGAGATAGATACTGAAGCAAAAAGCATTCAATGCACCCAAAAGATTCTGTTTGCTCTTGGCTCAATTTTTGTAATCGTTGGCATCATCCGGCAATGGCCGATTCTGGGAAAAACTTATATGGAATTTATTGAGGGAAGTGGTTATTTATCCCTTATGCTGGGACTCATTATGATTGTACTGGGTTTTTCCGTTCCGCTCCTGATGGGGGATGAGAAAGATTCTTAAAAATCTTTTTATAGAAGGTGATTTATGAGTGATGAAAATAAAGCTGAAGGTGATGATTTCGTAATAAAAGACAACCGGTCTTCGCAACTTTCTGAAGAGGAAGCAGAGACCCACGACACACAAGAAAGTTCTGCACCCGCCGGAGCAGGAGCCGAGCATCAACACCAACAACCTTTTCAGATCGATTTCTCAACATTTATTATGTCGCTGACCTCGTCCGCGTTTTATCATTTGGGCGACATCGCTGATCCAGAAACTGGCAAGACAGAAACCAATCTGCCAGCCGTTCATCAGACCATCGATATGTTGACCATGCTGAGAGAAAAAACGCAAGGTAATCTCAACGCAGAAGAAAACAAGCTACTCGAACAATTGGTCTATGAACTGCAAATGAAATACGTTGCCAAATCAAAAAGCGGGGCAGGCCCCGCAGGCCAATAGGTCTATTCCCTTATAGCGATACAAATACCGCTTCTGGATAAAAATCTCTCAAAAAAGCTATGTCCCTGCAAACCGATCAAAATGGAATGTTCATCTATGGTATGACCCATACCGATGAACTGGGCAAATTCCTGCAACACAAATTCCCCGAGCACCAGATACAACAAACGTATGAAACTCTGGTCGAATTTTCTAAAGACCAGGCAAAATTAGCAAAGACATCACCTCTTAGAATGTTCTGGAAGCATCTTGAAAAGGTCTACCACGAAGGGGTTCCGCCTTTACAATGCCATCGCGGTTGCGACCATTGCTGCCACACAGGAGTTACCTGCACACAAATGGAATGGGACGGTATCCTGAAAAACGCCGAGGAAAACGGCATCGACCTGAACGAAATAGTAGAAAAATCGCAACGAACCATTAAAAAAGTTGAAGAAGTGATCGATGCAGGTAAAAACCTCGATCAAGTAGACTGGCATCGCCTCGTCATCAACCAGCCATGTCCATTCCTAAATGATGAAGGTGCCTGCCGGATTTATGAAGATCGACCTCTCGACTGCCGGATGGTGGTGTCATTCCGAGGTGTCTGTGAATCCAAAAAGCTGGAACACGCGCAACGCGGAGTCGTTATCGAAGAAGCAGTAGGTGCCACCGTCATCGCCAAACTTCAACACGACGCATTACCCAAAATCAAACGCCGCAAATTTCGCGGCACACAACCCATCAAACTCCTGCAACACTGGCTCATACTTTGGCAAGATAAACAAAAAGGGAAGTCCAAAAGTTAATCCTGCTATGCCACGCATCACACAACTAATAGCTCCCGGTAAAATCGAGATAAAAGAGCGCGCTCCCCTATCCGCCGAACCCGGTGAAGCAATCATCCAGGTTCAACACGCCGGAATTTGTGGCACTGACCTTGCTCTGTTCAATGGCGACTACCCCGTTCCCCTACCACATGTCTGTGGACACGAGTTTATGGGACGAGTCACAGAAACGGGGGAAGGAGTAGACCCCAAATGGATCGGCAAAACAGTGACGGCAGAAATCAACAACACCTGTCTGGCTTATGGCAAAAAATCTTTATGCGTCGCCTGCAAGAAAGGCGTACCCTCGCATTGCCAAACACGAACCGTAACAGGAATCATAAACCATAGCGGAGCCTTCGCTGATGAAGTGAAAGTGGCTGCAGGCACCCTGCATGAAATACCTTCAAACGCAGACCCGCTCATAGCGACACTCACTGAACCCTTGGCTGCAGCGCTACAAACATTCGTAATGTCACCGATGCAGAAAGACGAAACGCTGGTGGTTATTGGACCCGGCAGACTCGGCATCCTTATTATTTTCGCGGCTTCATTAAGAGGAATCAAAACGATTGTCGTATCGCGAAGTGAAACAAAAAGAAACCGCGCAATACAATTCGGAGCGCAACACGCTTTCGCACCTGAAAATGCAATGGATGAAATTCACAGCATGACAGAAGGCTTGGGCGCAGAAATGGTTGTCGATACCACAGGCAACCCCGATGGCATTACTCAGGCTTTAAAGCTAGTGCGTCCACAGGGAACAATCGCCTGTAAAACCACGTGTGGGTTGCCCGCTACCGGGCTCGATATGACGCAACTGGTGGTAGATGAAATAAGACTACAGGGATCACGATGCGGCCCTTTCGAACCCGCGCTAGAAATCATCCAATCACATCAGCAAAAACTAAAATCCCTCATCAGCTCAACCCGCCCACTGGAAGAAGCGCAAGCAGCTTTCGAATCCGCCACGAAAGAAGATAAAATCATCTTGAACATAAAGGTTAATTGAAATCATGGCAAACCCTGAGCATTTAAAAATTCTCAAGCAAGGTGTCGAGGTTTGGAATAAATGGCGAGAAAAAGAGCATATGATCCAACCAGATTTAGAAAGAGTTGACCTTAGAAAATCTGATCTTTTTTGAATAAACTTCAGGTTTACGAACCTCCAAAAAGCAAATCTAAGTGAAGCAAAACTTGATTGCGCTGACCTCAGCAGAGCAAACCTTATAGAAGCTGATTTATCAGAGTCTGCAATAGGAAATTCAAGGCTTGTTGGAACCTATCTTAATAGAGCAAACCTTACTGGTATAACCCTAATATATACCAATTTGCATTTAGCTGATCTCAGTGAATCTATTTGGGGAAAAGGATATATTGAAGGTGTATTGTTTATCGATACAAACCTATCAGATTCCAAGGGATTAGATAAATTAGATATGTATGGTCCCTCAACCATCGATCATAGAACTTTGATGGTTTCTAAAAACCTTCCCGAAAAGTTTTTACGTGATTGTGGATTACCTGACCAGTTTATCGAATACATTCCAAGCCTCATAGGCTCTCTTGAACCCATTCAATTTCACTCTTGTTTTATCAGCCATTCATCTAAAGACAAAGAATTTGCGGATAGGCTTTATGCCGATCTGCAGGCTAAAGGAATTCGTTGTTGGTATTCAGCGCAAGACTTAAAAATTGGGGACGAAATGACATCTGTTATTGATGAAGCCATTAGGATTCATGACAAACTCCTTCTTGTTTTTTCAGAAAATTCCATAACCAGTGCATGGGTAAAAAAGGAAGCCCGCGAAGCTCTTTCAATAGAAAATGATACTGGAAAAAAGGACGTGCTATTCCCTATCCGGCTGGACGATTCGATAATGAACACCACGGAGCAGTGGGCCGATGATGTAAAACGAGAACGCCATATCGGTGACTTTAAAGAATGGAAAAACAACACCACATACCAGAAAAGTTTTGAACGGTTACTCCGGGACCTTGGGAAGGTTTAAAACCTCCAGTCTCTCCATTGCATAATCAATTTCACAAATCGTCATTGCGAACGAAGTGAAGCAATCCATCTATCTGGATCGCCGCGCTCCCTCTGGTCGCTCGCGATGACGCGCGGAAGGTTAACTGAATAATTCTATCTAGAAGCTTGAAGGTAATTGTATCGGCAAAAGGGAATAGACCTTTAGGCCGCGGGGCCTGCCCCGCCACCTCCGGGGGTGAGGATGCGGATGCGGTCGCCGGGTTTGGCGTGGAACTGGTTTTTACCTCCTAGGTCGATTTCAGAACCGTCTTTTTTGATTTGCAGGTTCTTGCCTTTGGCCCCCGGCTCGCCACCGTTTAATCCGTATGGAGAGAGTACTCTTCGCTCTGAAAGGATGGTTACGGTCAGAGGTTCTAAAAATTCTATTTCCCGAATCAAACCATCGCCGCCGTTGAACTTTCCTTTACCTCCGGAACCTTTGCGGAGAGAAAACTCTCGGAGTAGAACCGGGTAACGTTTTTCCAACACTTCAGGATCAGTGATACGGGTGTTCGTCATATGGGTGTGCACACCCGACTGACCGTGCCAGGTCGGACCCGCCCCTGCTCCTCCGCCTATGGTTTCGTAATAAGCAAACTGGTTGTTGCCGAACGTGAAGTTGTTCATGCATCCCTGTGACGCGGCACAACTGCCTAACGCTTTAAAGATCACATCGACGATTCTTTGTGAGGTCAGCACGTTGCCTGCAACAACGGCTGAGTTTTCAGTCGGCGCCAGCAAAGAACCTTCTTCAATTAATATTTCTATAGGATTCAAGCAACCCTGATTCAATGGGATGTCACTATCGATGAGGCAACGCAAACAATAAAGAATCGCAGAACGGGTCACGGCCTTAGGGACGTTGAGGTTACCCAATAACTGTTTCGACGTCCCCGAAAAATCAAAGGTGGCATTGCCACCTTTTTTGTTTACGCTCAACATCAAATTTATTTCACTGCCATCATCGAGATAATCTTTTGCCTGCAACTTGATTTCTTCTTTATCGCCACAAAATGATCTTAGGAGTGCACGAACCGAATCGCTTGCGTTATTTTGTAGGTGTTGCATATAAGCTTGCACTGTTTCCAACGAATGCGATTCGATCAATTCGCTTAAAAGAACAATGCCCTTTTGGTTGGCCGCAACCTGTGCCTTAAGATCAGAAATATTATCGGAGATAGAACGCGCGCCTGCTTCTTTCAAGATTTTTTTAATCCCTTCCTCTTGAAACTCTCCATTTTGCACTAGCTTGAAAGTTTTGATGCAGGCCCCTTCTTCCTCAAGGGATTTTGAAAAGGGAGGCATGGAACCGGGGGTGATGCCTCCGACATCTGCATGGTGTCCCCGGTTTCCAACAAAGAAAACGGGTTTACCGTCCTTTAAAACCGGAGTCACCACCGTAATGTCTGGCAAATGACTGCCGCCGACTTCCGGGTGATTGCTCAGCCAAACTTCCTGTTTATTGATTCCATTTAGCTCCACCTGTTTTTTTACGGCATCCCCCATTGCTCCCAGGTGCACAGGTTGATGCGGAGCGTTGGCGACCAGTCCTCCTTCAGGATCAAAAATGGCGCAAGAAAAGTCGAGGCGTTCTTTGATGTTTGTAGATACAGCGGTTCTTTGTAAGACGCGTCCCATCTGTTCAGCAATGGACATGAAACGCGAACCGAATAATGAAAGTTGCACCGCATCCAATTCTACTCCTAACTTTATTTTCTTATGCTGTGCCACTTCTATCTGGATATCGCCAAACTCATTCACCGTAGCTTTGCAATCAAGCTCAATCAGAATTGTCGATGTTCCTTGTAAGAGGATCGCAGGTCCTTCAATACTATTTTCTGCGCCTAGAGATTCCGTTTTATAAACGGGAGTCTCCTTCCACCCACCCAAAAAATAACAACGATCTACCGAAACAGGTAACACCTGTTCATCACTTTTAACGATCTTGGCTTTAATGGGTTCTTTAGTTTTTCCTTCCACGCGAACACGAATGTCTTGTACCTGTATTTTTCTTCCTGACGGATTGAATCCAAACTCCCTCTGATGAATTTTTCTGAATTCTTCTACTATATTTTCTCCACGGGTTTGGCGAACCATCAGGGTCGTATCAGAACCTTCTAGTCTCATATTCAAAAATCGACTGACCTCAATTTCTCCCGTTTGGCTTAAATCCTGGCAGGCGAACGCCTCTAGCTTATTGAGTTTACGTATCAATTCATCCGGTATTTCTTGTTCTATCTCAACTGAAACCGATTCTTGTTTTTCAACGGTGATATTTGCCAGCCCCATCCCATAGGCTGATAAAATTCCTGCAAACCGGTGCACAAATACCTGGGTTACTCCTAACGAGCGGGCAATGGCGCAAGCGTGCTGTCCCCCTGCCCCACCGAAACAAGCAAGTACATGGTTACGAATATCGAATCCTCTTGCAGTTGAAATCTCGTGGATGGGACGAACCATATTTTCATTGGCGACTTCTATAAATCCATAAGCAATTTCTTCGAGTGTTTTTTTATGTCCCGTTTCGTTGAATATTTTCTTTGCAAGTTGTTCAAACGCTCTTTTTGCTTTCTCTTTGTCTGGAGGTAAATTACCCTCTTTGCCCAACACTTTTGGGAAGTTTGGAAGTCTGCCTAAAATCAGATTCGCATCGGTTAAAGAAAGTGGGCCATCGTTTCGGTAACAGACCGGACCGGGATATGCACCTGAAGATTCGGGTCCCACCCGAAACATATTATTTTCAAAGAACAGTCTTGAACCACCTCCAGCGGCAACGGTAATAATATTTAATTGTGGCACTTGTACCGGCACCCCGGCAATTTCGTTTTCATAACTCCATTCATATTCCCCTCCAAACCGTGAGACATCGGTAGATGTTCCCCCCATATCGAATCCAATAACCGGACTATTGCCACATTCTGCGTAGACGGTTTGTGCATAACCCACGACACCTCCAGCAGGCCCGGAAAGCATGGCACGGCAACCTGATACGGATGATGCCTCGACCATACCGCCATCTGACTGCATGACAAACAAAGGTTTTTCAGTAAACCGTTTATTAAAACTTTTTAGATAATTCTGTATAGGAAGGTTCAAATAAGCATCAAGACAAGTGGTCTGGCCACGATCAACGAGTTTGATCTGTGGAAGAACTTCACTGGAAAGAGAAATATTTTCAAACCCACACTCTATTGCTATTTTTTTTATAACTCTTTCATGGTCAGGAAAAACATAGGCATGCAGGAATGCAATGGCCAGACTTTCAATTCCCTTTTGGCGGAGGCGCATGAGCTGCCCTCTTATTTTTTCAATATCTGGAGTGCGCAACACTTCGACTTTGTCGGAAGGAAGAATTCGAACTCTTTCGTCTATTTCGAGAACTGATTTGTAAAGAGGATCCCCTTTTTTGATTTTTAATTCAAAAATATGAGGTCGGTTTTGTTTTCCGATCTTGAGCAGATCACCAAACCCTTGTGTGATGACGAGAGCGCTTTGAGTTCCTTTACGTTCCAGAAAAGCGTTGGTGGCAAGAGTCGTTCCCATTCGCACCCATTGGATTAGATCTGAGGGGAATTCTTCTGTTTGAACGGATTTTCCGGTCACCTCTTGAATGATTCGACGCATTCCCTCGAGCGGGGCATCAGAATATTGTTTGGGGTTTTCTGAAAGGAGCTTTAGAGTTCTGAAGCTGGGCTCCCCAGGAACTTCTGCATAAATGTCCGTAAAAGTACCGCCACGGTCAATAGAAAACCGGAATGAGTTTGGCTCAGCCATCCTAAAGTTTCAAAAGTTTTTATTCAAACATGCGGAGGGAGTGATCGAACTTATTATTCCTGATGCAGATCTATGGTTAGCCCTTCATAGGACAGGAGCATTTTAAGCTCCTGCTTTGGGGCTACCAGTTTCAGGTATTTTTCGGTCTGTTTGAAAATATCGGCTAGTTTAAAATCGCTATAGGTAGGTTCGTGATGAAAGAATGCGATTTGTTTTACATTCGCTTCCACCGCCAAATCAACTCCTATAACAGTTGAGCTATGTCCCCAGTCTTCTTTTTCAAGACCTTCACTAAAGGTATACATGGAATCAAAAATGAGTAGGTCGGCATCTTTGAAAAACTCAACAGCAGGTTTTAAATCGCCGGACCCTAGTTTTTTATATTCCGCATCTGTAGCATAGACAACAGATTTTCCACCACAATCGACTCTGTAGGCATAGCATTGCCCCGGATGGTACATACTTTTCCAAGTAACGGTCAAATCGCCGATCTTACGCTCTGTCTTGTTTTCTAAAACCTCAAAATCAATATCTGAAGCATAAATACTAAATGGAATAGGAAAATATTCGGACTTCTGTTGGCCTTCAAGACGCTCTCTGATATCTGGAAGTGGACTGTTGACAGTGAACTGGTTGCCTTTGATATAAAAAGGAACGAAGAATGGAATACCAAGAATATGGTCCCAATGAGTATGGGAAAAGAAAAGATTTGCCTTTCCCTGACCACGGCCAAATTCGGTCCCCATTAAATTCTGTCCCAGCATTCTTATTCCAGAGCCTGCATCGAAAATCAAATGTTCGCCATTCACTTCCATGGAAACGCAAGAAGAGTTGCCCCCAAAAGTCCCTTTGATTTCATTAGGAAGGCTAGTGACAAAATCACGAATAGAGTTTTCATCCTTCAAATCCTCTGGCTGTGCTTTTTGGCAAGCGCGCAACAGCTTTTCTTCTACCTCTTCAGGCATTAGTGGACTCGGGATAGAACCCCTTACTCCGTGAAAACTTACTTTAAATTCATTTTCTGTCATAAATGGCTTACTTCCCATTCAGGAAGTTATTTGATTTATTGGGTTAAACTTGAAATTATAGCAATTTTTTCCTAATTTGTAAAATTCTCTTTACCGAATCATTAGCTTCTCAAGATCATGTCGGCAGCTTCTACTCCTTCTTTAGTTTTATCCACCATTACTTCCAATTCTTCCTGACTCAATTTTAACCTCGGGAAAATATTCTCATCCAGAGGGTGGAAATGCATTGCTATCCCATTTTGCATCTCATTATTACTGGCAATTTGGTTGGCCCAGTTCACCAAACGAGGAATTCCCGGTTTGATTTTCTTTTTTGGAGGCGGATTATGGTGCCTTCTCACGGACTTCACTACACTTTCTGAGACCGGCCACCATTTGCCAATAAATTCTGCACCCAATTCGGAATGGGAAATGCCAAATTTTTCGATTTCCAATTCCTCCAAGGTTCTTTCACTCTCTGCCACCACCTTAATAAAATCCGAATATTCTTCAGGAATCAAATAATCAAAAACAAGAATTCCAACATCGTGCATGAGACCAGCAAGATAACTCGCATCCAGGTCTTCTTTTTGAGAACCTAAATGGATAGCCAAAGATCTGGATAAATAGGCTACCCCCAATGAATGTTTCCAAAATTGAATATGGTCAAAGGCTTTGGACTTTTTAAAAGCTTTCGGAAGCTCCAGGGTATAAGCCAGGTCCAGCACCATCTTCATCCCCAGCCGCATAATCGCTTGGCTTAGATCATGAACCTCATCTCTTCCGCCGCCAAAAAGTACGCTATTAGATAGTTTTATCAGCCTTCCCGACAAAACCGGTTCAGTTTGAATGAGACCCGAAATCTCTTCGATATCACTACTAGGGTCATTCACCCGATTTTCCAGACTCAAAAGAACGTCTGATAAAGGTGGTAAATCGCCTTTTGTTTCTAATAAATTTAGAAGTTTTGCTTTCACTTCACCCAGCCGCCAGAGTTACACTGGACTCTAAAGGTCTATACCCAAAAAACCAATCAAATGCTCTTAAGCCTTTCAATATGTCTAAAAAGACTGATTTATCATTTTATCCACTTATCTCCTTATAGGTCAAGCATTTAAACCCCTATTGCACCTCATCTCCTCTTATTATTCTCTTAAGTTTCAAAACATAAATTTTTGTTGACCGCAAAGCAATTCACCCCCTACAATGAACTGCCTTTTTTATGTAAAGGTTCGCATCTAAATGATTTAGAAAATTTGGCTTCCCGGATTCATCAAACAATTCCCAGAACCTTTTTATTTCATGTCTTAGCGGCTTTTAACCGTGCGCGAATATTTTTATTTGTTAAGGAAACAGAGCCACCAGAAAAGTATTTAAATCGCTTTATTTTTTGGAGATGAACTCGCCTATGTCGCGACTTCCAATAGTAGACAAGCTGGATCAGGAATTAAAAGAATCACATCAAGAATTACAGGTAGAAATACCCAAAGCTATAAAAACTGCACGCGAGCATGGCGACTTAAGCGAGAATGCAGAATTTAAAGCTGCCAAGGAAAGGCAGATGTTTCTAGAATCCAGAATCTCTCTTTTGCAAAAAAGAATCAGCGATATCACTTCGATTGATTTAAATAAAATACCTAATGACCGTTCGGGGCTAGGAAGTACCCTATATCTTCGAGATCTCAACACGGGTGAAGAAATTCAGTATCATCTTGTTTTCCCTGAAGAGGTTAATCCTGATGAAAGAAAATTATCTGCGGCATCACCCGTGGGTCGAGCTCTGGTAGGCAAACAGGAGGGGGATGACATCATCATTCCACTGCCTGATAATAAATTAGAATTCGAAGTTTTAAAAGTGGTAACCATTCACGTAAACTTGGGAAAACAGGACCCTACTTCAAGCTAATGGGAAAACCGTTAATATCTTTAGCGCAAATTGCGGAAGAAGATCCTTATTATCTGGATATCGATGAAAAGCCAGACTGGCAAAGCCAGTTTGGAAACACTCATCCCCTTAAACTAGAAATCGGTTTTGGGATGGGGAACTTTTTAATCGAAATGGCAGCCAAAGAACCCACCAGCAATTTTATAGGGATAGACTTTTATCATAAGGGGATAAGAAAGTTGATGACCCGCATTAAAAAACTTCAATTAGAAAATATACGGGTCGTTTATGGAGACATCAGAAGCAAACTCTCAGTACTATTTCAGGATAGAGAATTAAATACTGTTTATATAAATTTTCCTGATCCCTGGCCCAAAAAAAGGCATACTAAAAGAAGGCTGATCAAACCAGAGTTTGTTAATCAACTGGCCCAAAAAGTGAGTTTAGAGGGAAGAACCTGTTTAGCAACTGATAGCGAGAGCTATGCAATGGAAATGCTGGAATATTTTAATGCCGAGGCTTTGATGCAAAACCTAGACGACAAACAGGGTTTTCTTGAAGAGCGTATTGATTTACCCAAATCAAAATATGAAAAAAACTTTATCAATGCAGGTGATAAAATATTTTATCTGGAATACTTACGGCTTGCCGCTGTAAACCCTGTCACCTGAAACCATTTGGAGAAAAGATTGCCTAAAGAACGCATTCTTATCGTTGATGACGAAAAAAATATTGTCAGTTCTCTTACGGGGATACTGTCTGACGAAGGCTATGAAGTATCTATGACCGATGACGGTGTGGAGGCCTTGGAAATAATTCAAAAAGACCCTCCTGATCTGGTGTTACTCGATATATGGCTTCCCGGTATGGATGGGATTGAAGTTTTAAAAACTTTAAAAACTTACAATCCCGGCGTGAAAGTTTTAATTATGTCGGGGCATGGCACTATTGATACCGCAGTCAAAGCCACAAAACTGGGAGCCCAAGACTTCATAGAAAAACCGTTCTCTCTCGACCGAATCACCGAGTCCGTTGAAAATGCCCTCCATGCAGAAAATTCAGTTCCACTTGTGGAGAACAAACCCTCTCAGGATTTGAAAGAACTTCCAGTTTGTTTTGAATCGATGGTCGAAGTCAAAAAGGGCATCAAAGCATTCTCAAAGAACATGGAACCCGTTTTACTATTGGGTGAAACCGGAACAGGCAAAGAATCTGTCGCACAGACAATTCATGCTCAAAGTAGAAAAGGCGATCGACCATTTATAAAATTAAATTGTCTATTCAGACAAAAGCAGGCTATCCAATCGCAACTATTCAAAAGAAAAGACAGAGACAACAAAACCCATTCCACCTCTGGAGAAAAGGTTGTCTATTTAAGCAATATCGAATCTCTCAGTAAGGGACTTCAGGAAAAACTGGCGGAAGCACTGCAGAACACCAACATTCCCGATACAAGTTTCAAGTTTTTACCCATTCGGCTATTTGCATCATCTTCGAAAAACCTTGATGATTTAGCAGCCAAAGGACAGTTCCATCAGGGCCTGCTGGATGTTTTTAAAGAAGCCAGCCTTATCATTCCCCCATTAAGAAATCACACAGCCAGTATTTCCTTGATTGCGAAGGACTACTTGGAAGAAGCAAGACACCACACTTTTATCCCAGAAATAGATGAAGCGGTTCTAACAGCACTTTGTGGTTATAGCTGGCCGGGAAATATTAAAGAGCTGCATGGTGTTTTGGAAAAATTAATACGAACCTGTGCTAACCAGCAAACAATTAGCGTTCAGGACTTACCACCTGAAATTTGGAAACCGCAAAACCAAATTGACATAACAACCTTAAACGAAGCCGGGTCGCTACAAGAAGCCGAATCTATCTGGGAAAAACATTTCATCCTCCACCATTTAAAACGAAACAACTGGAACATTGATGAAACCTGTAAAATTTTAAAAACCAGCAAAAACCAATTTCAAGAAAAACTCAAATACCATTCAATCGAGATGCCGGAAAATGACACTGCCCCCTCTCAAAAAAGGTATCCACAGCGGACTTTAAAGCGCAGTGTCGTTCTTTGCGGAAGCAGCCTGCACTCGGGCATAAAAACCGGACTGATTTTACAACCCATGCCTCCTGGAAGCGGAATTATTTTTGGTGATATAGCATCAGGAAAAACCATCCCGGCTAAACTGGAAAATGTTCAATCTACAGATTATTCCACCTGTTTGAAAAAGGGTGTGAACTCAGTGGGAACCATTGAACATATTATGGCCACTTTACATATGTACCGAGTCACCAACCTTCTCATAAAGATTGGGGATGAAGCGCCGGTGATGGATGGCTCAGCTAAAGATTTTTGCGAACTCCTCGAAGATGGAGAATTTGAAGACCAGGATGATTTCTATGAAGAGATTGTGGTCGACAAAAGTTATTCCTTTGGTGACAAGGAAAAAGGGGAACCATATATTTCTATCGAGCCCAGTGATAAATTTTCAGTCAGCTATCACATGGAATATCCTGAACCCATAGGAATACAGGACTTTACCTATGAATTTGACGGAGATGAAAGTTTTAAAAAAGAAATCGCTCCAGCTCGAACTTTCGGGTTCATGGAAGAAGTCGCACAGTTAACTAAAATGGGTTATGCCTCAGGAGGGAAACTCGACAATTTTATTTTGCTTGGGGACAAAAAAGTTATAAACACCAAACTACGTTTTGAAGATGAGTTTGCACGCCATAAAATTCTCGACATATTGGGTGATTTTTATTTATTAGGAAAACCCATTCGTGGAAAAATAAAAGCTCACAAGTCTGGACACACACAGAATGTCGGCCTTCTTAAAAAGGTCCGCGAGAGTTTAGTAGAGAAAAGCTAACTCTATTATTTATTTGCCCCGGCTTCCATTAGCTGTCGAACCACAGCTTTTTTACGCAATTTTAATGCTATCTTGAGAGCTGTCCAACCCGCTTTCGATTCAATATCCCACTTGGCTCCTTTATCCAGAAAAAGACGGGTGATTTCAGTATGCCCTCCGGCGGCGGCAACCATTAATGGAGTCCAACCACGTTTACTGCGAGCCTGAACATTTGCCCCCTGCTTCATCAATACCCTTACCGTTTCTAAGTGGCCTCTCTCTGCAGCGACCATCAAGGCAGTCGATCCGTTTTTTATTGCCGTGTGAACCTCGCCACCTTTATCGAGTAAATAGGCAACAATATTTTCATGCCCTCCGGCAGCCGCGCTGATAACTGCGGTGGTGCCATTCTTGCTTTTTGCATTCACATCTGCCTGATGTTCTACCAATAATTTAACAAATTCCAACTCACCACGTTCGGAAGCGATCATCAATGAATTGGCACCGCCTTTACTGGTGGAGTTCACTTTTGCGCCTTTTTCGATTAAAGCTTTTGCGGATCGGACCCGTCCAAACTTTGCCGAACGCATAAGGGGGGTCCAGCCTTTTGGGCTAAGAGCATTCACATCGACCCCCGAGTTCAACAACAGCTCAACACAGTCTGCGAAATCTCGTTCAATGGCTAAAAATAAAAGTGGGTCTCCGAAAGCATTTCGGGAGTTAGGGTCTGCCCCTTTTGAAATGAGAAGCTCAACAATATCTTTCCGACCCGTTAGAACAGCAAGCAAGATAGGTTGTGTGCCATCATAGTTTTTAGAATGAACATCCGCCCCGTTGTTCAGCAAAAGATGGACAATACCCGAATGCTCCTCACCAGTAGCAATCAGTAACGGAGTAGCACCATCGTTAAGTTGGATATTTACATTCGCACCATGCTTGAGTAATAACTGCATCGTTTCCAAATGTCCATAACGTGCTGCCCGGGCAAGGGGACTCCAGCCATGCATGTTCCGCGCATTAATATCTGCTTTTTCTTCAAGAAGACTTCTAACGCAACGGATATTGCCACGCGTGGAGCAAAGCAATAAAGCGGTATCATCGTATCGGTTGCGAGAATTGACTCTCGACCCCCGACGCAATAAAAAGTGGACCATTTCAAAATCGTTCCGCGCTGACGCAACTATCAATGCCGTGCTTCCCTTTTGAGTGCGCGACT
This sequence comes from Nitrospinaceae bacterium, assembly GCA_029261635.1. Lineage (GTDB taxonomy): Bacteria > Nitrospinota > Nitrospinia > Nitrospinales > VA-1 > UBA8687. Next base: position 19,226 of record JAJDAW010000156.1, read on the forward strand.
CAATGCTTGCCCCCAAATTTAAAAGCGACTCTGCCTCTTTACTATCGCCCTCATAAACCGCTTGCAAAAAGGATTCATCAAGCTCTGCAATTGCGATAGCAGGCATTAAAAAAAGGAAGAATACGGCAAACAACAATCTGTTAATTAAACTTAGCAACACTTTCACTGGGAGGGGGTTCTCGAATTGATTTTCTAACTTGAAGATAAAAACACCTCAGCAGTTTGCTCGAACTGATCTTTTAATTGGCTTTTTATAGCTAATACATCTCGCGAGGTGAGGCCAACAGATTGAAGTATTTTTTCATCAATAGGTGGGGAAAATCCTTCTCCTGTTCCTTGTAAGTCTATCTCGTGAGAAATAACATCTGCTAAATGAATGATAGATGCGTCTCTCGAATAGTTTTTTGCCTGCATAGGATCATGATGGCAAGCAACCACCTCTATTAGCCTTTCTGGTAATTTCCATGCCTGAAATAAAGCAGCTCCTGCTTCGGCATGATTAAATCCATGCACCTGAGTCTCAACCTGAAACAAATATTTTGAACTTTCCTCACTTAATTGCAATGCCTCTTTGGCTGCCTTCGGAGCTTTTTTATAAATAACCAGGCTGCCTATGTCATGCAAAATCCCAAGAAGATAAAATCTTTCTATATCTGACTCGTGTATATGCTCTGCGATCAACCGGGCAGTCAAAGCGCAGGCAATGCTATGTTTCCAGAAAGAGTTAATGTCAATCACATCTACAGGGATACCCTTAAAACTTTCCATCACGGCTGTTCCCAGTACCAACTCCTCCAACTGATTCATTCCTATGTAAGTCAGAGCATGCTCAATTGTTTCTACTTCGGATTCGGGATTAAAAAGTGGGCTATTTGATATTTTCAAAATACGGGCGGAGAGCGCAGGATCATGAAGAATCACTTCCCCAATATCCTTAAAAGAGCTATCCGGATCTTCAATTACCTCTTTGAGCTTAAAATAAAGATATGGTGGGCTGGCCACCCAATCATCAACAACGTCTTCAACCTTCATTTTTTCCTCTATAAAAGGGATTTCTTACAAGTAAAGGGGGGTTTTGGGTTTTGATCCAAGAATCCCCAAAAACCTCTATATTCTAGCAAAATAAGCAAGAAATGGATCAAAATTATTGATAAATAGGGAATCTTAAAGAGGGCAAAAAAAATCCGCTCGCCAGGGAGGTAGAGCAGGCGAGCGGATTACAAAAGGGGTGGAATATTAATTCCGTAATTAGAGATAGCAATAAAGCAAAATTTATTCCCCAAAATGTATCTTGGAGGGCAAAATTTTATTCTTCGGCAAAAACAGATACTCGATTTCGTCCACTGTCTTTCGCGGCATACAAAGCTTTATCTGCTTTAGATATCAGGTTAACAAAATCACTTCCTTTATCCACTTTCATGGTAGCTACTCCCATACTAACCGTTACCCGGGGTTCACAAGAACTATTTCTATGTTCCAAATTCAAATCATAAATAGATTTTCGCAACCTCTCAGCAAGACTTACCGCGCCCTCAGAACTGGTTTCAGGAAGAATCAACGCAAATTCTTCGCCACCATATCTCGCCGCCATATCCGCCGGCCGCTTCATTGCTTCATCGATAGTGGACGCCACCTCTTTTAAACAGGTGTCTCCTTGTTGATGACCATAGGTATCGTTGTATGCCTTGAAGAAATCTAAATCAATCATAACTATGGAAAAAGGATATTGATCTCTTTGCGCTCTTTTCCATTCCTTCTCTAAATATTCATCAAAAAATCGACGATTGGCTATACCCGTCAAAGCATCCTTTGTTGCCAATTCTTTCAGTTCTTCCACCGCTCCAATCAAACGGGCTTGAGCACTGAGAAGCTCTTGTTCCATAGCTTTGACTTCAGTAATATTGCGGGCTATGCATAAAGTACCCAAAAAGTTTTTCTCGCCACCACTTTTAAAAACGACTTCATCTGGAGCATCCCACAAACCAAAAGCGTCCATCAAGACTGGTACCGATTCGTTTTGTTCCCATAAAGCAGAATCTTTTTCAACAAGAAAGCTCACCTCCAAATTATTAGTAGCCATAGGCCCTACCCCTCGGGTAGCAATTTGGGAAGTAAAATCATCCTCGTAGTCCACCCCTTTCACTTTCTCTACAAACTTTTCTATGGGCTGGCCTACCATCTCAGAAGGTTCGTATCCCAAGAAACGGATCGCGGGATTCACAAACTCAATTTTCTTATCCACATCCAATCGAATAATAATATCCGAAACTGTTTCAATTATAGTTCGATACTGCTTTTCTCTTTCTAATAGTGCACTTTCAGCCACTTTCGCCTGGCGCTGAAGTTGATGAATCTGGACAGCATTTCGAACGCTTCTCTCCAAAACCTCCCCATTGAGTCCATTTTTTGAAACGTAATCTGCCGCACCTCTTTTCATAACTTCTGTTGCCATGGTTTCACTACCCATTCCCGTTAAAACGATAAGAGGTATTTCCTTTTCATCTACCTCCCTAAGCTGGTCGATAACTTCGAGACCCTTTGCATCAGGAAGGTGATAATCGATCAAGGCACAATCAAAACTCTGAGCTTTAAGTTTTTCAACACCATCCTTGCAATCACTTGCCTCTACAATATCGACTTTCAGAGTTGTTTTTGCGAACAAGTGCCGAACCAACATAAGGTCTGTTTCGTCATCATCGACAACTAAAATGTTCAAAGGTTCTTTCATACTTTTTTATTTTTAAGGAACTATTGCGCTTAATAAAAACCGGTAAAACAGTACTTTTCAAAAAAATTGGTGTGGAAGTTTAACACGGAACCATGCTACTGGAGACAGGTTTTCTATATTAAACAGAATTAATGAGGAACCTCATTTCCTTGAGAAGGAAGAGAAACGACTCTATTTCCTCTTGAACTTTTTGCCCTAAGCAAAAAAGTTTCTACAGTATCGGTAAAGCCATTTACAGATTGACCTTCCACGTAAGCAACAACACCAAAGCTCATTGAAATTTTAATACTTTCATCCTCAACTAAAAAAACTTTATATTCAAAAGCTTTACGTAAATTTTCAGCCAGCCTTGCAGCACCCGCTAAATGAGTTTCAGGAACAATGATCATGAAAGCTTCTGTCCCCCAACGACCCACGGTATCGACTTTCCTACATTCCTTAACTATGCTTTCCGCAACCTGAATAATAATATTATCTGCCCCCAAACCACCCAGCTTCGAATAAATTTCTTTAAATCGATCAATATCTCCAAGAATAATGGAAAATGTTTCACTACTCCTTTCAAAGCGTGAAATTTCATAATCAATTTTGTATTTAATATCCCGACGGTTAGAAAGTTTAGTCAAGGAGTCAATTCGCGAAAGTGCTTTCAACTCGCGATGAGCTTTTTCCAAGTCACGAAAAAGTTTTTCCCGTTCTTTCTCCGCACTTTCTTTTTCTTTCCGAAGGCGCTGCTTTATAATTGTTTCCCTAACAACCGTCGGCAATAAATGTAGATACATCCCCGAAGAGTCTTTTACTAGATAATCGCTTGCTCCATCCTTTAAGGCCCGAACCGCAGTATCCTCATCACCCTGACCCGTAATAATAATGGCTGGCACACCCCCCAAGTCCGATAAAATGCTGAGTCCTTGACCATCGGGAACTTGTGAATCTAACAAAGCCACATCATAATTTGCTTCACTCAAACATTGCCTGGCTTCACTGCAGGTGGAAACCACTTTGAGGTCATAACCCAGACTCTGAGCCTTAATCAATCTTTCAACGGCTTCTACATCCAATTCGTTATCTTCGAGTAAAAGTACCTTTATTTTTTTCACTTTGTAGGTTAAACCTTTAAAAAAGAATCAGCATAATTACGATGCTATTGGGGGACAATTCACCTATAAAATAAACGATTTTTCGGTTTTGATGCTTTCTATTTTACACACAAAAACAAATATAAATGCCACAAGTTAGTTACAGTTCCCCGTTTAAACATCTAAAATTATTATGGTTACAAAAATTATAGTCTATCTAGCTCACATAAGGCTCTTAATTTTATGATTTCAGGCAAGAACTATCAATATCTGCAAAATAATCAATACACTCTAGCAAGAACTCCTGCTTTTCGGAGAATCGGGAAATCATTGATTTAAAACAATAGTTAATGCTAAGCTAAACAGCAATAATTACCGAACCTCTTCTGTATCTACAATCAAACATCTATTTTAAATGCCATCGGAAAAATTTAAACTTGCCGTTTTAGTTTCCGGCCGCGGCTCAAATCTGCAAGCTATTATTGACAGTATAGAAAAAAACAATCTAGCAGCAGAAATCTCTCTGATTTTGAGCAATGTGCCAGATGCGTATGCTCTGGAGCGCGGTAAAAAACACGGAATAGAAAGTGTTTTTCTCGATCCTAAAAGTTTTTCCAACCGCGATGATTATGAAAAACAAATGATCGAACTTTTACGATCTATAGATTTAGTTTGTCTTGCTGGTTTCATGCGTATATTGGGGAAAAAATTCATCGAAGCTTTTTCTGGAAAAATTATCAACATACATCCTTCCTTACTTCCCGCCTTTCCGGGGTTGAATGTACAAGAAAAGGCGCTGGAACATGGAGTTAAGTTTTCTGGCTGTACCGTTCACTTTGTAAATGAGGAGGTCGATGGTGGCGCAATCATTTTACAAGCCGCTGTACCCATTCTCGATGAAGACGATGCACAATCACTTTCTCGTAGAATATTAGAACAAGAGCACATCATTTATCCTGAAGCCATTCGTTTAATAATTGAAGACAACCTTGAATTTTCTGGCCGACGAGTTACACGAAAAACCAGAGGGAATTAAATTGATCTATTTTATAAAATCCATGGTATTTATTTTTATCCTGCTAAGCGCAAGCATGGGCCAGGCTGAAACTCCCGAGCAGCATGCCTTGGACGCTGTCCAAAAGAACTACGAAAAAGTCCTGACCTATGAAGCTGATTTCATTCAAAAGTCCTACATCAAAATGATGGACAAAACGCAGGATGTAAAAGGAACCGTTTCTATTAAAAAGCCAGGGAAGATGAAATGGAGTTATGGAGCACCTGACACCCAGATTTTGATCAGCAATGGAAGCACACTCTGG
>JAJDAW010000157.1 GCA_029261635.1 Nitrospinaceae bacterium
CTACCAGTGCAAGCAACACGCTCTGCGAAAAAATCAGGCCTTCGGTTTTTTCAAGATTGCGCATCATGTTTTCTGGATAAACAATCAAATGCTCCATCATTTTGGTCATTTTTCTAAGCATATAGTGAGTCAGAATCGTACTATCCGGCCCGATCACCCTCTCCACTGAAGAATGACTGATATCTCTCTCATGCCAGAGAGGCATATTTTCCATAGCAGCCAAGGAATTTGCCCGTATCACCCTAGCCAAGCCTGACATTTGCTCCGATACCACAGGGTTTCTTTTGTGCGGCATTGCAGAAGAACCTTTTTGTCCACTCGAAAAAAATTCTTCTACTTCGAGAACTTCTGTCCTCTGTAGGTGACGAATCTCTGTAGCAATTTTATCGATCGTTCCCGCAAGAATAGCCAGTGCAGTGAAAAACTCTGCATGTCGGTCTCGCTGGATAATCTGTGTGGAAACGGGTGCGGGTTTAAGTCCTAATTTGGCACATACATATTCTTCCACTTCCGGGTGAATGCAAGCGAAGGTTCCTACAGCACCTGAAATTTGGCCGTAAGAAATAACTTGCCGCGCCCGCTTGATGCGCTCAATATTGCGTCCCACTTCTTCGTACCAGTTGGCCACTTTTAATCCAAATGTAAGGGGTTCTGCATGAATGCCATGAGAACGGCCTATGGTGGGGGTCATTTTATGTTTCAAAGCCTGGGTTTTTAAAACAGCCTGAAAGGCTTTCAATTCTTTCAAGATAAGCGTAGAAGCCTGCTTTAACTGCACGGCTAGGGCCGTATCCAGCACATCTGAAGAAGTCATTCCCAAATGCATATAGCGGGATGATTCACCCACATATTCCCCGACACAAGTGAGAAACGCTATGACATCATGTTTAACTTCTCTCTCAATTTCATCGATACGCTCTACCTTGAAATCGGATTTTTCCTGGATATCTTTCAAAGCCGCTTTAGGTATTTCACCGCGTTTTGCCAGTGCTTCACAGGCAAGGACTTCGACTTTCAACCAGATTTTAAATTTATTGTTCGGCTCCCAAATGGAAGCCATTTCCGGTAATGAGTAACGTGGGATCAAATTTCAACACCTCAAAAGAGAAATAATCCGGGAAAGACAAAGGGATATTTCATTAATATGATATAAATGTTCGCATATATTAAACGCAAAATTCAGGTAAATCAATAAATGAACAAAACATTAAGTGTATGCTTTGTATGTCATGGAAATATATGCCGTTCCCCGTTGGCACAAGGAGTAATGGAATCGCTGGTGAAAGAAGAAGGATTGGAAAAAAGCATTCTTATCAGCTCTGCCGGAGTCAGTGGCTGGCATGTTGGCGAACCTCCAGATTCCCGTATGCAAGATACCGCCCGAGAACATGGCGTGTCCCTCAATAGCCGCGGACGTCATTTTCAAGGCCCCGATTTCAAGCAAATGGACTTGGTACTAGCCATGGACCATAGCAATCTGGTCACCTTGAAATCTTTGCGACCCGAAACGGAAACCCGTGACAAGCTATTTCTATTTCGTTCTTTTGATCCAGATAACAATGGCGACCTTGAAGTCCCCGACCCTTATTATGGCGGCGGAAAAGGATTCGAGATTGTCTATCAAATGGTCGAAAGAACCTGCCCTAAAATTTTGGAAAATTTGAAGGCAAAACTTACCCCGTGAAGGATGAATTAAACCGCCTGATTGAACCCCTGTATGGATCGAAAGTCGAAACTTCTTTTGCAACAAGTGGCGGAAGTATCAATCAAACACAAGTGCTGAGTCTAACAAATGGGCAACGCGTTTTTTTAAAACAAAATCCGAACCCGCCCACCGATTTTTTTTTAGCCGAAACCCGTGGCCTCAAACTTCTCGCACAGGCTAAAAATGGCCCACGAATCCCCAAGCCCATTGCAGTTCAATCAGGTTCGCGCCCCACTTTTCTCCTTCTGGAGTATATAGAAAGCTCATCTGAGGATGAAAATTTTGCAGAACAACTCGCTCTATCCCTGGCAGAGCTTCACCGTATGAGTCAGGGGCATTACGGGTTAGACCACGATAACTATATTGGCAGCACTCCGCAGAAGAATGCACTGGAAAAGGACGGCATCGTATTTTTTCGGGAGCAGCGAATTGATTTCCAGAGAAAACTCGCGCGGCGATCCGGTTTACTGCCCGTTGCTATTGATAAAAAACTCGATTTACTTTGTGATGATCTTGGAAAGTTTTTAAATATTTCAGGAGAGAAACCAGCGCTATTACACGGAGACCTGTGGTCCGGAAACTATTTCCCGGACAGCGAGGGAAAACCCTGCATTTTCGATCCAGCAGTTTATTACGGTTTACGCGAAGCTGATTTGGCCATGACAGAACTTTTTGGAAGACTGCCACAAAGGTTTTACGATGTTTATCAGGAAGTGTTTCCGATGAATCCCGGCTATGAAGAAAGAAAGGATTTGTTCAATCTGTACCACTTATTAAACCACCTGAATATTTTCGGCAATTCTTATCTGTCTTCAGTGCAACAGATCGTAAAACGTTATACAGGGTAAGAGGACCGGGGTCGCCGCTAGAATCCGCCACCGATTTTAGCGATGAAGGTACTCAGTTCTCTCTCCACGGGACCATCCCAGTTTTTCTTTTCGTTCGTCAAAGTAGTCAACACCGCTTTACCTTCGCTTATCTCCAAAGCATCTGCAATACTAACAAGAATACGAGTTCCATATCTTTCAACAAGCTCATGCTCTTCTGCCGCTCGAAATACTACCTCCGAGCCAAGTATCATCGACCAAGCCTGAATCACCGCTATCTGGGCCGATTCTCTAAAGCGTAAAGATTCCAACCCATCCATATAAGTTTCTGCATCCATTTCACCGGCTTCAAATTTTTCAATCAACTGCTGAAGATTCACTTCCTTCAATTCAACCTTCTGAAAAATATATTCAAAAAACTTAGCTTCAAATTTTTTGAGTTCGCTAATGTTCCAAGGGCAGCTGAACTCTACCTCCATATCACTAGCTGTTTTTCTGGCTTCCCTTTCGACTTTATAAAGGCATTTTGGGCATCTCTTACCCGAGTCGTGGTTGAATTCAGCTCCACAATGGCAGAGAGCTAAAACACCTTGAAGGGCCAGTGCGAGTGCCTCTTTTTTAAGACCTAAAACCTCGCGAAAGGCTACCCTCACCGGGTTAGCACGTGACACACTGAGATAATTGGAACAACTCGAACAATAAATGAGGTAGGCACTTTTATCTTCTTCTGGTTCAATCAATGGCTCAAAAGTATCGGGACAAAGAGTGCACTGAACTTCTTTCTGGAATGTATCAACCATCTGCTAGCTCCTAACAGGATTATTTTAAATATACCGGTTATTCAATTAGATGAAAGGAATCCGGCGCAGGTTCTAAAATTTAGCCTCTTTAGGGGCAAAAAAAAACCCATGACCTTTTCAGGCCATGGGTTTAATGTTTTTTCGAGTATTTAGCCTGCGTAAGCCTGCCCCAGAGCGGCGGACTCGCCAGCGGTGCCTCCCCTAACAACCTGACCAGTGGTCGGGTCAACCGGAAACATGGTGATCGCATTATGCGTACTGCATACCACTTTACAAAGATCGCACCCTTTACAACGAGGCTCAATCACGATGGCTTTTTTTACAGACTCATCCAGCATAATGGTATCTGCTTCAGGACAATACATGATACACAGTCGGCAACCTTTTTCCGCAATACATTTTTCGTTATCTACCCAAGCTATGTTATACACTCGAAAGTTCTCCTCATCTAAAAATAAAAAAGGTTAAATCTGCCAACCGACTAACTATACCAAAAAATAATCAGACCTCAACCAATTGCAGGTTCTGTGTTTTAGCCCACTCAGAAGCAAGCTCATGACCCTTAATGATGGTGTCCATATTTGCTTTTAGTAGCATCTCTTTTTTTGCGTACTTCTTTTTAATCGCTTCATCAAGTGTAGCAGTACCACCTGAAGCCACATATCTTTTTCCGAAACGATCCTGAAGAGCACCATCGAGCGCTTTAAGGCTTACAATGTTGGTCACCCCGGCACAGGCCCCGATCATCGCCATATTGGTGGAAAGTTCGGTTTTGCCGATTTCCAGAGCCAACTTGGTCGCATCGTGGTTGAGCACTGCAACATTGAGATCTGCCAACGTTTTATGATCTTCATCGCTCAGAAGATCAGCACTGGTGTTGATAATAACCAAGCCATTCTCCTTGATCCCTGAGTAAAACGGAGCCGTATAACTTTTCTGCATGGTAATAACCTGAGGATGGAACACCATAATGACATCAGGGAATACCAGTTCTCCACGGTCATAGATACGCTCTGTTCCAATTCTGGCATAGCTTTCTGCAGGCGCGCCCCGTTTTTCAGCTCCGAAGAACGGATTTGAAATCGAGAATTTACCATCCTTGTTGGCTGCCATTGCCAGAAGGTGCGCTGCCGTTACCGCCCCCTGTCCTCCTAAACCGGAAATTCGGATATTCATCCTACTCATAGCTTTTCCACTCCTATTTCTTTATACGTTAACCGGCTATTTAGCTGCTGCTTTAGCTGCTTTAGCCGCTTTCTTTCTGGTTTTTGTTTCTTCTTTAATTGTATCTAGAAGTTGTTGCGCTTCATCGGTGATATATTCTTTTTGAACAAATCGACCGCCAATGGTCTCAGAATCTTTCATCTCATCCAGACCCTCCATGCTCTGCTTACCAATCTCCAGAATACAAGGGGTATAAAGCTGAACAAAGGTTGGCCCAACTTCTCGCGCAACCAGAACCGCATTTTTTATAACCTGTTCCACCCGATTGGGTTTACTCACAGTCAAAACAGCCACATAAGCACAACCCGCTTCACGAGCAATTTCAGCTAATCGGACTTTTTCAAAGTTCTTGCCCTTGGGAGCCATCTTGGCAACAAAGCCTTTTTGCATTAAACCACTTTCCTGACCACCGGTATTTGCATAAAGCTCATTGTCAAAACAAATGGTGGTGAATTTTTCCTGTCGGAACCAGGACTGCATGGTCATGTCTAAACCAATATCAACCGTCGCGCCATCACCTGCCAAAACCACAACATCTTTTTCAACATCCGGGAAACGGCTTTTAAGAGTCCGCTTTAATCCAGAAGCAATCGCGTTTTGGTTTCCAAAGAGAGAGTGAATATTATGCACCGCAACATGTGGGAACACCAGACTGGTACAGCCTGTTGAACCGACAAATACGGTATCCTCTGGTGCTGGCAAACTAGCCAGGATATAACGGAAGGCAATAGACTCAGGACAACCCGCACATAAAGAATGCTGCTCGATCAACTCTTTGGAAGAACCAATGTCCTTCCAACCGCGATCCTGATCACCAAAAGTAGCTGATTCAACCAGCTCCTGATACTCCGGCGGCATTACATCAGCCAGATCTTCACATAAAACGATCTTTTCCTTACTCATAAATTCCCCTTCAAATTTAATTCCCGTATGGGAAAAATTTAATTAATTTTAATTGGTCTAACCAAGGGTCCCTCGAGTAGCGACCTCCATCCCCAAATGCTTTTTGATCTCTTCAACAATCACTTCTGAAGGCATGGTCATACCACCTGCAACCTGAGGTCCAACATAAACTCTTTCATTATCCGGGATATTGGCCTTAATTTCACGGGCCAACCATCCGGCGACATTAAACTCTGGAACGAAAATATGCTTCGCGTTTTTGGTCGCCTGCCGAATTTCCTCAAACGGGAACGGACGAATGGTTTTAATTTTTACCAGTCCCACTTTGATACCTTCTGCTTCAAGAAGTCGGATTGCTTCCCGACTCTGCGACACAGCAGTTCCAGAACCCACAATAAGAATCTCACGGTCAGTATTCTCTTCGTCAATCAAACCATTCAGAAGAGGAATGGTGTGCTTGCGGGAACGCTCAACCGCCGCCTTGATTTCCTGCTGCCAGGAAGCATGGGTAGCGTAACTGATGTAATTGGATTTCATAACAAACGGGTCTCGCATCATACGGATCGGTGCGGTTTCCATATCCATAACCGGTTGCGGATTTCTGTATGGATCATAAGGAGTCAGACAGATATCTTCCGGTGGAAGCTCAACCGTATCTTTAGTATGGGTCACGAAGAAACCGTCACAACAAACAGCGATAGGAACATGAACATCAGGCTGCTCTGCAACAATGAAACCCTTCAAAATAAAATCAAACAAATCTTGAGCCGTTTCTGCATGCCAAACCAGCATTCCCGTCTCAAGCAGATAATGCATTTCCAAAGTATCAGGCTGAATGCTGAGAGGAGAATTGATTCCTCGACAAGTCACACAAACCTGAATAGGTAATCGAGAACCCGCCCACATGGGGAAGTTTTCCATGGCACGTAAAGTACCCGGACCCGCAGTCGTGGTGAAAACCCGGTGGCCTCCAAAAGCCGATCCCGCACATTGCCCCATAACTGCAAATTCGCTTTCGCCGCGAAAATACTCATCCACATAACCTTCAGCGTAAAGCTCACCGATCAAG
>JAJDAW010000158.1 GCA_029261635.1 Nitrospinaceae bacterium
GAGTCTGAGTTGGGTGAAAAATTTATAGGCAACATGGATTTCCTCTTTGAAACGTATGCAGAAATGGTTGAGCCCATGCAAAACCTGTTTCGCAAGCGTTTGACAAAAGAGGCATTTGAGATTGAAGTGGAGCGTGATGGACAAATTCTAAAAGCCGGGTTGTCAAAGTTGCAAGATGATAACGAGATCAAAGCCCATCGAATCGCCTATAACTTCACCATTCGTAGCGCGACGTGCGATATCATCCGTTGCATTCTTCCTGCCTGTACTCAGGCAAATGTCGGATTAGTAGGTAATGGCAGATTTTATTCAGGCCTGATAAGCAAATTGATGACGAACGATTTATCCGAAGCTCACCAGCTTTCCGAGTCGATTCGAAAAGCGCTGAACACACAAATTCCTACTTTTATTAAACGCGCTGACAAAAATACCTACAATGCAGAAAACCATCGAGCTATGCGCGGGGTTTGTAAAGAAATTTTTGGTTCACTACCCATAGAAACTGCGGCGGAAGTGGTTTTGTTGGAAGATGAGGCGGAAAGCCAGCATGTCAACTTGCTAGCTAATATGATTTTTCCCTATGTACAGCATTCCACTCAGCAGATAAGAAATGTGATCCAACAATTACCGGATGAAAAGAAAAAACAAATTTTTGCGGCTTATATTGGCCAGCGAAAAAGTAAACGCGATAGGCCAGGTCGAGCTTTGGAATACGGTTATCCTATTCAGTACGATATCCTTGCCGGATTTGCCGAGTACCGCGATTTGCAACGCCACCGAATGCTCACTCAGCAAAGGCAGAACCTGGGAATTGAGTTGGGATATTCCCTGCCAGAAGAAATAGCAGAAGTAGGTATGACTGAAAAAGTTCAGGAATGTTTTGAACGAACGGAATCGTTGCACCGTGACTTGAAACGCGCGGGATTTGAGCAAGAGGCGCAATACGCAACATTGTTCAATCATTTTATCCGCTGGAATATGGGAATGAATTTGCGCGAGTTGGGTCACTTTGCCGAGCTACGAACACAAAAAGCCGGGCATCCTAAATACCGACGTACCACGCAAATGATGTCGCGACTTTATCTCGACCGTCACCCAGAAATGGAACCGGTTCTTAATTTTGTGGATTATAACGACTACGATGGCGGCATCACCCGCGCCGACCAAGAAGCCCGCACCGCTCGCAAAAGCCTAGCCAAAGGCATCTTCGACGACAGCGACTAGCGTCGCAGGCAATAGGTCTATTCTTTTTACTGCGATACGATACACTCAAGCTTCTGGAAATAGGTTTTTCACACTATTTTCCGAAGAGAGTAGAATAGTGGTACGAATAAAGCAGGTTTCAATAATTCCCCCTGATAAGGGGGATTAAGGGGGTTGTCTTAAAAAATGATTACTTTTTAGACTTCTTCGCTTTTCCGCCATCAACTTGACTGAGTTTGCGTTTGACGGTTTTCTGCTTGTCTTTGTCGAAGTCCACTTTCAGATAAACGCTATTGGCAAACAGTTTATCAACGACAGCTTCTTTTTTCTTTCCCGCGAAATCAAATTTGATCTTATCTCCAACTTTCATAGCTTCACCTCTTTTAAAAACAGGGATTACCCGAAATTGTTTACGAAGGAAATGAGATTAGAGGAAAACATATGAGGTGTCAAGCGGAGAACCTCCGTAGGTAATTTAAACTGCTGTTATCTCGCTTTCAACAGGCCATAGTAGTTGAAGTTTTTGATCACTGGCCCTACGCCGAGTAGTGGCCCCAAGTTGAGTGGCGGAGAACCTCCTCAGGTCATGGTTACAGCCTATGCTATTGCTCAAAGCTTCTATGCCTTGTACAATCTGAAAAATTATTTCAACGCTTTCTTGAAGAATTTAATGTGAACCCTTCCCCCGAAAAACCTTATGCAGAGGTGGCATTCAATCTGCCGATAAAAGAGGTTTTTACCTATAAAATCCCGCCTGAGTTTGCTGGAAAAGTTCAGGTAGGCATGCGCGTACTCGTTCCTTTTGGGAGACGTAGAATTACAGGTTATGTTGTGGCTCTCGCCGCAAAATGGGACAAGGATATCAAACTGAAGTCCATTAGCGATTTGCCAGATACGAAACCGGTGGTCGGCGAAGAAATTCTCGCTCTGACAAAATGGTTGAGCGGTTATTACCAATGCGCCTGGGGGGAAGCGATTCGTGCCGCCCTCCCTGCCGGATTTGATGATGAAAGCCGCGAAGAGTTTTCTCTGACGGAAATGGGAGGCGATGCTCTACTCAAGGGTTCTCTTTCCAAATCGGCCATCCTTCTTTTGCATTTTATAGGTGAGCACCCCAGAGCCACTTCAAAACAATGCCAGAAAGGGTTGGGCAAGAAATTCAGCGCCCATTCTTTAGCGCATTTAAAACAAGATGGATTGCTCACTTCCACTGAAACCATTCATAAGAGCACTGTTGGTTATCAGTTTGTTAAAACCGCGCGTTTGAAGTCAGAATTACCAGAGCCCGAGCAAATAGAACAACTGCTCAAACGCAGTCCCAAGCAGAAACAGGTCTATGAACTTTTAATAAAAGGGGAAGTGAGTACTATCGATTTAGAAAGGCAGGTAAAGGGAAGTGCTGCGGCCTTAAGGAGTTTGAAGGAAAAAGAACTTGTAGAAGTTTTTTCAAAAAAACTCGAAAGAACATCGCATGTCGATACATCCAATCAACCTATCGGAGCTTCCCTAAAATTTACTCCGGAACAAAAAAAGGTGTTCGTGGAGCTTGATGCGGCTATTCGAGAATCGAAGTTTCAAACTTTTCTCCTGCATGGTGTTACGGGTAGTGGGAAAACAGAATTATATATCCGCTGTATCCAACAAGTTCTTGAGCAGGGCAAAACCGCGATCATGATGGTTCCAGAAATTTCTCTGACACCGCAGACGGTGGAACGATTTCGACAGCGGTTTGGCGACCGGGTCGCGATCCTCCACAGCGGACTGTCGCAGAAAGAACGTTTTATTGAATGGAAAAAAATCTATGATAAGCAAGTCTCTATTGCTGTCGGTGCTCGTTCTGCGGTTTTTGCTCCGTTCGAAAATTTAGGGATCATTGTCATTGATGAAGAGCACGACGGTTCTTATAAGCAGGATTCGACGCCACGCTATCACGCACGCGATACAGCGGTGATACGCGCCCGCTCACAAAATGCGGTGGTTCTTCTGGGCTCGGCTACCCCTTCTTTGGAATCGATTCACAACACTCAGCTCGATAAGTATAAGTATCTCTCTCTCGAAAAGCGGGTGGGCGACCGTATGCTACCCATTGTTAGTCTGGTCGATATGAGAAGAGAACGAAAAGAATTTAAAAACTTTTCCATTTTATCAGGACAACTCATCGCCGCTATTCGTGACCGTCTTTCACGGAAAGAACAGATTTTTTTGTTTCTAAATAGGCGGGGTACCGCGCGGTTTGTCTATTGCCCCGACTGCGGTTACGTTGTCGAATGCAATCATTGTAGCGTCACTTTAACTTTTCATGGCAGTGAGGATCGTCTGCTCTGTCATTACTGCAATTTCTCCGCCCGTATGCCAGGACATTGCATTGAATGCCAGAGTGAAGTGATTCGCTTTAGCGGATTCGGCACTCAAAAGCTGGAAGAGGAAACAATGAAACTGTTTCCTAAGGCAAAGATCACTCGCCTTGATCGGGATACAACGCAAAGCAAATCTGCATTCGCCAATATGCATCGCGATATGCACTCAGGTGAAATTGATATTCTAATCGGCACGCAAATGATTACCAAAGGTCACGACTTCCCCAACGTTACGTTAGTGGGGGTGGTGGCGGCTGATGTCGCTCTGAATATTCCCGACTTCCGCTCCTGCGAGAGAGCATTCCAGTTGATGACGCAAGTCGCAGGCAGGGCAGGGCGTGGCAAAGTGCCAGGGAAAGTTCTTATCCAGACAAATAACCCTGATCACTATATGTTTGAGTTCGTTATGGAACACGATGTAAATGCTTTTCACGATAAAGAACTGAAACTCAGAAAGCGATTGAACTACCCCCCTTATACGAGAATCATAGCCTTGGAGGTCGTTTGCGAAAATGAAACCCAGGGCCAAAATGCTATAGGGAAACTCCGGCAATCTCTTTCGCGTTTGGTTTCCAGAGAAAAATCGGTGGAATTGATTGGGCCTTCTAAAGCAGCGCTTTACCGGATTCAAAATAAATTTCGTTGGCACCTGATATTGCGTAGCGGAAATATGAAACAATTACAAAACATTTTGCTAAAATGTCCTGAGCTCAAGGAACCGAAAGCCTTCGGAAAAATAAAACTGTCAATAGATGTTGATCCGCTAAACCTTCTTTAACCTTTACTCTAAAACTCCTTACATGAAATTATTCAGATCTGCCTACGACTGGGTCTTGCATTGGGCGGCGACCCCTTATGCGCTGCCCGCGCTTTGCGTCATCTCTTTTGTCGAATCATCGTTTTTTCCTATACCTCCCGACATCTTGTTGATCGCCATGACCGTTGCCGTTCCTGCATTATGGATGCGGTTCTCTCTTTTTTGTTCCATTGCATCGGTGCTCGGCGGAATGTTTGGATATTTTATCGGCTACCAATTTATGGATCTCGTCGGTCAACAAATTGTGAACTTTTATCATTTACAGGAAACGTTCGATAAAATAGGCGGACTTTACAACGAACACCAAGGCTGGGCAGTAGCTGCAGCTGGTTTCACCCCGCTACCTTATAAAATATTCACTCTTGCCGCTGGTACGTTTAAAATCGATTTTCCGACTTTTGTTGCGGCTTCAGTCATCAGTCGCTCTGCGCGATTTTTTTTGGTGGGATTCCTAATCTATAAATTCGGACCGCCCATCAAGGCATTGATTGAAAAGTACTTCAATTTGTTCAGTATCGTGTTTTTCGTTTTGCTCGTGTTAGGGTTTTACCTGTTAAAATTTGTGCTTTAACGAAGGGAGTTCTTATGAATGAGCATTGCGTTGTCTATATTACGGCCGGTTCTGATGAAGAGGCAGAGAAATTGAGCCGGGGACTGATAGAAGAAAAGTTAGCCTTCTGCGTCAACACCGTTTCAGGTATTCAGTCGACTTATCACTGGGAAGGAAAGATTCATGTCGACGATGAAATTATGTTGATCGTTAAAACCCGACAAGATCGCTATGAAGCCTTGGAGAAATGGGTGAAACAGAATCATAGTTACGATGTGCCAGAAATTATTTCTTTGCCTATTCAGAAAGGGTTGCCTGAATACTTACAAGCGATAGACGACTGGGTTATGCACTAAACCCAAAAATTTGCATGACAAATTTCATTCAGAAAAAAGACTGGCAGATTTCTGAGAACCTCGCCACCCCCGAGTCTGTTTACTTGCGACGGAGAGAGTTCATCCAAGGTACTGCCTTGACCAGCTTGGCAACGGTTGGTGCATTGTACGGATGTGGTCCTTCCACCATCCCAAAGACTCTTCCGGAAATTAAGTGGAACGAAACTGAAAAAACGCTTTACCCCGCCAAACGCAATTCAGTATTTGAACTTGATCGTCCTTTAACGGATGAAAAAATATCTGGCACTTATAATAATTTCTATGAATTCGGATCAGACAAAATCGATCCCGTCCATTATGCGCAAAAACTCAATACGAGACCGTGGACCGTGGAGGTAAGGGGGCTGGTCAACAAACCCAAAACTTTCGATATTGACGACCTGTTGAAAACCATGCCTATAGAAGAAAGGCTGTATCGTCTTCGCTGTGTCGAAGCCTGGGCGATGGCGGTGCCGTGGACAGGGTTTCCTTTTAAAGAGCTGTTAAAACTTGTAGAACCGAAATCGTCCGCCACCTACGTTAAAATGGAAACCTTTTATCAGCCCTTAACTGCGCAAGGGCAACTGGCTTTTTGGGAGCCCTGGGCCTACACAGAAGGGCTGACCATAGAAGAAGCCATGAACGAGCTCACGTTTCTGGTTACGGGAATTTACGGGCACCCGCTGTCGAAACAACATGGAGCTCCAATTCGGCTGGCGATTCCTTGGAAGTATGGGTTTAAGAGCATAAAATCTATCGTGAAAATTGAACTCGTCGATTATCGACCTGCTACGTTCTGGACAACTTTGCAGGGACTCGAATACGATTTTACCGCCAATGTTGACCCGCGCATCCCACATCCGCGCTGGCCGCAAAACCGCGAAAAGATGCTTGGATCAGGAGATATTCGAGAGACGCTTCCTTACAACGGTTATGGTAAATACGTCGCCAAAATGTATGCCTAGATAAAAATTCCGAATTCAGTCATAATCAACTTATGAAATTTAAAAAAAATATTTTCACATTCGCTTCTTTTGTATTTTTGGTTCTATTTGTTCCACAAATTCTGTGGGCCGCATCTGAGGAGACCTCTGGCGCCCAGAAAGAAACAAAGATCTATACGGTCATTGAGTTTGAGTCGATGTTTATGAATCGTCGGAAAGAAGAAATTCTGAAAACTCTGGGAGAGCCGGATAGCAAAAAACAGGTTCAGGAAAAAGAAGTATGGAAATACAACCAGATCGTAAAAGACATGGAACAAATCTGGGATCAGAACATCATGTTCGATTTTGGTCGCGTCAATTACATCTGGAGCGACCAGCCTAAGACTGGTAAAAAATAGCAGCTACCTCTTTACTAGCGGCTGAAGAACGATTCGATTTGTGCGCCCATGAATCCTGCAATCGCACCACCTGTTCCCGCCGCGATGATTAGAATATCGCGATCCCCGGTTTGGTAACCTAAATAAGCACCGATCAATACGCCCAGGCAAATAATCACCATAAAACGCCGACCCCCCAGCCAACCGACAAAGCCGCCAATCACCATTCCTAAAAATCCCGCAATGGCCATCAGTAAAGGGCTGTCCATCACTAATCCGATCAAGATTCCGGTCGTTCCGATCAGCGCCATTCCTAAATAGATTTCTTTTTTATTGGTAGGAGTCATTTGGATGCGGAATTAAGATTGCACAAAAAAGAAAACCCCCTCAGCCCTCTTTTTCAAGAAGGCTGAGAGGGTTTTTGAGTACTTATTTACAGGTTTTTGAAAACCTCATCGAGGCTCTTTCGGGCATCGCCGAACAACATCCGTGTGTTCTCTTTAAAGAACAGTGGATTTTGCACTCCCGCATAACCGGTTGCCATTCCACGTTTGAGAACAACGGTTGTTCCACCTAACCAGGGTTCCATAACTGGCATGCCAGCGATTGGACTGTCTGGATCGGTTTGTGCCGATGGATTAACAATGTCGTTCGCTCCGATAACGATAGAAACATCTATTTTCGGAAAGTCATCATTGATTTCATCCATTTCAAAAACGATATCGTAAGGCACTTTCGCTTCTGCCAGCAGAACGTTCATATGTCCCGGCATTCGTCCTGCAACAGGATGAATTCCAAAACGCACGTTCACCTTTTTAGATCGAAGCGTTTTGGTGATTTCGTTGACGATATGCTGAGCCTGTGCCACAGCCATTCCATACCCTGGAATGATCATAACTTCTTTGGCGTCGCTCATTAAAGCGGCAACCTCTGGAGCATGTATTTCGACAACTTCGCCCTGATCTTCTACAGAGGCACCACCGCCGCCGCCACTTGTCGTTCCGAATCCACCTGCGATAACGGCAATGAACTTGCGGTTCATGGCGCGACACATGATGTAACTCAGAATCGCACCACTACTACCTACCAGCGCACCGGTTACGATGAGCAGATCGTTGTTGAGCATGAACCCTGTTGCCGAAGCAGCCCAGCCGGAATAACTGTTGAGCATGGAAACAACAACGGGCATATCTGCACCACCGATTGCCATGACCATATGAATTCCGAACAACAATGCAATGCCCGTCATAATCAGCAATGGCAGTGTTCCGCCCCCTGCTGCCGATTCTTCAACGAAGATAACGCATAGATATATGGAACCCAGCAATAGAAGCAGGTTCAAAAAATGTCGCGCTGGCAATAACATGGGGTTACCCCCAATTTTTCCGCTCAGCTTACCGAACGCGATGATAGAACCCGATAAAGTAACCGCACCAATGAGAATGCCCAGATAGGTTTCCACATCGTGAATGGTTAATTCAATACCGCTGTAATGGCTTAACCGCTCAGGGTCCATGAAATTTGCAAACCCAACCAATACAGCAGCGAGCCCTACGAGACTGTGCAACATTGCGACCAGTTCAGGCATTTCCGTCATTTGTACGCGCTTAGCGAGAATCAGGCCAATAGTTCCACCTAAAACCAGTCCGCCTATCAGGATTCCCAAGTTACCTGTTACGCCTGATATCGTGGCGATTAATGCCACGGCCATACCTATCATTCCATAAAGGTTGCCGCGTCTTGCAGTTTCCTGATTGCTCAATCCACCTAATGCTAAAATAAAAAGAATTGTTGCCCCAACATAAGAGGCGGTTATGATTCCTTCACTCATCTTGTCGCCTCCTATCTGCGAAACATTTCAAGCATGCGGCGCGTTACCGCGAATCCGCCTACGATATTAATGGATGTAATCAGCACCGCGAATCCCGCCACCCACATGATGGTTTGATTCCCTGAACTGATTTGTAAAATAGCACCGATAACAATGATACTACTGATGGCATTGGTCACACTCATAAGCGGAGTATGCAACGCTGCTGAAACATTCCAGATAACCATATAGCCAACGAAACAGGCCAACACAAAAACGGTAAAATGCGCCATGAACGAGGCGGGGGCAATTGCTCCCAGTCCGAATAGTCCTAAAGCACCCACACCAAATGTGATGAGTGGGCCCATTACTGAAGATTTTTCTTCCTCAGCAGGTTTTGCTTCGACGGGCTTCTCTGCCGGCTTGGCAGGTGCTGCCGAAAGTTTCGGGGCTGGCGGTGGGAAAGTTATTTCACCTGCTTTCACTGACGTGGCTCCACGAACGACTTCATCCTCAAAATCGACTTTGGCGTTGCCGTCTTTTTCTTTACACATATCTGTCAACAAATGGCGCAAATTCGTTCCATATAGTTGACTGGCCTGCGCTGCCATGCGGCTCGGCAAATCGGTGTAGCCAATAACAGAAACACCGTGGACTTTGACGATTTTCCCCGCTTCAGACAATTTGCAGTTACCTCCTTGCTCGGCGGCAAGGTCTACAATGACACTGCCGTCTTTCATGGAGACAACCATTTCTTCCTTAATTAATTCAGGAGCAGGCTTGCCGGGAATCAACGCCGTGGTAATGATGATGTCCACTTCTTCAGCTTGTTCGGCAAAGAGTTTCATTTCTGCTTCGATGAATTCTTTACTCATTACTTTTGCGTAACCGCCTGTGCCAGAACCCTCTTCTTCGAAATCGAGTTCCAGAAACTCTGCGTCCATACTTTCAACTTGTTCTTTAACTTCCGGACGAGTATCGAACGCTCGTACGATCGCGCCCATACTCTTTGCGGCACCAATCGCTGCAAGGCCAGCAACACCAGCGCCAATGACCATGACTTTGGCAGGGGGAACCTTACCCGCTGCTGTGATCTGGCCTGTGAAAAACCGACCAAAGTTTTGCGCGGCTTCGACTACAGCACGGTAACCCGCAATGTTTGCCATGGAGCTGAGTGCATCCATTTTCTGGGCACGCGATATGCGTGGCACCATGTCCATTGCCATTGCGGTAACTTTCTTGTCTGCTAATTTTTTTAGTAGATCGGGATTTTGCGCCGGCCAGAGAAAGGAAATCAAAATCTGACCCTCTTTAAGAAAGTTGATCTCTTCGCCGTTCAATTCAGGGCCACGAACTTTTAAAACAATGTCGCTGTCATTCCATACAGATTTGGCGTTATCGACTACAGTCGCTCCGGCTTCGCTGTACGACGCATCAGAAAAATGCGCTCCGGCTCCGGCACCTGCTTCGACAAGAACTTCGAATCCCAGTTTTTTAAGGTGTCCGATGACCTCGGGAGTCGTCGCCACCCGTTTTTCACCCGCATGGATTTCTTTAGGAACTCCAATTTTCATATCACTAGTCTCTCAATCAAAAATAGTTGGTTTGGGGGAATATTAAAGCGCACAAGACTACCATAAAACCCAGCTTTTTACCACCGACCCATTCGGCGTAGAGCCGATAGGTCAAGTCTTTTTATCGCTAAAAGCTTCTGGGTAAGGGGTGGTTTCTTCAAGGGGTAGGGGAATTTCAACGGACCCATTGTTAAAAGCAAACGAACCTATCGTTAAAAGCTAATTGAGTGTTGTTGATTCGACGGAGTTTTTGGCTTTATGGATACCGGCTCATAGAGCTCAGCGTCACACTGGCTAGAAGTAGGTTTTGATTTTGGCTTGTTTTTTAAGGGTTTCGATGTAGTCGCGAGTGGCTTGAGAGATTTTTTTGTTGGTCAGAAATTTTTCGATTTTGGCTTTTTCAGCTTCGAAGGGACTGAGTCCGCCGGGTTTTTTATCGGTGACTTTAAGAACGTGAAAACCGTGTCCTGTGCGAAATATCTCGCTGACTTCTCCGACTTTCATTTTAAAAGCACGGTTGCTAAATGCCGGAAGCATTTGCTTTTGTGTGAAAAATCCTAAATCTCCTCCTTTTGATGCCAAACTATCCTGGGAATGTTGCTGTGCCATGGCTCCGAAATCTGAGCCATTTTTTACCTGATCCAGAACCGATTCGAATTTTTTGAGGACGGCTTGTTCCCCGGCTTTGCCTTTTGAGGGATTGAATTTTAGAAGCATGATGCTGGCACGAACTTTTTCCGGGCTTTCAAATTTTTTCTTGTTTTTGTTGTAATAATCTCGCGAATCTTTTTCAGCAACTTTAATTTTTGGTTCGATCTCTTTCTTTATGATTTGATCCATATACATGTCGATTTCCAGTTCCTGCTTGTACTGGTCAACAGTCATTCCTCGGTCGGCGAGGCGATGCTCGAAAATGGAATCGGATTTGAATTTGGATTTAACCTCTTTCAGCCTTGCCAATAACATTTTTTCAGAAACCTTTACTCCCGATTCTTTTGCTTTGAGTACCAGCAAGGTACGGCCAATTTCGTCTTCAATGAGTGTTTTTGCAGCAGATTTTTCCTGGTCTACTGTTAGAGCCATCCCGCGTTTTTTATATTGTTCAACGGCTTTTTTAAGTTCCCGGGTTATGAGGTCTCTTTTTATATCGTGATCATTCACTTTAGCCACGACTTCGGGCAATTTGATTTTGAGAGCGTCATGCTTATGGCCCGAGTGCGCCCATGTAACAGAGGTTGGGTTACTAAAGAAAACGCTGAATATAAAAACTAAAGGAATGAACCTTTTCATTGAGGGGGGCCTTTCGACAATTTAGGGAATTTGAGACTTGTTTAAAATTTATCATTCATAAGAGGGATGTCAATCGAATTGTTTGACCTGTGAAATATTGCGACTGAAGTTGCGGAATAGGAAAGCCGCGGCGATGACGATACAGAGAAGCAAGGTGACTGCGGCACGATACTTAAAAGTTTGAGTAGTATCCAGCGCCCAGACAACAGAGCCCCAAAGCATGGGACCAAAAATAGATGCGGCTTTCCCAGCCAAACTGTAGAACCCAAAAAATTCTCCCAGCTGATTCGGGGGAGATAATTCGACAAGGATGGTCCGGCTGACTACCCAAACACCTCCCATCCCCATCCCCGCTACAGGGCCGAC
>JAJDAW010000159.1 GCA_029261635.1 Nitrospinaceae bacterium
TTTTCCAAATTTTGGGATACATCCACTATATGAAATCGCCTGAAATTTGTCAATATTTTAAAAAATTTGTTTAAATTTACACCCTCTTCGCATATTCAGAGAATTTAGCCACAAACGAGTGAAGCTGGAAAACAGTCCAGAAATTCGTATTCCGCTTATATTCCCTATCGGTTTTAATAGATACCAATGTGAGAGACAGATTCTAGACTTCACGAAAAAAGGGCTTATTTATTGCAATAAATGGCAAATCTATGGTTCATTCACAATGCTTGATTGCAAGGAGCATATTTGATAAAGTTGCCGAGTAAAAAGAGTGAATTCAACTTTTGAGGTTCATGATGATTAGAAAAATTTTACCGGGTGTTCTTTTCCTTTTCCTTTTTAGTCTTGCGGGAGAGGTGTTTGCAGAATCAGAAATCACCTCGGACGTGAAACAGACCATTGATAAGGTTCTTGAGATAGTCTCGGATACAGATTTAAAGAAAAATCCTATCTTAAGGAGAGAAAAGCTTCGAGAAACTATAGGTCTTCGTTTCAATTATAAGCAGATGGTCATGCGCTCTCTGGCAAAAAACTATAAGACCCGGACCGAAAAAGAACGCGAAGAATTTACAGGATTGTTCAAAAGGCTTCTTGAGAACTCCTATGCAAGCAAAATTGAAAACTACCAGGACGAAAAAATCAATTATGTGGGTGAACAGATCAAAGGAAAATATGCTCTGGTTAAAACCCAAATCGTCCGCAATGATGGGACTATAGATGTCGATTACAAGTTGATCAATGAAGAAGGTCAATGGATGGTTTATGACTTTGTAATAGAAGAAGTTAGCTTGATTCGCAATTACCGCTCACAGTTTAGCAAAATCATTAAAACCGAATCCTACGGTGCTTTGGTTTCCAAATTGAGCAAAAAAATTAAAGATCTAGAGGCAAATCAAAATAAAGCTTCTGAAAACCTTTAACAGGTGCAAGCAAACTCCTCTTGATAAAAAGTTCCGCACCTACCCGCATAGATTTAGCCGGAGGCACTCTGGATATCTGGCCGTTGCATCTTTTTTTTGGCAATGCGCCTACCCTCAATGCAGCCATTGATCTATATGCCACAGTTGAGATATCTTCCCGAAAAGATAAGCGCATCGTTCTTCGCTCCCGAGATTTAAACTTAGAAGATTCCTTTTCTTCGTTAAGTGCGCTGCCAGAAAATCATCCCCTTGAGCTAATAACTCGGACGCTAAAATTTTACGCTCCAAAATCAGGACTGGAAATCTCTACGAGCTGTCAGGCTCCGCAAGGTTCAGGGATCGGAGGTTCCTCTGCCTTAAGCATTGCCCTGCATGGTGCCTTGAACAAATTCACAGGCAAGAAATATAGCAAGCAGGAAATGATTGAGATTTCCAGGAATATAGAAACCCAGGTGATCCGTGTCCCCGCAGGATGTCAGGATTATTTCCCAGCCATGTATGGGAGTGTCAGGTCGGTTAATCCGGGTTTTTTAGGCGTCGGCACGGAAACTCTTCCTGTAAAACCAAAAGAACTCACTCGACATGTTGTCTTATGCTATACGGGAAAACCAAGAAACTCCGGCATCAATAACTGGGAGGTCACCAAAAAAGCACTGGATGGTGATAAAAAAGTGATCCGTCATTTAACCACCATTCGCGACTGTGCTGTGAAAATGCATCAGCTATTAATTAAGGGTCGTATTTCTGGTATTGCTTCGGTTTTCAATACAGAATGGAAAGCTCGCAAACAACTGGCCCCTACTATAACCACTCCAGAAATGGAAAAGCTGATTCGTTCCGCACTGAAAAAGGGAGCGCTGGCAGCAAAGGTCTGCGGTGCAGGCGGCGGCGGTTGCGTGGCTTTCATCGTCCCTCCTGAAAAAAAACAACCCATCATTGATGAATTAAATCTCCAAGGCGGAAAAGTGTTGCCGTTTCGCTTTGTTTCTCGCGGACAAGTGGTGAGCCGCCACAGACAATAGGTCCATTCCTTTACTACCGTACAACCCCATTTAGCTTCTGCATAAAAGTATTATTAGGGCAACAAGACTCGCCTTGGGGAAATCCTTACGAACTTGTAATAAACGAGGCTCTACTTTATCGGGGCATGGCTCGGTAGAGGCCGAAAAACGACTATCAGGAGAGGGAGCAGAGTGAGAGCTCCTAACAGGGCGATTACCATTGCTGCTCCTGTCAACAATCCGAAATAGATAGTGGGCATGAATTCGGATAGAGCTAGAATGGAAAAACCCAGAGTGATCGTCACCGAAGTGTAATACATGGCTTTGCCGATGCTTCCGTGGCAGCGGTCCATCGTCGCCAGATAATTTTGATCCACTTTAAATTCTGTCTGAAAGCGATGGATATAATGAATTGTATCGTCCACCGCTATTCCTACGGTAATAGCCGCAATGGTGATGGTCATCATATCGAGTGGAATACCCAACCAGCCCATGAGGCTCAGCACCGTTCCTGCCGCTAGAAGATTAGGGACAATTCCTATCAGCGCAAGAGAAAAACTTCTGAACAAAATCATGAACATAAACATGATAGCGAAAAAGACCACACCGATAGTAAGGATTTGTGAACGGTAAAGGCTCTGCAACATATTGTTATAGAGCACAACCATTCCCGTGAATTGGATGGTATCGGGGGCAAACTTTAACTCTTCTACCAGATGGTGCCGAATTTTTTCGATAAGATCAGAACGACGCAAATTGGGGTCTGATTCGATCAACCTCATATTGATATGAATCTGATTAGCATCTTTCGACAAATAAGGATTCACCAAAGAGTCTTTGACATTTTCAGGCATGAGTTTTCGAATAAGAGCCAGATCATAGTCATCAGGTTTTCTACCTTTGTCCAGTTGTGTAAAAACCTTAATCAATGTTGAAATAGATTGTACCTTTCCAACTTCCGGCAGGCTTTCCAAATAATCATGAATTTCTTCGACCCGATCCAACATATTTGAATTGAACCAAAAACTCTTTTCAGCCTTAACCCCTTCATCTGCAAAAGGATCGTCAAAATCCTCTTCTTCTTTGTTTTGTTCCTCTTCTTTAAGGTAATCGTAGTACTTTTGGTCTGGGTTCATCACGATGTTCAAAGGGGTGGTACCACCCAGTTGCTGGTCGATGACTTCCATTCCTTTGTAAATTTCAGTATTGCTTTTAAAATGATCAATGAACCGGTTTTCTACTTCCAGCTTTGAGATCCCTATCGCGCTGACCACGGCAAGCAATACGGATCCCCAAAGAATAATTTTATGATGGCGGTTGGTAAACGCTGCAACGGATAAAGTGAATCCTTGAGAGCGATCTTTACCTGAACCTGGCGTTTCGGGACTTAAAAGCACAAGTGCTGCCGGGAAAAATATAAAATTCAGAAGGAAGGCCAAGGAAATTCCGAGAGTCATTATCCAACCAAAATCAATGACGGGGCGAATACCGCTGACTAAAAGAGAGCAAAAAGCGACAACGGTTGTGATTGAAGTATAAAAGCAAGGCTGAGCCATGAAACTTATCGTTTGTTTTACAAGTTGCTTTTGGCTTTGTCCGGGATTGCCGTCGTTTAAATCCTGATATCGCACTATCAGATGGATGATCAGCGACATGGTGATGATAAGCAGTATAGAAATGAAGTTAGAAGAAATAACCGTCACCCGCCAATCCATCAACCCGAGAAACCCAATCATAACGACAACTGTGATAAGACAGGAACCCACAGGCAACGCCACCCATCGCCATTTCTTAAAAAACAGGCTGAGCATTAGAATTAGAAAAGCGATAACACCCAGCCCAAACGTTTCCAGATCGTGTTCGATGAAACCAATCATATCTGTGGTGATCATGGGCACACCGCCTAAAAACATTTCAGCGTTGGCGCGGTACTTATCCATAATATCGCGAACGGCTTGGATGACATGGTCTTCCTTGTCAAGAACGCTGGCATGGTAATCGCGGAATTCTTTTTGCGCCTTATCGAACGTAGCCTCATCATCCGCAGTAAAATCAGCACTATTTACTTTTTCTCTGAGATCATTTCTCTGGTATAGAAGTTCGAAATATTTTTCATCGCGTTTAAAATTAATTCGGATGATGGTGGTTTTCCCATCCGGACTCATCAACAGGCTTTTGTAAATCGGACTTTCAAGAAACTCTTTTCGCGCCAGTTCCCGATCCACTTCTGGCGTTTCCAAGGTACGAATATCGGTCGCCAACTTGCTAATCTCTACCCTGGGGCTATTCAGCAAAGGGACATTTAATATATTGTCTATGGAATGAATGCGATCAAGCTTTGATAACTCATCGCTGAGGGCCTTCAGGTCTGCAAGCACCTCATCGGACATCATGTCTTTTTTCGGCGAATAGGTGATGACCAGAAAATCATCTGACCCATAAACCTTGCTTATTTTTCGATAATATTCGAGGGCGTTGTCATTTTCCAGAACCAGAGACTCTGCAGACGCATCCAGCTTGAACTTGGGGATGTGATAGGAAAATCCGGCAACCACCAGAGTAACAAAAACCAGTGCCCAAACAGGTTTTTCAATGACCCATTTGAAGTACATTTCCGATAATTTTTTTTTCAAGGAATCGTCCGATATTAGTTTGAGGTGTTTTGTCCGCTCTAAATTCCGTG
The DNA here is from genome assembly GCA_029261635.1 of Nitrospinaceae bacterium. GTDB lineage: Bacteria > Nitrospinota > Nitrospinia > Nitrospinales > VA-1 > UBA8687. The sequence continues at coordinate 4,647 of JAJDAW010000159.1, forward strand.
CGGGTAGGCGGGAGTTATTTTATACTTAACTGTAGATTGTGCCAATAGGTAAAATAAACCTTCTTTCATTTCCGGGCATACTGAATCAGGTGATTTATTATGGTTTCTATAGGGCGATAAAATTGTGAATTCTTTTCTCAAAACGATACTTAAATATTTTTTAATTTTCTCTCTAGTTCTTTCAATGGGAATGTCTATCTGGCTTTTACCTAAACCCGCTAAAAAGGAAGAGGCTATCACTCCGCCAATTAGCGCAAAAGACGAAGCGGGGAGATTTATACAGCAAGCGTCTGAAAATTTTTTCTATCACGAATTCGACCAAGCTATCGATAACTATAAAAAAGCCATCGTGGTTTATGAAAGAGAAGGAAAACTGAAAACAGCGGCAAAAGTATTTGAGTCCATCGGCGATCTTTATAAATTCCGCAGGAACATCAAAGAAGCAGAAATCCATTACAAACTGGCCATGGAAAATCATAGAAAAAATCAGGACTCGCTTGGGGAAGCACGCGCAATGAATCTTGCAGGAGATCTTTATATGGAAAGAGGAAATTTTTCGTCCGCCGGGGTTTGGTATAAGAAAGGGTTGGCGTTGATAAAAAATGATCCCCCCCATCTTACCAAAGCATTACTTCTTGAAAATCTGGGTCATTATTATTGGAAAACAGAAAATACTCCTGAAGCGATTGTGCAATTCACCCAGTCTCGGGAAACCTTTGCCGCACTTGAAAACCAAATGGGATACGAGCATATAAGCGCAGTACTCAATAAGCTCAGGCGCGGACAGTCTCAGAAAATCCCTGATGAAGGGCTTGTCTACCACAACTCTCCCGCGCCTAAAAGAAAGCAGTGATTTATTAGGAATTCATCGAGTTATTCCCATATAATAAAGGTAATAATAAAAAGAAGCGCGACACAGACCCACAAAAGAGCAGATACAGGGCATAGGCTCTTCTTGTGGGTGTGGCTTGGTAACGAGAATATTTAAAAGGTCAATACGTTGAACATCATCTTGAATAGCTATTGTAATTTAAAATGCAATTACTGCTTTGCCGATGAGTACATGGAAGAAAATGTCAAAACTCCTGATAAATCGATGGATTTCGATTTTTTCCAAAACGAACTGCTACCTAGGATCAAAACCGCTTCCCTCATAAATTTTATGGGAGGCGAGCCTACTCTGCATCCGCGCTTCAATGACATGCTTTCCAAAACTTTGGATAATATGCAGCCTTTCACGTTTCTTGGCGTTTTCACCAATGGGTTGATGCCGGATCCGGCTCTCGATTTACTTTTAGATTTAGTCGGTCGCGGCGGTAGCATTGAACGGCAGATACAGTTTTCCGTTCTCCTTAATTGGCAGACCATGGAAAACATATCCGAGAAAAATCATGCGCGCTGTCGAGAAGTGGCCGAAGCTATTCTTAGTAAAAATGGATACGGGTTGATGTTCAGCCTTAACCTGTATTCTATCAAGCAAGATCTGGCGACACAGATTTGGGAGATAGATGAAATTTATCAGGGGCTGGGGTTACCACCGGGACAGACTTATAAGGTTCGTGTCAGTCCAGCTTTCCCTATAGTGGGGGAAGAAGGGCATATCACGTTACCCATTAAAGACTACCCCAAAATGGGTCGCATGATGTTAGACCTGCTTAAAGACTTTCCGCAATTGCGTTTTCGTTTCGACTGTTCGTTCCCCCCCTGTTTGATGGACGATATTAAGGAAGAGGAATATCCTCTCGTCGAGCGGTTCATTTATCATGGGAGTCAATCCGTCCCAGAGATCACGGAATGGAAAAACAAAGATGTTTACTTCGGTTGTGCCGATGATAGCCCTATGGATATTGACCCTAAGGGCGACTGTTTTAACTGTTTCCCTTTCCACGACAAAAAATTAGGAAATATTCAAGACTTCAAGCAGGTCAACGAACTATCTATTAAAAAAATGCACACTAAGTTCTTGAGTCACGCTTTCGAAGCCTCGCCCAACGAGCCATGCAAAAGTTGCCCGCATTATATGGTCACCTGCTCTAGCGGTTGCTTCGCCTACAATTTCAAATAACCTGAAAAAGTCGTCGGCTATTTCCATTCTTACTCCAATGGAATAAATTCCATTTTTTATCTATCTTTACTATAAGAAGTTTAATTATTTAGGAGAGTTGAAGTGAATCGAATTATTTTGTTTTTCCTGATTCTATTTATAACCGTCCCGGCTTCGCTCACTTGGGGAGGGCCTCGAGGTGCACATCCTGGGAATAAGATTCAAGGTGGATTGGAGTTTTTTCCGTTATGTCCGCAGGTGAGAAAAACCCAGCAAGCTCCTGATGCATTTTTGAAGTTGAAGAACCCGCTTCCTGCCAGTCCTGAAAATGTTTTTGCGGGGCAAACATTGTTTCACTTTGATGCCAAACCTGGGCCCTGCCGTGCTTGTCACGGAATCAGCGGAAACGGACTCGGAATTTTATTTCGTGAGTTAGCTCCCAGTCCGCGCAATTTCACCTGTAGCCAAACCGTAGACCCGCTACCCGATGGACAATTGTTCTGGATTATTAAAAATGGTTCCCCCGGAACAGCTATGCCCGCATTCAAAAATCTAGACGAGGATCAGGTATGGCAATTGATTCACTATATCCGACATTTTTCGCAAGACGACCATTAATTTTCATATAAGTCTGGAGAATTGAAATGGAAAAAATACACAACTTCATGGCAGAATCTCTTTTAAGCATCAGCCCCACAGCAAGCATTCTGGAGGCGTCGCACGTTATGAACGATAACGAAGTCCATTCTTTACTGGTCGAAGAAGCGGGAGAATATATTGGCATCATTACCAATCACGATATCAGCAAAAAATTGGTAACGGGAAATCTAGATCCAGAAAAAATACAGGTGGCAGAATTTATGAGTTTCCCTCTCATCAAACTCGAAAGTCAGGAGAGTATGGAAAAGGCTGCACAAGTTATGCGCGACCACGCCATTCACCATTTGGCGGTGACAGAACACGGGCAAATGCTAGGAACCTTATCCATCAATGATTACCACAAATATCTGGTCTTGAAACACCCCAAGTAATTTTTATGCCACTCTGAAATTTCGTATTTTGTTAGAGTGTTTTACGAAAACGGACGACTTCGCCATATTGTTCTTTGTCGAACCCCGGCAAGCATCCCGAATAAATGGTTTCCGCATAGACGCTATTTATATTTTTCAGATTGTCGGGAGACAAGCTTTTGATAATCGCGGTCTCCAACCCTTCAACGTCAATTTTCAGAATATCAATATGCCTCTCTTTCTCAAGAATGCTCGAAATAATTCCTTCCACTTTTCGAACTTGCACCTGAATTGTTTCTGGAAGATCACTCTCAAGCCCACCATATCTGCCTGTGGATTCAAAACCAAAATTGGCGGTACCATTTTCTAAACCTACCGCTACCTCGCGCAATTCGTATCTACTTTCAAACCCTTGCAGATTGGTTTTTAATCGGCTGATATTTTCTGGGAGGGGTTCGAATAAATAGACTTTGATATTTTTATTGCGCGTCAAAAAATACCCCGCGCTGATACCAATATTTGAACCAAAATCTACCACACAGGAAATTTCCTTTTCCGCCGGGTAATCTAACTTCCCGTAGCACTCCACCATAGTTATCATATCGTGGAAGGAGTAAAGCCACACTTCTTGCTTTCCTAATGGAGTCTTTACCGCAAGCTTTTTGGGATAGTCACCTTGCCCAAACACATAACGCCGAATAATATCTATGGGGTGATCAAAATATTTAAAGATATTGATTAAAGCGATATAAAACGGCTTATTAAAAAATGCCCTTAATATTTTTCTTAGAGGTCTTTTATTCATATTTTTTGGGGTGGTCAAACAACATGCTAGATTAAGTTCTGATGAGAGTTTAATCCATGCGAGAGACAATATCCATCAACGATTATTATAAAAATTTACTTTTGAGACATTTCAGGTTGCTCTTTGTGATTCTTTTTTTGCAATCTTCATGGGCCGAAGCTCGAGAGCATCATTTCACCAATCCACAGGTGCGTATTCAGGTAACAGATGAGGCCTGAATGTTTCAACCACGGGCTACCCCGATCATAAATAGGGAAATGATGCAATGTATGATGCGAAACAAGAATCAGTTCAATTCTCAGTGCAAACAAGCCTTGGAAAACCATCGGCCTCCCCATTAGCAGTGATACTTTTTATTTTTTTTCAACCTCCCAAACGATATAATTCCTTAGCCTAGTCGGACCTTGCCTTTCACCTTAATGCTTGAGTTGTTTTTTGGCAGACCCGCACATCGTTTCTCCCTTTTCATCTTATAAAAATATAAACACTTATTTCGAGATTTAAAATGAAGCTAAAAAGTATTTTCACTATGGTTTATGCGGTTTTATTTCTATTATCGTCCCATCAATCAGGGTATGCAGATGTTATTAATTTAAAAAATGGCGACAAGCTAACGGGAACGGTATTGAGTCTTTCGAAAGGGACGCTAAATCTTTCCACACCTTATTCCAAAAAAATTGAAATAAAAAAAGCCCAAATTAAATCATTGGAAACCGATCAATCGGTCAGAGTACAACTCAAAAACGGATGGAAAATTAAAGGAAAACTGAGACCAACGGCAGAAGGTCAGTATTCAATCCGCACAAAGAGCTCCAATCAGAGAGCGGTTATCGACTTTATGGAAATAACCTCTATCAATTCACCCCAGGAAAAACCTCGGGCCTGGGAAGGAAAAGTCCATGCAGGGGGTACCCACCAATCAGGAAACACAGACCGAATTACTTTTAATTTGGGAGGTAATGGAAAATTAAAATTCGGCCAGGAAAGAATTGAACTTAAATTCCTCACTTTATACTCAGAGGAAAACGACAATATAACTTCCAGGAACACCTTTGGTCGAATGCAATACGACCATTTTTTTTCGAAAAAATGGTATGGACTGCTATCTATGGAAGCACTCAATGATAAGTTCAAGAACCTTAATTTAAGGTTGGCAGTGGGACCAGGCGCAGGCTACCATCTCTGGGATGATGATGTGAAAAGTTTGAAATTGGAAGCTGGTATTACCTATTTTTCAGAAGACCTTAAAAATGGCGAAGACACTCAATTCATGACAGGGCGACTGGCTGAAAAGTTTAATTACAAGTTTTCAGAAGTGTTCAGTTTTAGTAATGATACGATTGTATTTCCCAGCTTTGAAAAAATAGGTGATATGAAACTTCGTAATGAGGCAAGTTTGAATTCTAAGTTGACAGAGGGTTGGTCTTTGATTTTATCTCATATCTTGGATTACAACAACGACGCTCCTGAAGGTACGGGTGCTTCCGACTCCATGATCACATTTGGGTTGCAGCACGAATTTTAATCGCTTCTTTCCTGCAATATTAGGATATATAAACAAAATGAAAATTTGGGTGGATGCAGACGCTTGCCCTAAAGCGGTCAAAGAAATTTTATATCGTGTCGCCGAGAGGACAGAAATATCCGTAACCTTGGTGGCCAATTCGCCATTGCGTCTGCCCCCCTCTTCTTTTATTAATTTGATACAAGTCGGTTCAGGGGCAGATATTGCAGATGACGAGATAGCAAATAAATGCGAAGAGGGAGATTTAATCATCACCGCAGATATTCCACTTGCAGCGCGTGTTGTGGAAAAAGGTGCTCAGGCTCTTGATCCGCGTGGAACGATTTACGATAAAAATAACATCGGTCAGATATTAAGTATGCGTAATTTCATGGATGAGTTAAGAGGAAGCGGAGTAGAAACCGGCGGCCCAAGTGGATTCGGCCAAAAAGAGAAGTTTAAGTTCGCCAATGCGCTGGATAAAATCATCGCGCAAAGATAAAAAGGTTTCACCGCCTGGAAATATTGCCTACCGTAGGATCTGTATCGATAGAAGACTTACTTTATATTTTTTCCATCCATTCCCTTGCAAGACCTATAGCGGTGATGATCTGACCCGGTTGCATTTTCTTTTCTATGATGTCAGCATTTTTTTTGCCTGTCTCATTGCCGTTGACCCCTGCAATATTGAACCATTTATGCGCTTCAATATAATCTTGCTCGACTCCAAGGCCTTTCTCATACATTAAGCCGAGATTAGACTGCGCACCAGAAATTCGCTGTTCCGCCGATAGCCGATACCATTTCACCGCCTCCGTATCATCTTTTGAAACACCTTCTCCCCGACTGGACATCAGCCCGAGATTATATTGTGCTTGACCATAACCCTGTTCAGCGGCTCGCTTGAACCACCAGACTGCTTCGAAGAGATCTTTCTGAACTCCTTGCCCTCGGCGATACATCACACCAAGGTTATGTTGAGCCTGGGCCAATCCTTGCTCTGCTGCAAGGCGATACCATTTTACAGCTTCGCTAAAATTCTGCTCTACCCCCTGTCCCTTCCCATACATTAGCCCCAGGTTGGTTTGAGCTTCGGCGAACCCTTGTTCGGCCGCGAGACGATACCATTTAATTGCTATCTGATCGTCTTTGGGTATTTCTTTACCAAGGCTATACATCAGAGCGAGATTGTACTGTGCTTCCGCCGCACCCTCCTCGGCCAACTGTTTCCACTCATCAAAACTCATATTTCATCCCATTCAAATTATTATCGGATCTCTTGATCCGAATAGAGCTATTGCCGTGCCAACGATACAAAACCATGACAAAGAAGCGGAAACATAATAGTCATGCTTTCTTTTAATAATTATTAAAATAGCATGACGCACGGATTTGCAAAAGTCATCAATAATAGGAAGATGAGCAGAAAAATGATAATCCGAAATTTATCATACGTCATGTGACTTTTTTTATACCCTACCTCTCTATATCCCTTTTCCCTTTTATTCGCGGATTAATAAATACTGATTTATTTTCAATGCCTTAACGCATGCTAGAAACACTTTTTTTCATGTTGGCACACAGATTGCAAAATAAGTAGATAAGTGTGCCGGCGATAATATTCAAGGCATACCAGCGAATGATTCCTCGGTCACAGACCGCAAAGATTCTCCGCCCCTCCCCCAATTTAGAAAAACCATCAATCAATATTTACCCATAGGTGTGAAATGAATATCAATGCAAAGGCAATCATCAAAGACGACTTAAATTGGTTTTTAGCAAAAATGAGGGGGGTTCAAGCATTTTCTGTTCTTTCAGATAAAGAGCTTATGGAGGTTGTTTCTCAAATGAAAGCATTTGAATTTAAGGAGGGGACAACATTGGTGAATCAGGGAGAATCTGCAAATCTGTTCTTCATTGTTCAGGAAGGCGAGGTGGAAGTTTCAGTGAAAAAATTTCTGTTCGGGGAAAAGAAGGTGGCTGTTCTTGGGGCTGGAGATTTTTTTGGAGAAAGTGTTTTGGTGTCGGACTCGAAACGAACCGCTACTGTAACCGCTACAACCGATACCACCTGTTTTGTTTTATTGAAACCCAGTTTTAAATCGATGCTCAGTCAAAACTCGCTTTTTAAGGAAAATATAAAAGCTGTTTTCTCAAGACGGAAAACGCAATTGAAGAAGGCCTAAGACTGTTTAATGGGCGCCCCTAATTTTATTATAAAAACCTTGTCTCCGAAAATTTCTATGGTGTAGCCCCCTTTTTCGGCCATAACGGATAGTGTGTTATTACAAAAAAAACTGATATGTGTTGGATCATCCTTATACCACCACTCTTTAAATTTTTCGACAGCATCGGGCAAGTCAATGAAGGGATTGGTCAGTCCCGTTGAGAAAATAATTACCCCTTCCGGTTTTACAACTTTTTCTATTTCCTGCAGTTCTTCCCAGACATTGGGCAAATGCTCAATGACTTCGATGGCAACAACAGCATCAAACAAAAAGGGATAGCTTTGGTCTTTCAAGTAACCATCGGTCATCGGCTCAAGTGCTGTCATTCGATAACCGTGTTTCTCTAGCTCTCGAGTAAAATCACCCGAACCAGCACCAAAATCGAGAATTCTGTGATTATCAGGCAATACTCCGAAATGCTGTATATAAGTAATAAGATTGGTTGCCTGCCCTTCCCAAAAATCGGGATCGGTGGTTTGCCATTGGGTTTTATAATGGTTCTCTTCGATTTCTTTATTTGGAAGGTCGTTGGTGAAAATCAGCGCGCAGTTAGGGCATTTGAAGAAGGTACGCGTATCTCGATAAAAAAGTGTGGAGGGAAATTGGCAAACTCGGCAGGAACGATCTGGTCCAATCGATTGATTCATAAACCAGGGGTCTTTATTTATCAGTTCCGTAGAAAGAAGGCGGGGTCACTTGGCGGTGCATTTGGCTTCGAGTTCTGCAAGGTTTACATTTGAAGTTGAGACCAAATTTATATTGGTCTCGCATTGTTTCGCCTTTATGTAAATTTCCCCATCAGAGTCCACGCGTAAAACCATTGGGTTGGAATTATGTTGGCCGACTGCAGAAAAATCTTTCCTCTTACTCTCGGTTACAGTTATTTTTATAGCTGTGCTCTTTGTACTATATAGTTTGTCGACAATCTCTTGAGTGCAGGCATATTGCGAACCCTTTTGATACCAATAGACCGTGCAACCCATATAGATCTGATCAAGGATCCCTACAACGGCAGGTACCGTTTTGCTACTGTCACCCTTGTCATCCTCTTTAGGAAGGATCGCCCAGATAAGGACTATCACCGCCATAATTATTGAATAGGTGACGGCAGGCGATTTTTTCTTTTTTTGAACTTTGACAGGAGTTTTTTTCGATCCTTTTTTTCTGCGCCTTCTAGAACCTGCTTCTTCTCTATCTCTCTGAGCCATCGCTATAGGTCCTGAATTAAAAATCGAGTGAATTTATGGATTTTCAGTTGCCTCATGAGATTCCGCCGAGCCTTCATCGGCAGCGGGACTGTCTCCGCTTAATTCAGTACTCGACCAATCTTCGTCCAGAAAGCGGTCGGTCATGGTGTGTAGGTCTTTTTTGTTTTTTTGCATTTTTTTCAACAAAACCTTTGTTTCTTCATCCTGAAAAAGATCGTTGAGGTCTTTATCTTCATCTGGAAAAATTTCGTTGAGATCTATTTCGTTTGGGAAGGGAAGATCGTTCTGCGGCTTGAAGATTTTCTCTTCAACGCTTTCACCTTCGTCAACAACGTTGTTCTCTTTGTTTGATGGTTCGGGGGGCGTTTCGTTCATGTCGAGGACTCCAAAAAAATTCTAATTTGCATAGTACTTAAAAAAGGATATATCTGCAATACCTCTCTATAGCGCAGGAAGGAAAGTGTTTAAGTCTGGCCGTTCGCGATGACGTGCGCCGGACCAGACCCCGTAGTAGGAAATGCTAGCGAATCCACAGTAAAAGGCCCAACCAACTTTTGCCCGCTTTACGGGCACCGACCTATCGCCCCCGGCCGCAGGTCGGCCAGTTAGAAGCGGGCGAGCCAGATACCGAGAAAGAGAGTGATGGTCATCAAGGCCAAAGTCATGCGGCTGAGGCCGATCATTTTTTTCAGGGTTGCGGGAACGAGTTCTTTGTTTTTCGGATTGAGGTCGAGATCGGAGATTTGAATTCTCAATGAAAACGCTAGATACATGCTGATGAAAAACGCCCCCACCGCGAATATCATTTTTATACCGAACAGATTGTAGTAGCCCGGTTTGAGTCCTGTTTGTGCTGTGTAATTCACTAACAGAAAATAGACTCCAGAGCCAACTAGAATGAGCAGGCAGGCGAACACCGTCGGCGCGAGCATGTCGAGTATTTTATAAGATGGCGAATTTTCGTCACGCCCTTTCTGATCTTTTTCTACGGTTGGTAGATAAATGAGCAGACTGTATATCGAGCCGCCGATAGCAACGACTGCCGCCAACAGATGTATAAAAATGATGATGTTATTTTGCATTGTTTTCAGCGAATATCTTAATGAGTTTTTTCAAGGTAGTTGAGTAGCAGGCGCACTCCGAATCCGGATGCGCCTTTATTCGTGTAGGGCCTGTCGAACCCCCATGCGGTGCCTGCAATATCGATATGCGTCCATGGCTGGTCGCCTGCGAAGGGTTTGAGAAATGCGGCCCCCATGGTAGTTCCTGCACCCACACCGGGTGACGCGATATTTTTTAAATCGGCAATATCGCTTTTCGTGGCCTTTTCATGCTCTTCCCATAGCGGCAATTCCCAGACACGTTCTCCTGTTGCTTCACCCGCATCTTTTAGTTTTTGTATCATCGCAGGGTTGTTGCCGATAACAGCGGCGGCCTGATGACCCAATGCATGCAATACGGCTCCCGTCAAGGTTGCGAGGTCGATCACTTCTTTGGGATTATAGCGTTGTGCATACGTCAGCGCATCGGCGAGTACCAATCGGCCTTCGGCATCGGTGTTGAGCACTTCTATCGTTTTACCGGACATGCTTTTTAAAATATCGCCAGGTTTGATGGCCGATCCGCTTGGCATATTTTCTGCCGCAGCAACGATGCCGACAACATTCACTTTGAGTTTTAAGCTGGCTACCAATTCCAGAGTGGCGAGAGTCGTTGCAGAACCGGACATATCCATTTTCATCTCGTCCATGCCCCCACCAGGTTTTAGAGAGATACCGCCGGTGTCAAAGGTGATGCCTTTACCTACGATAACGGTAGGGGCCTTCTTTTTTGCCGCTCCGTTATATTCAAGAACAATGAGAGCAGGAGGCTCATCGCTACCTTGTGCTACACCGAGCAAAGACCCCATACCCAGTTTTTCCATTTCTTTTTTGCCCAGCACTTTGCAGGTGATTTTATTTTTGCGGGCCATTTTTTTTGCATGCTCGGCCAGATAGGTCGGTGTCACGGTGTTGCCGGGATGCGAAATCAGGTCGCGCGCAACGTGTACGGCATTGACTATTTTTTCGGCACGGGCAATGGATTTCTCAACAGCGGTCTTTTGCGTTTTCGATGTGGTGAGAAGCGTCAGTTTTTCCAATCGGATAGAAGGGTCATCTTCATCTTTGGATTTATAGTTGTCAAAATGGTAGAGGGCAAGCCCTGCGCCTTCGGCAACTGCTCCTGCCAATTCGCCATAGCGTCCACTTTTACCTTTGCCGAGAGATTCAAACGCACTTAAATCTGCCGCAACGGATTTAAATTTTGATTTCTCTAACACTTTTACGGCGGTCGCTGCAGCCTGACGGATTTTCTCGGCGGTCACTTCTTTGGCTTTTCCGAGACCGAGCAATAAAATATTGGACCCGGTGCTGTTGAGTAAAAGGGTTTGGTTCGGTTTGCCAGAGAAGCGTTTATTTTTAATTGCGGCACTGACCGCACCTTGCAGGTTGTCATCGATTTCTTTTAACAAGCCTGTGGGCTTTTTTACTTCCAGGCAGGGAAGAATCAGGCATTCGGTTTTGTGGTTCAGGGATTGTTCGATTTTCTGGTTTATTTTTATCATGACTGCCTTATAAAAGGTGCGTTTGGAATAGTTTGAACTTGAGAGTTTATATTTATGACTTACCGCAATCAACCTGAATTTTGGGTTACGGGTAGTAGTAGGCTTGTTTGCAGCCATTGTCTACCCTATTCAGCACCTCAAAAATTTTTTAATGACTGAATTATAATAGGTTATGGCTCTCCAGCTCGTCCTGACTTTGTTTTGACAGGCTTTTCCCGTGTAGGCGCTAGCGGCTTGTAAACAGAGGCCTTATCAGGAGTCAAAATCCTTTTAAATTCAGGCTCTAGGGAAACATTGACAATCGGCAGGCAGGTCACTAAAATGACTGGGATTTTAATCCGATTTATGAGAAATTATTGTGCTCGCTGGTTTTGCTGTTTGGGAACGAGGCGGGGGTTTTATAATATTTAGATTATCAAATTTTTCGAATAGCAGGAGATCGTTCATGCAAGTCGTCGAAGGTCAACAAGATCAGGCTGTCGAAGCAAAGCAAGGCCAGATAAAAATAACTGTTTGTTTGAGCCTGAGTGGCATCGCTGAAGGCGCCGAAGATGTCTATAACGAATTTCAGAAACAAATTTCTGAAATGGAGGCCAACGCTGCATTGGGCGAGCGTAAATGCGAAATGAGCCAGGTAGGTTGTCGAGGTTATTGTAGCCGCGACGTACTGGTTGATGTTTATATTCCCGGTGAAGAACGGGTGACCTATGAAAAGGTCAAACCTGCAATGGTCAAAAACATTTTAAACGACCATATTGTAGGTGGAAAACCGTTCAAGAAAGCAGCAGCCAAACCGGATTATTACGAGACGCTGACTAAGCAGACTCGCGTCGCTCTCGCACATGGTGGCTCGATCGACCCTGAAAATATTGATGACTACATTCAAGTCGGTGGCTATGAGTCGCTGAAAAAAGTATTGACCACCATGAAGCCAGAAGAGGTAATCGAGGAAGTTAAAAAATCTGGCTTACGTGGAAAAGGTGGAGGTGGATTCGTCACAGCCACCAAATGGGAAAAAGCACGTAACGCCCCGACCGATGAAAAAGGCACGCGCTATATCATGGTCAACGGCGATGAAGGCAACCCCGCTTCCTATATGGATCGTAGCGTTATGGAAGGCGCATCGCATCAGGTTCTCGAAGGCCTGTTGATTGGCGCATATGCCATTGGCGCAACGGAAGGCATTATCTACACCCGCTCCGATTACACCATTGCTGTGAAGCGATTGAACAAAGCTATCGAGCAAGCCAGAGAGAGAGGGTTTCTCGGCGATAATATTCAAGGCTCAGGATTCAGCATCAACATTCGTGTGCATGAAGGACTCGAAGCTTTTATCGGTGGTGAGTCAACCGCACTGATGCAGTCGGTGGAAGGCAAACGTCCTTTCCCGAAAGCGCAACCTCCGCATTCTTCACAGCAAGGATTGTGGGGCAAACCAACGGTGCTGAACAATGCCGAAACTTGGGCAACCGTTCCGGCAATTATTGAAAAAGGGGCGGACTGGTATGCAGGCATGGGCAATGATAACGCCAATGGCTGTAAGGTTTGGGCTATTTCTGGAAACATCAAATACAACGGTTTGATGGAACTGGATATGAAAACCACATTCCGCGAAGCCATCGATGATTATTGCGGCGGCATTCAAAAGAAAAAAGATCTCAAAGTCGTTCATGTTGGCGGCGTCACCGGCGGCTTTCTGCCTCCGGAACTAGCGGATACTCCCACAGACTATGAAAGCTTGTTGGATGCGGGTGTATTGATGGGGCAAGCCAGTTTCGCGGCTTATGACGAGTCTGCTTGTGTGATTGACTTGGCAAAATTTTCTATCGGATTCAACGAAGGCGAGACTTGTGGCAAATGCACACCCTGTCGCATCGGTTTGACGTTGATTCGACAAAAACTGGATGACATATCTGAAGGTCGCGGCAAGATGGAAGACCTCGACAAACTTCAGGAGTTGTGCGAAGAGATCAGCCAGACCTCTCTTTGCGGATTGGGTGAGACCGCACCAAAAGCGATCTTGACCGGATTAAAATATTTCCGCAAGGAATATGAAAGACATATTGTCGATCAGATTTGCGATGCTGCACGTTGCACAGGGTTGTACCGTTATTACGTCAAGGAAGAAGATTGTGTGGCTTGTGGAGCCTGCATCAAGCCTTGTCCCACTGGTGCTATTACCGGGGGAACTCGAAAGGTCGCAGCTCATATCGATATGGATTTATGCATCAACTGCAATGCCTGCTACCAGGCCTGTGGTTTTCTAGCTATCGAATAGAGTTAAACAATAATTCTCTGCCCACAAGGGACTTCCCTTGTGGGCTTTTTTGTTTTCTGTCCCCTTTTTTTTCCTCTTTTAACAACAACTGTGGTCCTTTATTTTCCGGGCAAAAGGTTTTAGAATACATACAATGAAAATCGCGATCATCCATGACTGGCTTACGGGAATGCGAGGCGGCGAAAAATGCCTTGAGGTGTTATGTAAGCTGTATCCCTCTGCAGATATATTCACGCTACTCCATATCCCTGAAAAAGTTTCTCCTGTTATAGAATCGCATCGCATTCACACATCGCTTATTCAAAACCTTCCATTTGCAGAATCAAAATATCGCTATTACCTCCCGCTGATGCCGTTTGCTATTGAGACCTTCGATTTAAAAGAATATGATCTGATTTTGAGCAGCAGTCATTGTGTGGCAAAAAGCGTCAAGCCGGGACCCAATAGCCTGCATATTTGTTACTGCCATACTCCCATGCGTTATATTTGGGATCAATTTGATCAATATTTTGGGAAGGGAAAATCCAGTTGGTTTGCAGCAACAGCCATGAAATTTATTAGAGGCTGGCTGCAACGCTGGGATGTTAAAACCAGCCGCAGAGTAAATCACTTTATTGCGAATTCGCGCCATGTGCAAAAGCGGATAAAAAAATATTACAAACAAGAAGCCACGATTATTCACCCGCCTGTTGATACTGGATTATTCACACCTGATACAAGTGATGCAAAAGAAGATTATTTTTTAATCGTATCCGCATTCGCACCTTATAAGCGTTTAGATTTAGCAGTAAATGCATTCAACCAATTGAACCTACCCTTTTTTGTAATTGGTGAAGGGCAAGATGCCAAACGCTTGAAAGAAATGGCAAAGTCTAATATCCATTTCGAAGGTTGGTTGGATAACTCACAGATACGCTCCCATTTTGCACGTTGCCGGGCTTTTATTTTTTGCGGCGAGGAAGACTTTGGCATCACCCTGCTGGAGGCTCAAGCCATGGGCCGCCCGGTCATTGCTTTAGGGCGAGGCGGGGCACTGGAAACGGTGGTTCCCGATAGTCAGAGTTGGAAACCCGAAACAGGAATTGACAAAAGCGCAACATCGCAACCCACCGGGGTTTTCTTTTACGAACAAACACCGGAGGCTTTGATTAAAGCTATTCAACATTTCGAATCGATTGAGTCTCAGTTTGATGCAGATGCAATTCGCAAACACGCCCAAAAGTTCGACGTTTCTGTTTACACAGAGAGAATGAAAAACTTCATCGAAGAAAAACTTGCGAGCCACTCCCACTAGCCTGCATTCTACATGAGTGCGGATTATAAAACCCCACCCTTCAATCAAAAACCGCGTCATCGCGAGCGACTGAAAGGAGCGTGGCGATCCAGATTACATAGTACGCTCATGCACCAAAGAGCTATCTGGATTGCTTCACTACGTTCGCAATGATGAAAAATGGGATAATTAATAGGTTTACTATTAAGG
>JAJDAW010000160.1 GCA_029261635.1 Nitrospinaceae bacterium
TTCAGGCTTTGAAGGAGAGGCGCCTTCTCTTTCTTCCACAATCAATACTCCATTATTTATCTGAAAATTCGGGGCAAAGTTTTTTTATGCTGTTGACTACATCTTCGCTAGAAATCAATTCTTTGCACTCGGGCTTACCATCCCAGCAGACCTGTTTCATAGTTTTAGAAGTACAGGGCCAGCAATCTATATCTTTATGTAGCACAACGCTTTTTTCTCCGAGAGGCTTCCAGATTCTATAATCAGTTAATCCGAATAACGCTGCAACCGGTGTCCCGATGGCTGAGGTAGCGTGCATATAACCCCCATTATGACACACAACGAATTTTGCGGAAGCAGTGATTCCAAGAAGTACAGAAAGTTCTGTGGATATAAAAGTGTAAGGAACTTCTTTTGACAAGCATGAAGTCAATTTTTCCACTTGGTCAAATTCACCCGGCCCACAGGTCAAAATAATGCCTAAATTAAAGTGGGTAAAAAAGTATTCCGCAATTTCGGCAAACTTCTCAAATTGCCATTGGTCGTATTTTCGAGCTCCCGGATGGATAATACAATACGGTTTTTCGGGGTCAAAATTTTTAGAGATCAATAAATCGCGCGCACTTTTACGCCACGCATCACTCACATGAATAATTGGCTGGGGATTTTCAAAGGGAACTCCCATTTTCTTGATCAAAGCAACTTGATAGTCCAGAGGAATAGCTGGTTTCAAGTCAGAAAAATTTACTTTTGTATTATATAGAAACGAACGTCTCGCAAATTTACCTCCAATTTTGAAGCGCGCGAATGAAAGGAAGCACATGACCGCACCTCGGGTTCCCTCATGCATGTCAATGGCGACATCGTAACGACTCAAGATGAGGTTTAAATAGAATTTAACCTGATCAAAAAATGAGCCTTTTTTAAAGCAGAGAACTTCGTCGACATCGGGATGATTTTTTACAATTTCATAGGATGCTGATTCTACCAACACCGTGAGCCGGGCATTTGGAAGATGCTTTTTTATAGGGCTATAAACCGCTGTGTTGTAAACCACATCGCCAATGGATCTGAGTTTGATCAAAAGTATTTTTGCATCAGGTTTAATGCGGTCTTTAATATTAAATTCCAAAATCGAATTCCTGAGTCAAGAGTGTGGGGTTGTTAATTTTTCGATTTGCAGATTAAGTTCTTTTTTTAACACTTTAATATCATAAAGTTCCTGGCAACGTTTTCGTGCGCTTAGACCTTTTAATCGAGCCTCTTCCGGGTTTGCGAAAATATATTCGATAGTTTTTGCAAGTTGGTCGGGGTTGCTGGGATCAATGAGATAGCCATGTCCGCCGAGAACTTCCTCGATATCTGATAGGGGGGTCGTGATAACAGGTTTGGCCATCGCCATGGCATCGAATAATTTTGCCGGTATCTGCCCTTGAGTATCTGTAGTGTCTCTCTGCGGGATAACCAGAATATCGGCTGCAGAAAGATGCTCGGGCAAATCTTTAAAGGGTATTTTAGGGAGAATAATCACTTTGTCTTGATTTGATTTCATGCTGTCTACATGGGATTGGACAGAAGGGTCGGCTCCGATTAATACCAACCTGATATTGGGATCTTTAATTTTTTCTATTGCCCTGAATAATTCTTCCACCCCCTTATGGGCTCTTGGTGTGCCTAGAAACATGACAACGCGTTTTCCATTCAGTCCAAGTCTGGCTTTAATACTATTTGAATCGAATTTATCTGGATCAAGAACAGAAGTGTCGCGGCAATGATAAACTAGGGGACCGGAAAATTTATTTTGAAGGAAGCGATTACTAACAATAGTTGAATCGGCGAACCCGGTAAATCGTTCCATGAGCCAAGTATAGGGTAATCCATTTGGATTGGAAAAGTTTAAGAAGCGACCGACTTTGCCCCAGAATCCTGAGTGATATAGGAAGCCAAGTTCCCAGTCGTCAATATCCACGATCACAGGGATTCCTGAAACCCATTTTTTTATCAAAGCGATTCCAAAACTTGTAGGTCTAAGTTTGCAGGCAATCACTATATCGGCATCAATATCTTGAATCATTTTCCGGATTGTTGAAATAAAGAAAGGGTAGCGTTTCCAAGGATAGGGATGAATGGAAATGCCCATATCTTGCATAGGAAACCAAATATTACCCAATTTTGCAGGGCCAATCACTTCCACCTCGTGTTGAGGGGAAAGAGCCATTGCCAGCAAACCTGCTCGGCCCAGAGAATTGTTGGAAAGGTCAAAGCACAGTATACAAATTTTCACAATTTTCTAAATGTCCGGATTGATTTCAATTTTTCTGGGAGAAATTTTTAATGATTTTATATTTGTTGTTAAGGGCCAGCCAGGTGTTGGAGTAAGGAGCATTTTTGTATTTGTTATTCGACGGATAAAAAATGTAGGAATGTCAAGTGGCCCTAACTTTAGATACTCAAATGAAGGTTTAATTCTTTCTCCCGGTGAAAATAATATATTGACTTTGGTCTCCCCATTTACAAATTGCCCTTGTGACAGGGAATATTTGGCGTGAATTGTAATGGAGTCTTTTGATCCATTAACTTTTATGGTGCCTTTTCCTTTCATACCCAACTCTGCTGATTTTTCAAGGTCGTCAAAATGGATAGTTCCACGGGGGGTGAGTTTTTCAAGATTAAAGAGTATGAATTTTTTGTTCAAAAGAAGATCGTAAATATTGATTTGAACATTCTCGAATAATAACTCAAAATTCTCAATTAGTACTTTATTACTTACAACAGAGTCAGCTTTGATTTGTATTGATTTATACCGTCCATAATATATGTCCTGTGGGTTATTGGTGGGCGTGATAGAGACTGTCATGTTGACACCATTTTTAACGCCATAAATGGGATATCTGGCAAAAGCGACTTCTAGACGCTTTCCTATAAGCTCTAAATCTGTAACTCCAGGAAGAGAATTGGCGGGTTCCATGTCGAATTTGTATAGCAAACCCTTGTTTCCATCTGGAAGAGGATAACTGCGAAATAGTTTGAAAGTTTTGGTCAGCGCGGGATCTTTGATAAGAAGATTTATTGCATTGATAGCGTTTAAAGATTGCCTGCTAAAATCTCCAGATCTGGTGATAAAAAAATCGGTCATCTCCCCTACATTTCTTTTTACGCCTTTCATTGCGATAGGCAAACCTCTAAAAGCCGCAAAGTCTCTAAAGGCTCCTCTTTGAAAGAAACCATAATTTGCCAAGGTTCGAACGACAAGGTGCTCTCCTTTTTCAGGTTTTGCCTCCTCAATAATGTCATCAAGCATTGTGTTGATTGGCCAGGATTGGGTGACTGGCAAATTACCTTTTCCCAAGTAAGGCAGGAAAGTCGGCTTAGGTAAAAAACCATTATATAAAATTGTTACAAGTGTTGTTATTCCAGTGATGGAATAAAGAAACTTTCGCAGAGAAATATTTTTTACTTGAGTCAAGACTACGGCAGTGATCAATGCCATTGCAGGTAAACTCGGCATGGTGTATCTTGCGCCCTTATTGTTAACAAAAGTGAATGCAATTATTGGAAGGACGGCCCAGCCAAATAAGACCCAATTGAATCGGTCCTTTTTGAATAGGTATAAAAAAAATGTGAAAACAAATATAGCCATCAAGGGATATCCCATCTGCCGAGAAATAATCTCAAGGTAGTATCCCCAAATTGGTAGATCCCAGGCCATCCCCCCTTTCAGCACAGAGCTTGGAAACGCAAATTTGGACATCCCTATTAAAATATTAATCAGGTTGTGGGCATACCAGGGGAAACAAATTAAAACGGATATGCAGGAAAGCAAAATCAGATTTTTAGTTTTTTGGATAGAAAGAGATGCTTTTGGAAAATTTTTGACCAGAGCCCAGATTAAAAGAAATTCCAGTGTCAAAGGGATCCAGCGTTGCGCATCGATAATAAGAATAAAGAAAGGAACAATTAGCAACGCAGCAATCATGCCAATATAATAAGTAAATTGAATGATCCTGTTTTTTAGAGCAATTTTTTTGCCCCACAATCCTGCTAGCACCGCTGGCAGGGCATAAATGAAAAAAGTCCATTTGATCATCAGGCCTACGGCAAAAACAAAGCTGAACCATAGGGAATACTTTTTATTCTCGAGATTTTCTGATTTTAGGTAAAGATAATAGGCGAGAGTGGTCATGGCCGTCAGCATGACGCTGATAATATATTCTCGTGACATACTTACAATCAACGGATAGCAGGAGACTAGAAACGCCGCGATTAATCCTACAATTCTAGTATATAAAATTTTCCCGATTCCATAAGTGGATAGTGCCAAAATTACCATATAAAAAGAATTTCCAATGACCCCGGTATCCAGGGTAAAACCGAAAATCAAAGATAATGGAATTAATGATAAATGGTAAAAGGGTGGATAAAAGGGTTCCACGTTCAATACATCTTGCCACCAGTCCTCTGAGCGGGAGCTTATAGCTTCCCAATAATTAAAGGTCCTGAAGAGGTGAAGTCCTTGATCGTAGGATGGGGGACGGATGTCGAGAAGCATCCATATAAAATTACCACCAAAAATCCATATAATGATGGCCATTAAAAAGAAATGATGCGAGCCGAATCGGAATTTAGCCGGATTTGATAATTTGTTCGGGGCGGACTCAGGCAATGAATATCTCCAGCGAAATAATTTTAAGTGTTACAGAGTTGAGATGGTTCGAATCTAAAAAGTAAAAGTAAAAATTAGATTAAGTGTATAATATTTATTAGATTTGTAGCATTTTTTTATTGAGTAAAAGTCCGTATATTTTTATAGTTAGCTCCCGCCTATGCCAAGCCTTCCATTTTTTTCATCTATCAAACCAACGGAGAAATTGATTGTATGTCTGTGGATGGTTTTTTGCTTTTTAGTGCTGTCCTATAAGCTTGGCGAAGTTCCGCCTTATCATGCAGACGAAAATTTTTATGTTGAATCATCCCTGCGCATGGTTGAATCGGAGGATTATATAACTCCTGTCTACCATGAGAAAAAGCGTTTTGCAAAACCCATTTTGTATTACTGGATGGTTGCTTCGTCGTATAAAATTTTTGGTATTAGTTTAAGCTCGGCGCGTTTGCCTTCTGTGTTGTTTGGAGTTTTGAGTATTGGCCTGGTTTTTTTAATGGGGTGCCGACTGTTTGACAACCGGGTGGGCTTGTTCAGCGCATTTATACTGCCTTCCATTTATCTGCATTTCCAGATTTCCAGATGGTCCACTACAGATATGGCGTTGAGTTTTTTTGTTCTTCTGGCACTGTATTTGTTTGTGCTTTTATTTCAAACAAATTTTAAAAAAAATATATATGTATATCTTTTTTATTTGTCATTAGGGTTGGGGTTCATGGTGAAAGGGCCGCCCGCAATTCTTATCCCCGGACTGACTGTTATAGGGTTTCTAATAGCCACCAGAAAGAAAAGCTGGTTTGCGGATTTGCAGATTGGCCGTGGGCTTGTCATTTTGTTAATCATAATCGTACCTTGGTTTGCAGCCATGCTTGGAATGCATGGAGAAGAATTTAAAAACCATATTGTAGGTAACGAGATAAAGAACCGATTGGTTCACGATACCCCATTCAGTTTTTACTATGTAGGTGTTTTATTTCGTTATCAGCTTCCTTGGTCACTCTTTTTTCTTTTTGCAGCCTTAAAACAATTTGGGTTTTTGGGGTTTTCCAGCGAGAAGAGACTAAATTTTAGAGAGCGATTAAAAAAATGGGGAGAAAATATCAGCAGGCATATAAAGCTGCTTTTTAGAGAAGGCAATGAGTCTGTTGCATTTTGTTATATCTGGATTCTAGTATGTTTAATTTTATTTACTCTGCTTAGAGTAGAGCATAGCCGTTATATGCTACCAAGTAGTGCTGCTGTCGCGATTCTGACAGCGAGATTGTTTGCGGGCATAGAAAAGAATCCGGCAGAATCAGGCGAGTTTGGTTTTAAGATTTCTATTGTTATTACGTTTGTAATTTTTCTGATTTCTTCGCTTTTAACAGGTGTTGGAGTTTTTATTCTTGATTCCATTCCAGTTGAGGTATTTGTCCTTCCGGTATTATTATTTTCAGGAGCTTTATACCTGGTATTTTCTAGTCAGTCAGGCCGTCCTCTGGTATTCCCTATTGCTCTTGCATTGACTTTAACTATGGCTTCATTAAGTGGAGATGTTTTGCCTTATGTTAGCCGTTATCCCATGAAAAGGTTTGCCAGTTACATTAGTCAGGAAAAAATCAAGGGGCCCATTGCGGTTTATAAGTTGGGAAGTCATAGGGCGCGCCTGGGAATTTTGACTGGCAGAATGGTAGTCAAGTTGCATTCCCCCGGGGAAGTGGAGGAGTTTTTGACGACAAATCAAAAAATATATCTGGTTATTAAAGAATCGGATTGGGAAAAAGATTTCTCGAAAAGAGATATGGAAATTATAAAAAAGGATCAAATTGGAAGGGAAACCAGAATTAAATCAAGCGAAATCACGGGTCTATTTGATACAGGAAAACTGAGAAAGATTTTTAGTTCTACAGAGACTCTTTATCTTATAAGCAATAAATAGCAGGCTATTTAACGTTAGGTACTTTCATGCCAGAAAAATCGTACTGGACGAAATCCTTATTTTGAAACGATGTGAAAAACGCATACTTCGAATTAGCCTGAATCAAATAGAAAGTATCTGGTGCCTGGGATTTTAAATTTTTAAATTCGGCTGAATTGGACAACCACATTTTTTGGGGGTTGCTTTTTAATTGTTTTAACAACTTATTCGTGTCGGTGATAGGGTTCTCTAAACCTCTGTCAGAATAAAACAGTATTGCGTGTTTTGGGTTCCAGAAAGAAAGCTTGAAGTTTCCGATTTTCATATTTTCGGGAACATTGAGTTTAACTATTGAGGCCAACTGTCGAACTTCTTTACTGCTTTCCCCTAAAGTCACTTTGACCTGGAAAGGAGTGGCATTTACAAACAATGTTGTCAGGCAAACTATTCCTGCCAAACTGCCGAGTACCTGGTCTTTCCTGTGAGAATCAAGCCAATCAGAAAATGTTTTCGCGACAATGATTGATAGTGCAGGAAAAATCATTAAGACATAGCGGATGGTATGATTTTTACTAGTGCTCATGACCACAAAAACTAAAGTGGGCCATAAAAAAAGTAAAAGCGAATTTTTGTCTTTTTCAATGAATCCACGTTTGCCGAATCTATACAATCCTATTAGCGCAAAAGGGAGCCAGGGCCAGTAATTTCTTAAAAAATCTTCAGTATATCCCAGGAAATTATATGGATTTGCATTTCCTCCAAATTCGCCAAAGCCTCTATTAAAAATTAAAACTCCAAAATGCAAATTGGTAAATCTTTGACCGAACTCCATCCAATTGATCACATGCCAACTGAATCCCACGCCTAAAGCAAGCAACACTCCTGTCACTAATAGAGGATTAACTATTTCCTTCCATTGACGGCTAAAAACCAGGTGGAAAAATGCAATGGCTAACGGGAAGATGCCCAAAACACTTTTTGACAAAATCCCTCCTGCGGTGGCGAGACCAAAAAACAGATACCACGGCTTGTGAGTTTTTGCTTTGATGAATGCGAATAGAGCGAGCGTAACAAAAAATGCTAAAGGAATATCGACCATAGCCCTTCGCGATGAGTCGATGAATATGCCTGGGAAAAGTAATATGAGCGAGGCGGTGAAAGCAATCCAGGAATCTTTATATAGATAGTCCGCCAATCGATACGTCAAAATTACAATTCCTGTTCCAAATAATCCGGAGAAAAAAACCGAGGAAAAGCTGGATATTCCAAATATGCCGTATGCCAGAGCCATGAGCCAGAAAGGAAGGGGAGGGTTTTCGAAAGAGGGTGCCCCGCCATGAGTGACTATCCATAGGTTGCCGGACTCATAAATTTCCTTAGCCTTCTGAGCATAAAAGGCATCATCAAAATTCGTAATACCTGTATCCAGTTGTCGCCCGAGCATAATCAGAAGAGAAACAAAAACGAGAAAGTATATTTGGAAAGTTTTGTTATTTAGTATTGTGCTCAAATTTATTATCCGGTTTAAATCTTGGGGTGAGATTGTGTTTGCAAAAGGGACTCAAATTGTAAATTAAAAAAATCTTCAAAGATACTGATTTAATTTTATTATCTCTTCATCGTTGAGGTTGGGGCCATATAAAAAACCGAAAGTTTCCAGTCGCCAGACCAGTACATCGAGACCTTTTAACATGTTAAACCAGTAAAGCATTGCCCGGAAAAAGGGCTTTCGGTTTAAATCATTTTTGCAAAAAATAAATCCAATCAATTGTTTGCGCGAATGGCGAATAAGTTCCTTGTTTCCACGGGCTTTGATTATTTTGTATAGAGCGAATAGGTTTTGGAGCTTTTGTAACATCAAAGTGTGGGGAGAATAGTCGTTGAAATAAAGTTTGAGTCTCTTCCAGTACTCACAGTACTCAAATTTTATACCAAGAGTTTATTGAAGTAAAGGAAGCGGTTAAAATTCCTCATTATGTTAGTATCCCTTAACCCATCAACCAATAAATTCCCCTGGATATGAAACCTGAAGAATTAAGCTCTATTGCTTGTGAGAAAATTAATAACGATACTGATCTTGTGCTCAAGCACTTAAAAGTGTTGGAAGAGTTGGTTGGGATTGACAGTCGAAGTTTTGGTGTGAATGAATTTAAAGGCGACAGAATCGTTCCCACCGATATGAAAGAAATTCTTGAATGCGCCAAAAGTTATATGACCCGAATTGGGTTGACCAAGGTATCGGTAAACAATTCGGGTAGTAAATACCCGTTCCCTATTCTCATGGCAGAGATTCATGTGTCAGAAGAAAAACCAACCCTTCTTTTTTATGCGCATCTGGACAAGCAACCTTATATGGATAATGAAAAATTTGAAAAATGGGGAGGTACTCCACCGACGAAGTTGAGATGGAACAAAGACCGGTCTCGTGCATACGGCAGAGGAGCAGCAGATGACTTGAGTGGTGTTGTTTCGATTGGAATGGCCGTCGATGCGCTCATGCAAACAGTAGAGCCTTCGGGACTCCCTTGTAATATAAAAGTAATTTTTGAAACCGAGGAGGAGAGCGGTTCTCATAGTTTGATCGACCAGATCAATGAAAATAAATCATTTTTCTCGAATATTGATTGCGTTGTTATTACTGACGTGGTCAATCCTGCGCAAGGCGTACCTGGGCTGACAACTTCCTTGCGAGGAATTATTCAAATGGAAGTCACTGTCGCGAACGAGTCTGGGAATGTTTCTATTGATGAGCAAACCGCATTGTACAAACTGCTTTCTACGTTGATTCAGGATAATCATTCGTTAGCCATCCAGGAAATTTCCAGCTCCGACCAGCCCGTCACTGAGGATGAGAGGGCAGGATATTCCTTCGTTCCCACGTCCGTGGCAGCGCTCAGGGAAACCGCCGGAGTATTGCCAGAAACTCGTCTTACGGTACCTGAAAATGTGGCCTCTATTCTGATTGCACAGTTACGAACCTCTTTTGCAAACGCTCGTCCAGGTCATCGCATATCAGGAAGTGTTATTTTGGGAACTGCAGGGGCACGTTTGAGTTTTCCGGGGACCGATGATGCAATCAATTTAGCTAAACAGGTGGAGCTTATTGTTCGTGATAAAAATCCGTTCAACTTAAATTTAAAAGTAGATGTCGTTAGTGGTTCACCGGCTACCCTTGATCTAATTTTGCAGTCGGCATCAAAGGACCCGCATTCAGGTGTTAATGGAGGGCCTGTTCCAATTCCGGAAATTCAATTAGCTCGAATGATTGATCATTTGATATCGGTCGATGGAGTTCTGCATCCTGACTTGCAAAAGTTTTCTAATGGTAACTCGGTAAAAATTCAATCCCTTTTTGTAGATCAAGGGTTAGAACCCCGTCTTTATGACGACCCATCCGCAAAGGCATTTGTCGAAATTCGTCTGGCCCCGGGAAATAAAGACCATTCTGCTATCGAGAAGCTCAAAAAATATTTTTCGCAAAATATTGCCCCAGGTTTTAGTCTCAAAATTAAAGAGGATAAAGGGGCTTCACCCTGGATGACCGGAATTTCACATCCTGTTTTTCCTTTAATCCTCGAATCGCTCGAAAAGGGATTTGATCATAAATCCTGTTTATATGGGTGTGGGGGGACCATCCCTTTCGTTGAAAAATTGATGCAGGCTTTGGGAGACGTGCAACCTCTGTGTCTAGGCGCATATGACCCGGATGCGAAAATGCACGAGCCGGGGGAAAGTTTGTCTATCCCAGATTTATTGGGTTGCACACGATCCATCATCCACTTGGTTTCCAGGATCAAAGAGGTGTATCCAAAATCATAAATTTTTGTAAATTATAATTAGATTTACATTGATTTGAAAAACATGATTTCCTTTTATAGGCAATAGGTTTATAATTCCTTTCACCCTGTGTAGGATGAGGTATCCAACGGTTCTTCCCCAGCGCAACTAACAGTTGTTTAAGGTTTTGGAACTTAGTTGCGAGGAAGTTTTCTATTTGTAATATATGAGGTTATTGTGGGCGCGGAAACGGAAGAGGGAAAATTTAGAGAGATAGATATCAACTTTCTTGACAAAGGAGGTGACGAGTCTTTCGATATTTTTTACCAGACGGAGACTTTTGGCACCATTAAATATGTCCTTTTTGCCAGCACAGACCCCAAGCACCAAGATAAGGTAAAAAGACTTCTCGAAGACGGGACCGATCAGGATTTTTACATTCACGAAGAAGACCTTTTTAAATATTACAAGTATGCTACCAAGTCGTTAAAGGCGATGGTTTCCAATCCCGATATTCCCCTCAAAGAAAAAACAGAAAAAATTTACGAAGTATCTAAAGGTGTTATGAAGGAGTTTTTTGAAAATAACACTTCAGAGAAAATTCTGGAAGCCTCGGAAGAGGTGATGGATATGATGGAAGACTGTATGACTACAGCTGAAGCTGGGTTCCATGGTATCGCTGCGATCACCAGTAAAGATTATTATACTTATACTCACAGTGTCAATGTCGGGCTCTATTGCATGACATTTGGCGTGAAAAGTAAAATGAGTAAGAATGACACACGCCAACTTTCCCTCGGTGGAATGTTGCACGATGTGGGCAAATCGAAAATTGATCACGCTCTGATAAATAAAAGCGGAAAATTGACTGACGAAGAGTTCGAGCAAATGAAATTCCATGCTCTTGCAGGTGGAGACATCCTCACGGGGATGAAATGTTACACCCATAATGTAGTGCGGATGGCCGCAGAGCACCATGAAAAATATAAGGGTGGCGGTTATCCCAATGGCATTCAAGGCGAGGAGATCCATCGTTATGCCCGCATCTGCAAAATAATGGATGTCTATGATGCGCTAACTACAAAACGATCCTATAAAAAAGCATTGAGTGCTTTTGATACGCTTATTATTATGAAAAAACAAATGAGCAATGATTTTGATCCTGATCTGCTCAATAGCTTTATTGGCTTGATGGGCCCCGACCTTTAGATTGTTTTTCCTGCCTTGTTAATTACCCGATCGAAATTTTTTCAAATAATTTGAAAACTGTTCATCATTGCTGTTGGCGTCGATGTAGAGGTAGGTGGTTCTAGCGCTGGAGTTGAGTGCGAAGTTGACGCGATGCAGTTGCGTGCCATCGACAAACATCAAAGTGTCCCAGGGTTTCTGTGCCTGGTAGTCACGATTGTTTTTTACAAACCGGATGAAGGTTTTGAACGCGTTGGTGCAAAGGGCGGCGCGAAGCCTGCTGAGGTCACAAACGGCTCTTAGTCTTGAAGGATTATTTTTTGTACGCCCTTCCAATTTTACCGCTAATGTGGTGTCTTTTTCCGCCTGCGTTTTTAATGCCTTGCGGGAAAAATATTGCACAATTTGTTCTGCGGGGAGGTCAAACCGTATCTGCGCATGAAAGTCATCTTGTATAAGAGTATTGTAACGATTGATAACCACCTGACCCCAGTAGCGCATACGAAAATCGAGCGATTTGCTGGCTTCAAATAAATGTGTGGCTCCTTGTTCACATTCTTGCAACGTAATGTCAGCGCCACAGACAAAATTTTCTAACTGCAGTTTCTTTTTGAAGGCTTTACCGTATTTTTCCTGAATGGCATCGTACAATTTTTTCTGCGGTCTCCAGGATTCATAAGGATCTTTTTTTAGTCGATCGCGCATTTCTTCTGAAGAATTGTTGAAACCTAAAATAAGTTTTCGTGGTGCATCTGGGTTCGAAGGTGAGTCGGTGATCTTGATTTCATGCCAGGCTAGTTTTTTCGTCGCCGGGGTGGCGCGAACGGCCGCGAGATTTTCATAACCTTTCAGGCAATCGGTATTGGAAATTTCTTTTGAGCAGTATAAATCTTTGACTTGAATTTGACTGACGATCTCTTTTTTTAGTGCGTGAATTTTATCCAGAAATTGTGTGCGCTGTTCATTTGAAAGGCGGGTGTTTAAAAATCTCGTGATTTCAGTGGGTGAGGCTTTCCAGTCGACCAGCACAGTATGAAAACCGGCAGTTCTTAAGAACCGGTTGCTGATCCCTACTTCTTTATAGTCTTGATGGCTGACGTTGCTGAGCGCCTTCTTTAGAGTGGACACCCCTTTCAGGCATTGCTCTATTAAAGGTATCTGGTCATCTGTAAACCCGATATTCTTAACGAAGGGAAAACATTCCAGTGTTTCAATACCAAACTGGCTTTCCAGAATTCGTTTTTCTTGCACCAGTTCATTAAAGGAGTTTGCGAATAGAAACCTGGGAAAGATTACACTTCCCAAAAGACAAATTAGAAAAACCCTGAATATTTTTTGAGTTAGCATACAACCATTATACCAGACCCCTACTTCTTTAGAAGTGTGGCAATTATTAATATTTATTAATAAAACGGTAATAGGATTACCCGTTCAAAAGGGCAATGACCCCATTGAATCCATGGTCACGATGGCTAGAAATAATAGGCGAGTTCTATTTGCATGATTTCGTCATCGCGCAGGTCGAAAAAGAGGTCTTCCATGGGTTGATGGATAAAGGCGCGTAACTCAGCAGTCAGCAACCAGTTGTCTCCGAATCTTCGACTGGCTTCCAGGAATAGAAAACGAGCAGAAGTGTCGAGGTCTTGCACCCAACCAAATAATGCTTCAGTGCTGGCGGCATCGTTGACTGCCAAGCGTAGCCCGGTGGCAATGTCATTTTCGAAGGCATTGGTAGCTCTCTCTTCCCTCGTGTCGTACATCCATTCGCCGACCACTCCAAAATCCATTGAAGAATCAAAGATCCCGGTGAAGGTGTATTCGAAACCTCCTGTCCATGCAAAATAATCGTCGTTGCCTTGCCCCGTGCGGTAAAGTGATTCCAATTTCCACAACCATTCACCGACCACATAGGAAGCATCAACGCTAGTCTGTTTGATTTGTTCGTATCTGGGGATTTTTATAGCGTTCCCGTTGGAGTCGGTGCCATCGAGCAAGGTCGGTTCTCGATTTGTTCCGATAAATTGAGAGAGGCCAATGTCGAGATCGCCAAAGGTATGCGAGTAACGCATGGCCCAATCGTTATGCCATTCTTCGGCGGAACTTTCATATTGAACACGGTCGTCATCGATGGGGGTAGCGCCACGCAATCTTCCGCCAACTCCTTGGAAGGTGCGTTCTCGAAAAAAGGGCATCATGAAAATGTCTAAGGTGCCCCAATCGCGAAAAAATGAAACGTTGATCATCGGTTGACCGAGCTTGTCTTCGGTATCTATGTTTTCCACTTGGTCGTTCTGATTGATAATGTCTACTAGGTGGAGTATCTCGGTGGTTCCCCAGAAAACTTTTCGGACACCGACCCTTAATTCATAATCCTCTTGCAACCAAAGGTAGGTGAGTTCGCGTATATCGAAGTGGGTGCGTTCCTGATCGCCGCTATCGACTCGCAAAAACGGAACAAAGGTGAAACTGCTACCGCTTTCAAACTCGTGGTAATACTCGGGCTGCAAAGCAAAAGAAGCGGACTGCTCGTTCTGACCTGAAAACAGGGCTTCGTTTGGAAAGAGCCGTGCCTCACCTGCTGCAAAACCTGAAATTTCGTGAGCAAAAACTTTTACAGGAGGACGAAACAACACGATGATCGTCAAAACGAACAAGAGTATCCATCGTATCCGATGTAGCTTGGTAGAAGGCATGCTTATCGTGCACGCTTGAGACTGTTTTTATTGAAGTCTTTATCTTTAAGACCATTTTTAAATTTATAATTTGTCCAGGTGAGTAACGTGCTTTTTCCTGTTTGATGATTTTTCATGTGCATTTCTTCAGGGAACCAGTATTTATCCAGGTACTGTTTGAACTTAGACTGCTTCAAGGTTTTTAATTGTGCATTTTTACGATCGTAAAATTCTATTTTAAGAATTTTATAATCTTTTTGGTCGAGCCACACCACCTGCCGCGTATATCCTGAGTTTTTATAAACGGGATAACGTTCAAAAACGAAACATTTTTGTCCCTCGTAGTCTTCGTCCCGGATCCATTTGTAAGAATACTTTTCTACTTCCTGACTGGTAACATCTTCGTAGGCAAATTCACTGCCCATAAAGGAACCGGATTTATTAGCGGAGCTGATTCGTTTGACACGTTTCAATGCGGGCAAAAACAGCCATTGGTCGTCAGTGCCGACCTTATGAGTAAAGTTGAGTAGGGCTGTTCCTTTAACATCGCGGGGTCGATCGAATATAGAAATGGATTTATCCCCATCGCCTTCCACCTCCAGAGTTTTATTTCGGATGTTACGTGCGCTTTCTTCGCCTTGACGGTTTTTTAAAAGCATCACCAAGTTGGCGGTGAAATCTTCAAATCCGTTATCCCGTTTGTCGTCTTCTTTGGCTATGGCTAGCCCTTTCTCTTCGGGTGTTTCTGCAAACGCCAGCCCGGCGAACAATAATAGGGATGTGAATAATGTGATAATAAATTTCATAACACCGTCTCCTGTTTTAGACGAAAATTAATTAAATCTTGAGTTCAGCTTCACGCAAAGGAACTGGATTGCTCGAGCGCATTAATAAAGTTGGTAGGAACAGAAAGTCTGCTACCAGTGCGCATAAAATAGCGATGGTGGTCATCAGTCCCAGATGTACATTCATTTGAAACCCTGAAAAGGTCAGCACAAAAAAACCACAGACCAGTATTACGGATGTCAGGAACAACGCAGTCCCAACGGTGTGGAAAGAATATCGGACTGCTTCTTCTGGTGTCTTTCCTAACTCCTGACGGGCTCTTCTGTACTTACTTAAAAAGTGCACTGTGTCATCAACAATAATTCCAAGAGCAACGGGTGCGACGACCGAAACCGCCAGGCCAATATGTCCAACAAATACCGCCCAAATGCCGAACGTCATGAACACGGGAACCAGATTAGGGATGGTACTGATGAGCCCCAGTTTGAAGCTTTTTAATACCCCCGCTAAAATTGCCGAGATTAAAAGTAATGCCAAAAGGGTTCCCGTCATCATGCTGTCTATATTGCGCATGGCAATATGCGAAAACATGATTAAAGGACTCGCCCCATGTGAGGCCATCCCAGGAGGAGCATTATTTCTTAGCCACTCTTGAGCCGAGTCTTCTAAGTCCAAAGCGGACTGTGTAGACACGCTTTCGAGTATGGCAGTGAACCGTGTTGAGGATTTATCAATATTGATCTGATTGTTTAGATCAAGTCCGAAGGGCAATGATAATTCGTACAGCAGTAGATATTGCGCAGAAAGGTCGCGCTCATCTGGAAGTCGGTAATAGGACTCGTCATCACCGTGCATATTTTTATTCAGTCGTTTCATGGTGTCTGTCAACGTGCTGACATACATAACGCCTGGTTGCTGTCGATACCATTCGGCAAACGCATCGACCTTTTTAAGGTATTCAGGATTGCTGATGCCACCTGATTCTCCCGCCTTCAATGAATATTCGATGGACTCAAAGCCGGTCAAATGTTTTTCCACATAATCGTTGTCTACCCGAAACTGGTAACGGGTATCGAAATATTCGTTGAACTTCTCATCAATTTCAATTCGCGGAATCTGTGAGGCAAGGATAATGATGAGGGACATCATGCCCCAGAAAAGGGATTTGCGGTTATGGATAACCCAATCGCCAAGGGCGTCGATAAACCCATTTTGAGAAGTAGAACCTGCCTTCACGCGCACAGGTAATATGGATAACATCGCAGGTAAAAATAGCACTGAATAAACATAAGCGGCCATTACCCCCATCGCAACGATGTTTCCAAGATCACGAAAGGGTGGAGAGTCGCTGAAATTCAGGCTAAGAAATCCAATGGCTGTTGTAACGCTGGTTATGAAAACCGGCTGGTGGTTCACACGCAATGTTTCCTGAATCGCTTCGTATTTGGATTTGCCATGGCGCATTTCGTAGAAAAAGGTGACCAGAATATGAATACTGTCTGCCACTGCCAGAGTGAGAATGATTGTGGGTGCATTGGCGGAAATGGGAGTCAAAAGTATTCCTGACCAGCCCGCCAAGCCCATGCCTGTAAGAATCGAAAACGCCATGATCAGCACGGTGACAAAAGTTCCCCAAAAGGTTCGTAGGGTCAATGCCATAATGATAAGAACGATGCTGTACATGACAGGCACGAGAGATTTCATGTCGCCTTCACCCGCTTCGTTGAAAGCGTTGTCCATGAATACGACCCCGGTAAGATAAATTTTTATCGAGGGGTATTTTTTCTCAAACTTTTCTTGCATGTCACGGACGAATGCCACTACTTCGGGTGTTTCGCTAATGGATTTATGCGGAAGATTGATGGTGACGTTGATTCCGGTTATATCTGATTTTTGTGTGATTAACCGATTGCGAAGCAAGGGTTCTGCAAGAGCCACGGCTTGAACTTTTTTTAGTTGTTCCTGGGTAAACGATTCGGCATTTTCTATTAAGTCTTGAACAACAAGATCGTCGCCCTCGGACCAGGTGTATTGAAAATTGGTGATGGAATCTACCCGTAAAGAATAAGGAATTTTCCAGGAAGCCTGGGTGAGCTCTTCTACAATCGCTAGAGTTTGCGGTGTAAAAACTTTGCCGTCTTTAGGTTCTACAGCAAACATCACGTTGTCATTTTTAGTGTAGGTGTTTTGTAGCGTTTCAAACGCGACTAGCTGTGGATTATCTTCGCTGAAAAACACCCGGTAGTCGGTAGAAAAACCGAGAAACCGCGCACCTGATGCTGCCGATAAAACAAGAACCAGAGTTGACAAGATGATCCACCAACGAAAGCGGATTACGCCAAAGTCATTTATTGAGTTGTTTTTCATAATTAAATAATGAATATTTTATAAAATATTTAGTAAGAGGTTAAATTTTTTTACTTTTTAAGCCCTGCTGTTAACAAGGTGGTTACACCGCTCGCCTCTCTTCTTAATTCCTCCAAGGAGAATGCGTCCATATATCTTGGTGCTATAAATTTTATCAAAGAGGCCTGAATCCACTTGGCGGTTTCGAGCACATTGGAAACATTGTATTGGCCTGACCGGTTTCCCTCAGAAAGAATTTCTGAAAGTAAGGATTTTTCCTGCTCCATGTAATGGGTAACAATATCCCAGCGTTCGCGGGAAACAAAATCGACCAGTTCCATTAGGGCAGGTTGGTCAGAGAACTGCTGGTGCATGTATTCAAGGACATCCAATGCAAACCGCTGCAACTTTTTATCCGGACTCAAGCTAGGGTCACGTAAAACTTCCCGCACCAATTCCAATTTTTGTTGCATACATCGTTCGGCACAACCTGCTGCGATCTCCTTTTTATTGTCGAAATAGCGGTAAAGGTTGCCTGCCGACATATCGCAGTCTTTAGCGATTTCTGCCATGGTTGTTTTTCCGAATCCAAAACGTCCAAAGCGCAAAAACGCCTTGTCCAGGATATCGTGCTTTATAGCCTCAGTGGTCTCTTCTGCTAGTTTCATGGTGTAAATAATGAATATAATATTAAATATTTACTATACTTTCGCAAAATATGTCCTCTTTGTCAAGCGTAAGTAAAACTATATGCTCAGCTTGCCAATTAAAAAATAAGATTAGAGCGTTGACTTTAAATCGCTATGCGGTAAAATAAGATCAATGCGATGATCTTATTTTAAATTTAGTTAGAAGGTCCTTTTTTTATATATATTTAGGTGGTGAACGATGCGTGAAATTTCAGGAAAAGAGATTAGGAAAAAGGTTGAATCCCTCAATTCCCACTGGATTAATCGGGAAATCGATAGTGATTTAAAAGATATGAGAAGGCGAAAATACTTTGACCTTTTCTATCCGTTGGTTACTGCTGAAGTTAATAGGGCTGTGGTTTTAATGGGTCCGAGGCGGGTAGGAAAAACCGTCATTCTTTGGCAAACTATCCAGCAGCTCATTGATGACAATATTGAACCCCAAAGCATACTTTTTCTTTCTTTGGATACTCCTATTCTTCATTCCTATTCTTTGGAGGGGTTGCTTGATATATATAAAGAGATTTTATCTGTCGAGGATTTATCTGAAAAAATAATAATTTTTGATGAAATTCAGTATCTAAAAAACTGGGACATTCAGCTCAAGGTTTTAGTTGATACATATAAGAAAACCAAGTTCATAGCTTCCGGATCAGCCGCCGGAGCACTCAAAAGAAAAAGCCAGGAGTCGGGTGCAGGACGTTTCACAGATTTTATGCTTCCACCTTTAACGTTTCATGAGTATCTCCATCTTTTGGAGTTAACAGAATCTCTAATTGAGATTAACGAAGCTCCAAGCTCTAATATTGAATTTCAATTAAAAGACGTAGTAGAACTAAACAGACAGTTTTTAAATTACCTTCATTATGGAGGGTTTCCTGAAGCAATCTTTAATAAGGAAATTCAAAAAGACCCTCAAAGATTTATTCGTAGCGATATCATTGATAAAGTTCTATTACGTGATTTACCTTCCTTATATGGGATTTTAGATACACAAGAATTAAACAGATTATTTTCAACCCTAGCTTATCAAACAGGAAACGAAGTTTCTCTGAGTGGTTTGAGTAAACACTCTGGTGTAGCTAAAAACACAATAAATAGGTACCTAGAGTATCTAGAGGCGGCTTTTTTAATACAAACGGTAAATCGAGTAGATGATTCTTGTAAAACCTTCAAGAGAAGAAATGTTTTTAAGATATATTTAACAAACCCCTCCATGTACTCTGCCATTTATAATCCGCCTTCTGAAGAGGAGCCGGAAATACTAGGCAATCTTGTTGAAACTGCAATATTCAGCCAATGGATGCATGGTTCAGAGGATTTAAAGAAAATCTATTATGCGAGATGGAAAGGAGGCAAGGGAGAGGTTGATATGGTTTATAGGAGTAGAAATATTCCAGATTGGTGTATTGAAGTAAAATGGAGTGATCGAAATACTGATTATCCCGAGCGATTTACTAATTTAATTAATTTCTGCAAAAAGAATAATTTAGAAAAGGCTACTATCACAACAAAATCCAAAAGCTCATCAGCTATAGTTGATGGCATTAAATTAGATTTTAGGCCATCTTCATTGCATTGTTTTATGGTGGGGTACAATTTAGTAAAACACTCTATTCAGATAAAATTTAATCCATCATAAAATCGGTAATGTCAAAACCACGTTTTATTCTGGCTTTGTTTTAGGGGTTCTATTGGCGTAACAATTAAACGGTGATTTGGTTTGCGCCGATTTTTTTGTAAGCTTCGAGGGAGCGTTGGTGGCAGGTGAGGACGATGACTTGTCTTTGTTGACCAAACTGGTTCAATACCTCGATCAATCTTTCATCACGTTCGTCATCGAAGTTAACGAACACGTCATCCAAGACAGCGGGCAAAGGTTCCGATCGGCTTTCATATTCATCAATCAAGCCAAAGCGCATGGCCAGATAAAGTTGCTCAAGCGTCCCGCGACTCATTTCCTGAACGCCTTTTCGTTTATGCTGAGCGTCCTCAACGAGGATGTCTTCGCTGTCAATCGGCTTGATAATATGGCTATAGGTTCCATTCGTTATTTTTGCAAACAAATTTTCAGCAGAGCGGATAACACCTGGTTGACGGTTTTTTTCGTATCTCCTTTTGGCTTCGTCAATAAGTACAAGCGCACTGCGATAAGAAGCCCAGGTTTCGGCAACCGTTTTTAATTCCTGCTTCTGAGATTCCAATTCATTTTGTCGGTCAACAAGGTTGTTGTTCGATGATAGCTTTTCCAATTCGTTGCGCGTTTCACCAATATCTTGTAACAATTGTTCACGGGTTTCCTGTAACTCTGAATATTCTGCGAGCCGTTTTCCGAGTTTTTGTTTTATCTCTTCTAAAGGAGTGGATTGAATATCTTCCAAGAACTGGTCGAAATGCTGGCCTAGCCCAACATTGGAATGGATGATTCCGCGTTTTTGTTCCACTGTTTTTTCCAGTGTTTTATAAGCTTCAAAAGCAGATTGCTTGCGGTAAAAATCTTCCGTATCTATGGCACCCACGGAACGTATAAACTTTTCGATTTCGTTGGTATTATTTTTTAGCTGACCTTCAAGACGGGAAATTTTTTCGTTTTGATCTTTATGCTGGTTTTCGACAAGGGCGCGGCGTTCGCGATTGGCTTTGCTATTCTCGAAAGCATGGCAGAGAATATCAATGTTGTCCGGTATCTCGTTTTTCAGTGATACGTTATTCACTAAGGGTGCCAGAGAAGCGATGCAGTCGAGAGCTTCTTTCATCGTGCTTTGCATTTGTTCGATTCTTTCATCCAGTCTGCCGCGTTGGGAAATCATAGATTTAATTTGCCGTGTGGTTTTTCCAATATTCTTGGTGGTGTTGGGGGCAATTCCGGGATCTAGTTTCCGTTGCTTTAGCCATTCGCGCCACTTTTCAAACTTTTCATCCAACTCACTTTTCTTTTTGTCGTATTGATGTGCGAGATTTTTTTCAGTCATGTCTTCTTTTGCGAAACTATTTTTCTCGGCAAGAATTTTTTTGAATAGAAAAATTCCTCCACCCACCATCAATATGGCTGCAATTAAGAGAGGGATATTTACTATATAGCCTCCCAAGATAACGCCGATCACTCCTGTTCCCGTGAAACCATAATGGAACTGTTTTAACCATTCTGGAATGTTCCAACCCTTGGATTGTTCCTCGGCTTTCAGCCTACGGTGGCTTTCAAGACGGTCCAGGAACAGGTCTTGTTCTTTTCTTAGGGTTTCAAAATATTCAGTAAACTGATCGATCTGGTCTTTATCGGCTTCGGTCAAGTCGAATTCCAATAATATTTCTTCGTTCCAATTTCTATCGATAGATTTTATTTCTTCGTTGATTTGCATTTCCAGGTCCTCGCGTTCGATCTGGACTTTGCTTGAGTCTTGTAAGGCAGAATGGATCGAATGAGTGGACTGTTGCAGGCGATGAATGCTCTCTTCATACTTTAGAAGGTCATGATTTATTTCTAATTCGTCCAGTGAATTGTTTAAGGTGATGAGTGAAGTCTGCTCTTCTTCTATTCGACGTGTCAGACTTTCTTTTTCCTGTTGCAGGGATTTAAAATTATTTAATCCCCCTTCCGGAAACTGTGACAGATCTTCAAGCGATTCTAGCTTGGTTTTGGATTCCATATAATGAACCGCATCTTCGTATAGATGGATCTGGCTTTCGAGAATTCTTTTTTCGGACTCCAGATTTTGCAGGGAATTTTGCACTGCCGCTTTGGTATCACCCATTTTCTTGTATTGATTTTGCAGTTCGTCGTAGAGAGTCAAATTTTTTTGGATGGAAAGTATTGTTTGCTCGTTAGTTTTAATTTTTTCAAGTAAGTCATTGAGACGACAAGATCCACGCGGACGAAAAATTTGTGTGCATAAACTTTCCAACTCTTTTTCTATGTTCTTGAGGGACAAGCTACCAAGGCCCAACCCTGCTCCATAAATACGATTTTTTACTTCGTCACTGGTCAGGCTGTTGAAGTCGTGGAGTTCATCGAGCGTGAAAGCATAAATATTGCGGTAGATATCTTTGGATGCGTTTCCCAATACATGGG
>JAJDAW010000161.1 GCA_029261635.1 Nitrospinaceae bacterium
CGCCACACTCCCTCTGGTCGTTCGCGATGACGTGCTAAGAGATGCAGGCTAAATAGAACCTAAAGCCGTTCTTATTTCTTTTTCGATATTTACGTCAGTCGGTTTGTTGCCGAAACGAACTTTTTCGTAATAGTCGATTACCCGCTCGACCTGTTTGAATTTTTGATCAGGAATGCCAGAGTGCAATAGTTCCCGCGCGGTCCAATTTGGTTTTATTTTGATACCGTTCTTTTCAAGACGCTTTTGCAATTCTTCATACAAAAATACCGCTTGTGACGAGGGTGGTGAAAACCCGCGTTTTCGAAAAAGAATAATACAGCCCACCATTAAAAGCAGAATCAACAGAATCCATTTTTGATTCGATATCCATATATCATCCCATTCAAATGATGTCAGATTTTTCAGCGAGTCCATGGCGTCGAGTCCACCGGATCGGAAGAACTGGATCATGTCGG
This sequence comes from Nitrospinaceae bacterium, assembly GCA_029261635.1. Lineage (GTDB taxonomy): Bacteria > Nitrospinota > Nitrospinia > Nitrospinales > VA-1 > UBA8687. The sequence goes on from JAJDAW010000161.1 coordinate 456, forward strand.
CTTGATCGTTGAAGGAATAACGGATGATATAACGCTGCCAGTTCATCCGTAAAAGATCGAGGGTTTGTGTCAGGGGGTTGATATCTGGAGCAGCGACTTGAGTGGGGTCTGGTGGAGTTGGATCAAATACCGCCCAGCCCACTCCAGGTAGATAAGCTTCGACCCAAGAGTGGGCGTGGCTTTGGCGGACTATAAGGTAATTCCCCCATTCGTGCCATTCGGCACCCACAAAACCATTGACCAGTCTGGCAGGCACACCGGCTGCACGAAGTAGGATGACCATAGCAGAAGCAAAATATTCGCAGTGTCCTTCTTTCCTGTCGAACAGAAAATATTCAAGTGCGGTTTTATCGGGATCGTTTTCCATCTCCAGCGTATAACCAAAATCGCTGAAATGATTGAGAATGTTAAACGCTTTTTCCCGAGCTGAATTAGTAGAAAGGGTTAAGTTTGCTGCTAAATTTTTTGTGGCTGTGCTGATTTCTGGAAGTTGCAAAAACCGTTCAGGAAAAACAGTGTTGTCGGGATGTGGAAGCTCAAGATTGTAGGTTCGATTGGGATCAGATATTTCAGAGACCAACGTATATTTTCTGGGACCCGCCTGGGTACGTTCGGTTTTTAAAGCGAATCCCTGATCCATGTTCAGTTTTGTGAAATTGCCATCGATAAAAACGGGAATGCCATGTGTGAATAAATAGGGGATATCAAAGGATTCCATATACACGGTTTGCTCAACTACCTCGGTGGGTCGAGATATCTTGAATAGGTTGAGCCCATGCCCCGGTTTATTTGACAGACTGAATCCGTTGTTCAAGGTGGAGTTCCAAGTCTTGCCGTTATAATGATCCAACACCACGCCGCGCCAAAGGATGCGAGACCTGGGTCGGTAGGGCTGACCGTTTTGGGTATATTCAACGCGCATGACCACCGATGAGTTTTGTTTTATTTTTCCAACATCGCCGAGTGTGACAACATCTGAAAACCCGGTGATGCGGGGAGAAGATGTGTTCAAGGCAATGAAGCCCAGCCCCATTCGAGGGAAGGCGATGAAGATGACAGCAGTCATTATAAAACTTAGAGCAACTAGTCCGGTGGACCATCCTAATAGGGTTTTACTAAGCTTTTGGTTTTTTCCGCGATTTATAAATAGTTTGGGTGAACTGCGACTGCTAACTTGCTCCGCCATCAGGTGATAAGAAATCAGGCACCAGCTCAACACTAGATAAAAGCTGAGAAAAACTAAGCCGAAGGCCAGGTCCTGAACGTAGAGGGCTCCGATTAACAGGCAGACGATAGCAATGAGATAACCGAACAGGTAATCGTTGAATTCTGTTTTGAAAATGAAGCGGGTATAGAGAAGGTAGACTAGGAACCCTGATATCAGGTTAAGGATGGGTAAGCCGAATCCCAGATAGAGTAAAATCACCAGTAATAAGACCCAGGTAGAGCTGGGAAGTTTTTTTGAGGGAGTGACGGGAATCGTTGAGCGATATTCTAACGCGTAACAATAGACCAATCCGGCAATAAGGATTCCTCCCGTTAAGACAGAAAAAATTTTACTCAATGTTAGACAGGTCAGGGCCAATCCGGCAAGGAGGTAGTTGCTGATGAGGAATCCAGTACGAAGGTTGAGGCTGAAGTTTGACAATCGAAATCCTATTATCTAGAATGATTTCTTTTTAAAGACCTTAGTCGGTTATAACCGACTATGAATTATTTTAAATATTTCAATATTATCGCTAATTTTATCTGGAGGTTCCATGAACATTTTTGTTAAAGGCATTGCCGCAAGTTTAATGGGAGTTTTAATGACCGGGACTGCCGCACAAGGTGGAGAAATTGCTGTTATAGAAACCACTTTGGGGAATATTGAATTGGAATTACTGGATGATTTGGCTCCAGGCCACACAAAAAATTTCAAAGACCTTGCTAATAAAGGATTTTATGACGGAACCATTTTTCATCGAGTGATTCCTGGATTCATGATCCAAGGCGGTGACCCGAACTCTAAAAGTGAAGACCGCTCAAGTCATGGTACAGGTGGTCCGGGCTATACGATTGATGCGGAGTTCAATGATACACAGCATGACCGTGGTATTCTTTCCATGGCGCGCTCGCAAGACCCGAACAGTGCAGGCTCTCAATTTTTTATTGTGGTAAAAGACGCTCATTTTCTTGATGGCCAATACACAGCATTTGGCAAAGTGATCAGTGGAATGGATGTGGCAGATAAGATCGTTAATTCTCCTCGTGATTCTGCTGATAACCCGAATGATCGGATAGAAATGAAATCCGTGAAAATTGTAAGCCGGTAACAGAATGGAAAACGAATTTAAAATTAATGTTTACGAGATCATGGGAACCTCGACTCCGGCGGGTAGAACGTCGGAGTCTGGGGAGCCTTCTGGGGAAACGATAAGAAATCTCATAATAGAGAATTGGGAAAAGTACGAAAAGGTTTCGATCTATTTCGAAGGTGTGATGCAAATGACCCGGCCTTTTGTCGATGAGGCTTTTGCTAAAGTGCTTGAGAATTATTCTTTAGATCAGTTCAATCAGAAATTGCATTTCCCCGATGCCAACGACCGCCTCGTAAAAAGTTTAAACGATGCGATTAAATTACGGCTGAAGATTATCAAAATGCATAAAGATCGTGCGGAAGAGGAAGGTTTGTAAGGAAAACCGCGCTCTATTTCAACGCGGTTTTCGCTACGTCTTCTATGAAAGGATTCAGGAAAGCTTCAATGGCCTCTGCATTCTGAACCGTGTAGACACGGTCGTGTGACGTGACGGGTTCATCTACTATAATGGCTCTTGCGTTTTCTAATTCCTTGATGGCTTTTTTGTTTCCGGGCTCTGTCGTGACTTCCAGGTTTTGAAGCAGTTCAGCTTTTCCCAAGCAAGGCACGGCACTTCCGATGGCGGCGACTACCATTTTAGATCGGTGGCGATCATTGAGAACAAGCCGTACTAACTCGTCCTTCCATAAGTAGGATCTTGCGCCGTTCCCACCTATTACGATGACTCCATGAAAAACTCCCTTGATTTGCCGTACTCCTTTAGCTGCGGAAACATAACTGTCTCCGGTGATGCCTTCAACTGCATCTACGATCAATACGTCGGGATTGGTGCGACCGCCTTTCATACCTATCGCTTCTTTTAATTTGTTGGATGCGACTAGAACATTGGCTCCTTCCGATTTCATAGACTCAACAATCGGATCGAGTTCGCTTTCCATATAATAATCTTTGGGGATGATGATCAGTACATTCTTTCCTGCAAGCCGCTCCATATTTTAGTGCCCTTCGAAATTAAAGCCTGAGTTTTTATTTTGATTTTCAGCCTTGGAGTCTAGCATAAAGCGGTAAAGGAGAAACCCGTTTTTTGTGGAGAGTTGTTCCCCGTGTCGAATTAAGAAGTTTTTAAAGATCGCTTTTTCACCAAATGTCAGTGCGGAATCCTTTCCAAAAACATAATTGAAGTTGAATAGGGCATGGTTAATGCCCCGGATCTGCAGTCGGTTTGCGATGTCGGCCGCATAGACTCCTTTGTCAATAATTTCGGTCAAGGTCTCGGCAAGAGCATCGTTATAGAAAGGTTGATTCATTAAGTATCCCAGGTTCTTCTTGTCAATCAGAATGACCTTGTCCTTTTCCGTCAACATTTTATTGGCGTCTTGATATGTAGGGTAAGCCCTGATTTGCCGTGTTAAAAATTGTTCTCGACTTTCCTTATGGAGAAGGTAAGAAAGCGGCTCTATGAGAAACCATTTTTTCATTATTAAGGAAGTATTGAACAATAAACCAAGCGCTAGAATCGTTGTTAAAAAAAACTTTTCTTTTTTCCCAGTACTGTTTTGCTGAAATAGCTGTTTGAGTCCACTGACCATTAGCATCGAAAGGAAAGCAAATGCAGGTGCAAGAAGGTGAATGGTTTGCATCTGGACAAACCAGAAAACCAGCAGTACCAAAAACACAATAACTGCAGGGTGAGAGTCGCGACGCAAACCCAAAAGAGCAGGCAATAGTAATAAATAAAGGATGCCGATTTGTCCACCGAATGAGAGGGAACGCAGTTCGCTGAAAAAGGTCAGGTTGTTGGGGAGAGACAAAGAATCTATGAAAAATAGAGGATTACCGGTAAAAAAATAGTTTCTTGCCAGCCAGGGAGAGAGCATCAGCAAAGAACCGAGTACCAGCACCAGGCATTGGCCTGCGGTCTGGCTCGTGTTTTTATGACTACGACCGTGAATCGCCAGTCCTAAAATTGCCAGGGGTAGAATGATGATAGTGGTAAGTTGGGTCGCCACTGCGGCACCAGCAAACAGAGTCATTAAAAAGAACCAAGCGGATTGCTTTCGCGTACACCCGTTTTCCCATGAATAAAAAGCCAGAAAAACATAGGCGGCTGCTTGTAGATCGACATAAGCAGAAGAGGCTATATTGAAAAAAGTGGGGGTTGAAATAAAAATCAGCGGAGTCATCCACGCATAACTTTCGCCAACTTTTTGCTTGGAGTATTGCCATAGAGCAAACAAAAGCAGAAGGGCAACTCCTAATCCGGTGAGTTGTGCCAGCGAATCGGAACTCAGAGCCAAAGCAAAGAGGTAAAGCATTTCTATTTGCTGAGGGAAAAAGGAATAGATGTTGTCGGGTAGATTGACCAAACCTCCCGCTTGCAGGAAAGCTTTTGGCACGGTCAGATGATAGACTAAAGCATCGGTTGCAAACGCAGGAGCCAGAGCCAGCCCTATAGAAAGAAGAACGAGGAGCCCGAGGAACGACTGCGCCATATTTTTTAGCCCATCCTCCTCCTTGGGTTGCGGGCTACTGAAAGTATTCAAGGCGTGCTTCAGGTGTAGTAAATTTTTCCAGCCAACTAGAAAAAATACTCCGAGAATAATCCAGCAGACTGCAGAGCTTATGAGGCCAGAGAATACCAATGCCGTCATAATGACTGAGAGTAGAATGGAGCCCAGCGCAGTGGAAAACAAAAATGCTTCGCCAGGGCCAGAAAATTTCAGTTTTTTTGTGAGTATCTGGCCAGAGTTATGGAAAGCCAGAATAATTAGGAGAAAAAATGCGAAATCCATCAGCGGGAATTCAAAAGTGCAGTTCTTGAGGAGTTAGCCAGCCGTTCAAAAGAGACGGCACGTAGTGACCAACGGGTTTTAACTCACAACCCCGCTGGTTTCGTTGTTTTCAAATAACGAAAATTCTTCACTGGCTTCCTTGTAATCATCGAACCAAGCAGCATCGGGATTTCTATAGAACGCCAAAAAGCGAGCGTTGTCTTTTTCGCTTGCGGCACGCGCATATTTGAAGAAAATTTGATCTTCAGTCATTCCCACCACTTCAATTTTTCCTGATTCATGGGACATGACAAGGCGAGCTCTTTTAGCAAGGCCGGAACAACGTATTCGTGCCTTTTCAAAAATTTCATAACCCTTTTCAAGAGGGATAGAATAAGTCTCATTACCGAGAGTCGGTCGACACAAAAACACATAGTAGGGTGGAACACCTATGAAAGAAAGCTTGGAAAATAGCTCGGCCAGCACATCAGGATCGTCATTGACTCCTTTTACCAGAGGTGTCTGGTTGACCAGTGAGACTCCTGCATCCATCAAAGCGTTGAGTCCTTCAATCGCCTGAGGTGTAAGTTCTCGTGGGTGATTGAAATGTGCCATGACATAGATTTTCTTTTCGCTGGTGCTGTATTTGCGGAACATTTCAAGCAAAGACGGATCGTTTAAAATTCGAAACGGATTAAAGGCCGGAACCTTGGTGCCTATACGAATGATCTTCACATGATCGATCTCGCGGAGCTGTTTGATAATCGGCTCGAGTTTGCTGGTGGAAAGGATCAAAGGATCACCGCCCGTTAGCAAAACATTATTGATATCTTTGTTATTTTTTATGTACTCCAGACCGGCACTAATATCTTTGGTAACTTCATCATTCTCGTTCATAAACAGCCGTTTACGAAAACAGAAACGACAATAGGCAGCGCAGACTTCATTGACGAGCAATAATGCAGTCGAGGTATATTTATGCTCTAAACCGTGGACTTTTGTGTATTTTTCTTCATTAGAAGCATCGAGCTCACCCCATTCGTTCAACTCTTCAACATCTGGCATGATAATGCGTTTAATGGGGTCGTTTGGGTCGTCCCAATCGATTAGAGACTGGTAATAGTCGTTGGTGCGGAAAACAAACCTATCATTCACTTTTTGCATATCCTCACGTTCCGAATCGGATAATTGAGGAATCTGCTCAAGTTTCGTTAGATATTTGGTTTTTTTAAATTTTGAACTGAGGTGTTTGAGTAAAGCATTCATCTAGTCACCTCCCTATAAAAGAGTTAACATTATGTTTTTTATTGAGTTTCCTACCCACAAGCACTTAAACAAGCAAAATAAATCCCCTTCCTCAAAATATGAGGAAAACAGAACAATAAATTCTTTGGAGGGGATTATAAGTACAAGGCCGATTAAGCTTAGCCCTGTAGAATGTGGATTCTAACTTATGGTCAAAGCATACTTGATTCGACAGTGCCTAGCAAGGGAAATTGCCCGAAACTCTATGGAATCAGACTCAATAAAAAATTCAAATGATTGAAAAGGTTTGCGATAAGTTGATTTGTTGTTGAATCGGCAAATTGTGAAAAATATTGAAAAAAGCCTGATAAATTTTCTAGAGAATGTCCCTCAATGCCGCAAGTTTTTTTCGAAAATTTCCCCTCTGATTATCCTGTATTAATGTGGGCTTTTTGTTATGGATTTTTTATTGACAGGAAAAGCGAATGGATTATAATGCGCCATTCCCGTTAAGCTTTTGCCCTTAAAGGGGGTGTGGTCATGGGCTGGTTTAATATTTTTTTTGCCGCTCTGATTAGGGATTTTTTTTAGAATAAGTATGCAACAAACCGGTATTTTGGTTTTTTTAGATAAGCTTTGATCCACTATTTTAAAAGAGGAGATTGTTTAATGAAAAAGGCTTTAATTTTGAGTGTATTGGTAATATTCAGCTTGTTCGCAGTTAGCTCTGCTTTCGCTGGCGGCAAATGTCCACAGCCTCGCAAAACCAAAGCGGCTCCAGGTGGTATTGCTAAAAAAGATAAGACAGCCAAGGCTGATGCAGCTAACGGTAAGAAACTTTATATGAAAACCGCAAAGCCAATGGCTTGTAAAATGTGTCATGGTGAGAAAGGTGATGGAGCTGGAAAATTAGGTAAAGCTCTGAAACCTAATCCTCGTAACTTCACATGTGCTGCGACCATGAAAAAGGTTTCTGCTGGTCAGATGTTCCACATCATCAAAAATGGTTCTAAGGGAACAGGTATGGCTGCTCATGGTAAAACTTTGAAAGACAAGCAAATCTGGGATGTTGTTAAATTCATCCGTTCAGAATTTGTAAAATAAGCTAAGATTTTTAAAAAGGGGTAGGTCGCAATGCGGCCTACCCCTTTTTTTATGCCGTTTTTCTGCCCTCACTCCTATAATGTAAAGAAGTTGAATTACTTTCGGAGCCTTCTTTGAATTTTTCCATTTTCCGACTTTTTTATTCGTTTAGGTTTACTTGTCTGCTTATTGCCATTTTTTTGCAGGTAGCCGTTTTGCCGCAACCTGTTTTGGCGGAGATGCTGGGCACCTCTAAAAATCCCCTTCGAATGATGTTTGTGCCTTCGGGGGATGCTCAGGTTATTGTAAAGGGTGGACGGGAGGTTGGCGACCTATTGCACAAGGAAACAGGACTGTATTTTAAAACCTCGGTAGCGACCAGCTATGCGGCGGTGATCGAGGCAATGGGGGCAGGTAAAGTCGATATTGGCTGGCTGGCAACTTTCAGTTATGTCCTGGCCAAAGATAAGTATGATGTTGAACTGTTGCTGGTGGTGCAGCGGTTTGGAAGTCCCTTTTATCGAGGGCAGATCATGGTTCGCGCCGATAGCGGCATTCATTCCTTAAAAGATTTGAAGGACAAACGATTTGCTTTTGTCGACCCGGCTTCTACTTCCGGGCATTTGTATCCCAAAACATTATTGCTTTCTAAAGGCCTTGATCCGAAAACGTTTTTCGGAAAATCAGTTTTTGCCGGATCGCATAACGCGGTGGTTCTTTCCATATATAAGGGGGAGGTCGATGGCGGTGCTGCTTACGATGGTTCTCGTGCGGCTGTTGCGAAATCTTATCCCGATGTATTTGAAAAAATTAAAATCATTGCCTATACCAAGGAAATACCCAACGATACAGTGTCTGTCCGCAAAGAACTTTCCGAAAGCTTGAAGGTGAAGCTTCGAGATGGACTCAAAATAATATCGCAAAGCCCCAAGGGCAGCAAGGTTTTGAAACGGTTGTACGGTATCAGTGGATTGGTGGATTTGGATGGGCTGTTCGATCCGGTACGCGAAGCGGGGAGACTTTTAAATCTCGATCTGTCCAACCCGGAATCCAAATGAAAATGTTAAGAATCGAACAACTTTGTAAAACCTATGACAAAGGCGCTGAAGCCTTGAGAGGTGTTTCCTTAACGATCGAGGCGGGGGAGTTTGTCGTAGTACTGGGGAAAAGCGGATCGGGGAAATCAACACTGTTGCGTTGTATCAACCGTTTGGTCGAGCCGACCTCAGGTAGAATTTTTCTCAATGATGAAGAAGTTACGGGAGCTTCACCCCGTCATCTTAGGCAACTGCGGAAAAAAATCGGTATGGTTTTTCAGCAATACAATCTTATTTCGCGCTGTTCTGTGCAAACCAATGTTCTGGCTGGAAGGTTAGCCAGTGTTTCCACCGCAGCTTCTATTTTAAATATTTTCCCCGAGGCAGATATCGAAAAATCCCGACAGGTTCTCGATCGATTGGGGATTGCTGAAAAAGATTTGGCCCGCGCGGATAAGTTGAGCGGCGGGCAACAGCAACGAGTGGGATTGGCAAGGGCGTTAATGCAAGAGCCGCAATTGATCCTTGCTGATGAGCCCGTGTCGAGCCTGGACCCTGCCACCTCCAGGCAGATCATGGATTTGCTGGCAGATTTTAATAAACAGGATGGTGTTGCCGTGATCTGTAACCTGCATCTACCGTCTCTGGCAAGAGAGTATGGATCGCGCATTATCGCGTTGAACGAAGGCCGAATCGTTTACGATGGTCCTGCCACCGATCTCAGCGAAAACGAACTAAACTCTTTTTACGATTCACAATGACCCTTTGCTGTCGTACAATCTGCTTGAAACTTTTAAGAGAAAGAAGCTATGAACACAAATGATCCATCAGAAAAACAATTAAGACAATTTGGTTTGATGATGGCGGGGGTGTTTTCGTTTTTCGGAGCTGTTTTCTTTTATAAAACTTGGACCATCGCCGCGGCTGTTCTCGGGGTTTTGGTTTTATTTTTTGGTAGCATGGGGCTTGCTTCTCCTTTGAGCCTTCTTCCTATTCATAAGAAGTGGATGCGGTTTGCCGAGGTGATAGGGAACTTTAATGCCAAGGTTATATTGAGCCTTACCTATTTTTTGGTGTTTACCGTCATCCGCATGGTAGCTTCTGTTTTCAGGGAAGATCCTTTGAGGAGAAAAATGGAGCCAGAAAAAGATTCTTATTGGATCGATTGCGTGCCCCGTGATGCGGACCCAAAACGGTATGAAAAGCAGTTTTAATCCCACAAGTGGGTTTTGTTCCCCGTGGCTCGCCACGTATTTTAAATAAAAAATTATTGCCGGATACCTCATCCGCTTGCGGCTGGGTCGTTTATTTATAATTTCCCATTAATTAGAAAAGGGTTTTTCGATGGAAAAGATTCATAAAGAAATACTTGGGTTGATGGGGAAAATCGATATCGACTGCCGAGATGAAAAAGACACCATTGTCATCGATCTTGCCGGTCAATTGGATGTATATAATTCAAATGACCTCAGTCGCCTCATCGATGCTTATATTGAGAGAGGATTCAAAAAATTTATCCTCAATCTGGAGAAAGTCACCTATCTTGACAGCTCCACCATCAGCACATTTATTCACTGTTTTCAGACACTTAAAGAAGATGGGCGATTTGTTTTGGCCTGTTTGCAGGGTGCCCCGAAAGAGGTGTTTGAGCTTGCCAAACTCCACGATGTTTTCGAGATCTTTCCTGATGTGGCTGCAGCTATGAAGGCCAATTCCTAAGTTCGGCGAGTCTTACCCAATTCCATTTTCCTCCCTCATTTAGCTTGCTACATTACCCTTTTGAATGGCACCTGAAATGTGTTAGCTTATTGAATATCCTTTGAAAATCGGCGAGTTCCAGATTGCTAGTCCGGTTTGCAACGGTTTTTAAAAGTCGTGGGTTCCTTATTATAAAGGGTAGGCGTTTACCGTTGATTACCCAAAAATTTGAGGCCTCAAGTGAAAATACGCTTTGTGCTGGTTTGGCTGGTGGTTTTTATTTCGGTGTCTGTTTTGATTAAGAGCCAAGTTTTAGCTTTGAGTCAAAATGAAGACTTAGAGAAACTGGATATTCCCAAGGAGCCGGGGTGGAATCATCCGTCTTATCGGGGATGGGAGTCGTTGAGTCTTCCAGGTTTGATAGCAACATATTATGATCTCGATTTGGATCGAGAGCTGGATTATATGGTCATCCGCAAAGTGATTCGAAAGGCTTCTGCAGAGGAAACAACGATTGAAAAAGCCATCGAAATTGCAAAGTTTGATGATTTAAGCGTATTTTTTTCGCATCCGGTCGTATACTTTACAAATCGAAATCCGCTTTTTTATTGTAAAGGGGTAGACCATAGACGCAATTGTCGTGGTGATATATGGGTCGATATTGCGGAAGATGGTTTAAACGGCAATGAAGAACTTTATTCATTATCAACGCCGAGCCTTGGGGTTCGTTAATTATAAGAAGAGCATCTTTTCCTTTTTTGTTCTGATTGCTCTTGTTTTTGGGCCGCTTCCTGCCTATTCTCATTCGCAACACGAGGATGTCGGGAATTCTCCCAAAAGTAAAAAGGATCTGCTTCGCGTCGGTGCCACCGTTTACAAGCATATGTGCGTGTTTTGTCACGGGCAGGATGGCAACGGTGGCGGCGATGCTATGGCGTACCTTTATCCATGGCCAAGGGATTTTAGAAAAGGCGTGTTCAAATATCGCAGCACGCCTTTTGGCTCGTTGCCACTGGATAAAGATATTTACCGAACGATTACTCGTGGCGTACCGGGCACAGCCATGCCAGCATGGAGAGGTGCGCTGTCGGAAGATGAAATCTGGGGCGTTGTCGAATATATCAAGTCATTTTCGAAACGTTTTGCCAAGGACAAACCAAAGGAAGAGATTGTTCTTGGCGAGGTGCCTGTTTCCGATACCGAGTCGATAAAAAGAGGACAAAGCATTTATCAAGAAATGCGTTGCTCGCGTTGTCACGGTAGCGATTTGAAGGGCGATGGCCCGATTGCTGATGATCTCTTCGATATTTGGGATCATCGTGTTTTTATTTACGATTTGACAGACCCAAATGCTTTTAAGTTTGGCTTTGATAAGAAAGATTTATTTTTGATTTTGACGACAGGGATTGATGGGACTCCTATGAAGTCTTACAATCACCTTACCGACAGTGAACGGTGGGATCTCGCTTCCTTCATAGAGTCGAAAATTAATAAGGAAATTTATAAGCCGGCGAAATATGAGACTGATCTGAAAACCCATGTCATAGACGGGGAAATTGATACGGATCCGGAAAACCCGTTGTGGAATTCAGTAGAGGTGCAGAATATTCATACACTTCCACTCAATGCACGCAGAGACCCGATCGATCAAATTCAGTTTCAGTCGGTGATAAACGATGAAGGCATTGCGTTTCGCCTGCAATGGGAAGATGCTCAGCCAGATCGTACTTCTAGTCGGCATCAGGATTTCAAAGATGCTGTCGCGATGCAGTTTGCTCTGGGAAAAGTTATGTTGCATAAGCATGGGCATAACGAGCCATTTTTTGGCATGGGCAATCGTAATAAAGTGGTGAACATCTGGCAGTGGCGAGCGGACTGGCAGACAGAGATTGAGACAAAAGAAAAGCTGGAATATGCCACCAAAGGATTGGATTTGGACACAATGATCTTTGGCGGTGAGGTCAATCCTGTGGATTCGCTGAATCCATTCAGAGAAGTAGCCGTGGAGGAGTTGAATGCCGAAGGTTTCGGAACGCTGACACCTCAGCCACAGACAAAACAGAATGTTATTGGAAAAGGTGTTTGGAAAGAAGGCAAATGGAGTGTAGTATTTTTCCGTACTCTAGAAACGATCAATAAATGGGATGTCCGTTTTAAACGGAAGATTCCCGTATTGATCGCGTTTGCTGTTTGGGATGGAAAACATCAGGATAGAAATGGACGGAAAGTCATTTCCATGTGGCAACGATTGAAGATTCCACAGCCTGCTGATTAGAATATTGCCGTTAGAATTGGCAAGGTCATTTTTTGAAAAATTGAAATAAATTATTTGGAGATTGTTTTCATGGCAGAAGAAAATGAGATTGAGGAGAAGACAGAGTCTGAAGATTCGCTAAGCGTGTCTGAAGATGATGAGTTAGACCTGGATGAAATGGATGAGGACGAGGAACCGGCTGAAGAAGAAAAGGAAGTTGGTGCCTACATGGTCATTGGTCAGGGTGATTTTTCAATGACCCAGTCTAACCGGGGTGCAGATGATCCGGGTGATAATACTTTAAGCGAACCTCAATATGTCGCGAAATTTGGAGATATGTTGTTTGTGTCTGATCGTGGCAACCATCGAGTTGTGATATGGGAACAGTTTCCAGAAGAAAATGGTGAGCCTTGCTCGCTAGTTCTAGGACAAGAAGATTTTGCAGACTGTCTGGAAAATCGCGGAATGACCACGACCCTGGACGAAATGACCTCAGGGCTGGGCGATGAAGATCTGGATGGGTTTACTATTAGTAAGTCAGAGGAAGATACTCTTTCCCAGCCTGCTGGACTCCAGGTGATTGATGGAAAGCTTTATGTTGTTGATAGTGGTAACCATCGTATTCTTCGCTGGTCAGGAATTCCAACTGAAGACGGTGAGGCCCCCAGCTTGGTATTGGGGCAGGATAATCTAGATGATAACGAAGCTAACCGCCGGGGTTTTGTCGGCTCGGGTTCCTTGTTTTTCCCCATGGGAATTTTTTCAAGTGATGATCAGCATATTTTTGTTGCCGACAAAGATAACCACCGTGTGTTGGTATGGAATAAAATTCCTTTTAGTGATGGTTGGAATGCCGATGTCTCTCTGGGGCAAGGCGGTATGGATGAGCGTTGGCCAAACCGGGGCGAATTCGATAACGTGGGTGCGGATACACTTAGTTTCCCGATGGGCGTGCACTATGATGCTGAAACTGAAAAAGTATTTGTGGTGGACCAAGGCAACAACCGCGTTTTGATCTGGAACAAACTTCCCCGTGAAACAGGTGTGGCTGCAGATGTGGTCATTGGGCAAAAGGATTTCTTTAGTCGAGAACCTAATTCTGGAAAAGGATACAAACGAGCTTGTCAGGAAGGTATGTATTTTCCGACCGATATCGTGGTTGGGGAAATGGGAATGTTTGTTTCTGATACGGGTAACAACCGGGTTTTGTATTGGAAAGAAGTGCCTACTGAGAACGGTCAATTGCCAGACTTAGTATTGGGTCAAACCAATTTTAATGACAATAAAGCCAACCGTGTTGTAGAAGGCGAAGCAACAGCAAGTACGTTGGATGATCCGTTTGGAATGTTCTTGATTGAAGAAGAGGAGGAAGATGATGCTCCTCGAGGCATTCCAATGCCGGATGACGATGACGATGATGAAGATACCTCTCTGGTAGCTACGGAAGGTAGCGAGGAGATTGAGGAAGAAGAGCCGCAACCCAAGTTCAAACTGTTTATTGCAGACCGGGGAAATTCTCGTGTGGTGGTCTGGGACGAACTGCCTTATCCGAAAGAAGAAGAGGAAGAGGAGGAATTTGAGGAACTTCGAGTTGACGATGAGAACCTGTTGATCGGTGATGATGAAGATGACTTCTTTGATGAAGATGAGGAAGATGAAGTTCCACCAGGTGAACTTCCCTCTGCTTAAGGAAGACAATACGAGTTTTGAAGTAACGGACGGCTTGCACATTAGTGCAAGCCGTTTTTTTTATGTGTGCTATCCCTCCTGAAAAGGTAATGCTGGCGAGATTAACTCTTGAACTGAATGTGGATGAAGGAACCGGGCG
>JAJDAW010000162.1 GCA_029261635.1 Nitrospinaceae bacterium
CATTATGGTGTCGAGTTAGATATCAACCGCGCATTGGGTCGCACCATCTGGTTGAAGTCTGGAGGTTACATTATAATAGACCAAACCGAAGCCCTGATTGCCATTGATGTCAACACTGGAAAATATGTAGGGCACAGTGATCCGGAAGATACGATTCTTAAAACCAACCTAGAAGCTTTGAAGGAAGTGGTCTACCAGTTGCGCCTCAGAAATATTGGCGGCATCATCATTGTAGACTTCATTGACATGGCCAATGAAGAGAACAAAGAAATCGTATCGAATGCTTTGAAACAAGCTTTAAAGAGTGATCGTTCGCGTACTCGCATCCTGAAAATTTCTGAACTGGGCTTGGTGGAAATGACTCGAAAGCGCGTTCGCGAAAGCCTGGTGCAGACCTTATGCGACCCCTGCGATTACTGCGAGGGGAAAGGCTATATTAAAAGTCCTTCAACCGTTTGTTATGAAATCATCCGCGAAATCCAACGCAGAGGTAACGACAACATTACCAGCAAGAAGCTGGAAATAAAAGTCCATCCTATTATTTACGATATGCTGTTTGAAGAGGAAAGCGGATTGCTGGAAGAAATGGAAAAGCAAGATAACCTTGAAATCACTTTCAACGTAAATCCAAAGCTTCACCGAGAAAAATACTATATCGAAACCTCATGAAAAAATTCGGACTTTATAAACTCAATCCTTCTATGCAAATTAGCCTTGCCACAATGATTCTGGTAATATTTTTTTCAGGATGCGGAACGGTAGGGAAAAATTTTGACGAATCACTTTATGCCAACATTGCAAAAGGAACAACCACCCATAAAGAGATCCAGTCCATGTTTGGCCCTCCGTTTAAAAAGGGCATTCAGAATGGATACCCCGTATGGACCTACGAATATAACTACGTTAACTCTCTTGGCTCCGATATCATCAAGGACATGATTATCGTCTTCGAAAAAAATGGCGTGGTCAAGTCTCACCAGCTAATGACCAACACCCCCAAGTAACCACTTCAAACTAAATGTTAGGCTTCTCCTCAACGCAGTCGCGCACCCTGCATTTGACATGGATCGCATTTTTCCTGACATTTGTAGCGTGGTTCAACATGGCTCCGTTCAACACAACAATCATACTTCAGTTAGGGCTGACGCAAAGTGAAGTAAATATTTTAATGATTTGCAATGTAGTACTCACCATCCCCGCACGTATCGTCATTGGCTCTATGACCGATCAATACGGCCCGCAAAAAGTTTTTAGCGGACTACTCCTTTTTTCAGGATTGGTTTGCATTGCCTTCTCCCTTTGTAAAAGTTTTGAAGGCCTGCTGGTCACTCGCCTGCTGATGGGAATCGTCGGTGGCGGATTCGTGGTGGGCATAAAAATGATCGCAGAATGGTTCCCGCATAATAAAATGGGCGTGGCTCAAGGTATCTATGCGGGTTGGGGGAACTTTGGTGCCGCAGCAGCCGCCTTCTCACTGCCTCTCATTGCTCTGCCTTTTTCCGTCGATATTGGATGGAGAATCGCCACCGCTTTTTCTGGCGTTCTTTGCATTATCTGGGCATTTGTATATTTTCGGTTTTGTCAGGACATTCCTGAAAGAAGTCAAGATTTTAAGATGGCAACACACAGCACCATCAAAGTCTATACTAGAAAAGACCTGTTCTTACAATCTCTTGTCCTGTTGCCTATTTACGGTTCTCTTGCGCTTTTTGTATGGAAACTGTCTGGACACCCCTTCACATTAATTCCTTCTCCACTATCATGGCTATTGATGTTGGGGCTGTCAGGAGTTTTCGCGATCCAGGTTTTCCGCTGCTGGCAAGTCAATTTACCCCAGATTAAACAGGCGGACCCAGGCGAAGAAAAATATTCATTCAGCCAGGTCGCTATTTTAAGCATGGTCTATTCCCTTACCTTCGGTTCCGAGCTGGCTATCGTTTCCATTTTTCCACAATTTCTGGAAACAACTTTCTCTCTTTCAGTAGGATTGGCAGGAATGCTAGGAGCCAGCTATGCTTTTATGAATCTGGTAGCTCGTCCTAGTGGTGGCTGGGCTTCTGATCGGTTCGGTCGCAAACAAATACTCATTCTTCTCGTTCTCGGCGGCATGGTGACCCACGGGCTCATCGGAGAAATAAACTCTACCTGGCAACTTCCAAATGCCATCGCTCTTGTTTTAATTGGGTCCATCTTTTTTAAAGCCGGAAATGGAGCGTGTTTTGCCGCTGTTCCTTTAATCAAGAAAAGACTGACGGGCCAAATAGCGGGATTAACAGGAGCTTATGGAAGTGTCGGTGCAGTTTGCTTCCTCACCCTCTATAGTTTTGTATCACCACAGGAATTTTTTAAAATTATCGCCGCTTACGCTTTTCTGGTATTCTTGGCTCTGCTTTTTTTAAAACCATTTCCGTCATCTCAAAAATACAACATTTAAAGGAGTCATTTTTCAAATGGGATTCACCTGTGGCCTCGTCGGCCTACCAAATGCTGGCAAATCAACCCTGTTCGGCGCACTGACACGCACCAAAGCTCAATCGGGAAACTACGCTTTCACTACCATCGAACCCAACAGCGGCATCGTGCCTGTTCCCGATAAACGTCTGGACACCATCACCCACTACGTCCAAACAAAGAAAATCGTTCCCACAACAATGGAGTTCGTTGACATTGCGGGATTGATTAAGGGTGCCTCCAAGGGTGAAGGATTGGGTAATAAATTTCTCGGTCATATTCGCGAAGTCGATGCCATAGCTCATGTTGTGCGTTGTTTTGAAGACGGTAATGTCCCTCATGTAAGTGACGTCATTGACCCAGCCGCTGATATCGACACGATCAATACCGAGTTGATGATTGCAGATATGGAAGCACTGGATCGACGAAAAACCAAAATAGAGAAACTTGCAAAATCCGGCGACAAAGAAGCACGTTCGCAAATGGAAGTTCTTAAAAAGTTGATCGAAGGCATTAACAATGGTCAACCTGCCAGGGCTCTTACCGGACTCTCTGACGAAGATAAAAGTTTTGTCAAAAGCCTGACTCTCTTAAGTGCGAAACCCGTTCTCTATATTTGCAATGTGATGGACCCCGGGGATACGAATAACGAACTAGTTCAGAAAGTAAAAGCCATCGCCGAGCAAGATGGGTCCGTAGTTGTCGCGCTTGCGGGGAAAATCGAAGGTGAAATTATGGAGATGGAAGACCCAGAGGAACAGCAAATGTTTATGGAGGAAATGGGGCTTACTGAAACCGGGCTTGACCGTATGATCGCGACCGGCTATGGACTGCTGGAACTTTCCACCTATTTCACAGCAGGAGAAAAGGAAACCCGTGCATGGACGATTCCAAGAAACTCAAAAGCCCCACAGGCAGCAGGAGCCATTCATTCAGACTTTGAAAAAGGTTTTATTCGCGCTGAAGTTTATAGTTTGGAAGATTTGGAAAAACACAAAACCGAAGCAGCGATAAAAGAGGCTGGCAAACTGCGGGTCGAAGGTAAGGATTATGTCGTTAAAGACGGCGACATCATGCATTTTCGGTTTAACGTTTGAGACTATTTTCCCCACCCCGGCACCAGACAAGGCGGAGTTTTTCCGCCTAAAACATCTATCA
>JAJDAW010000163.1 GCA_029261635.1 Nitrospinaceae bacterium
CAAGGTACAAAATCCCTCCAAGGGGTGATCGGAGCCAGTTTCAAGGCGTTAGCGTATGAAACTTCGACTAAGATCGACTTGCTAATTCAAAGCGAAGTAATCGCCCATGATCGACTTTCTTCAAATAACGTGATTCAGAACTCTATTCTGAAATCTAATGAGGAACTACGTTTTTTGGATTCCTTGCATAAAGGAAGAGTGCTTGCGCAGGAAAAAGCAGATTGGGAGAGCCTCAAAGAAAATACAAATTCCCTCCATTACAAAAACTCCAGTAAAGTCCTAAAAAAATTCCTTAAAAGAAAAACTCCTTCGGCATTGGCCACACGCGCCTTGTTCATTACTGATTCCTTCGGAGTGTTGCGTGGAAGTGTCAATGATTTCCCGGAGTTTATTACTGAAGGCAATCCCGCTACAGAAAAAATACTCAATGGGGAGAAGGGCACGGTATTTATTGGCTCGATTTATAGCCATCCAAAATCAGCAAGACCTCTAGTTAAATTTGCCTTCCCAATACTTGGGGAAAAGGATAAACCCGTTGGAGTTTTACATCATATTTTTGATGCTAAAGAATTGTTCTCAGGATCTATTGAACCCATTACTTTCGGGGATACAGGTCATGTCATGATGATTGACTCAAAAGGTGTGGTCATTGATTGTCCTATTCTGCCAACGGGGTTCCAATTAGCCGATCCTCATCTGGTGCAAAGTGTGACGGGGCCTGATCCTGACTGGGTTAAAATTAAAGGCAACGGTCATGGTGGTAAAGAAGTTTCTATCATAGGATTTTCTCCTTTAGGGCTGACCCGAGAGATAACATCGAGATCTACAGGGAACGATTGGTATACCTTCGCTTGGCAGTCGTCCGATGAATTGTTTGCTCCAATGAACAAACTTTTTCTTTGGATCTCAACGGCGGGTTTAGTGTCCATTTTATTAATTGGTATTATGGGGTCGGTTGCGGCCAAAAAAATTGTTCAACCGATTCGTAGGCTTCAAAACGCTGCATCAAGAATAGGGAAAGGTGAAAAGGTTGAATCGCTAGAAATTAAAACGGGGGATGAAATTGAGGCTTTGGCAAATGAAGTCAATCTTATGAATGAAATGCTACAAAAATCTTTTTCTGGATTAGAAAATCAAGTTCTTAAAAAAACGAAAGAGGTTCGTTATCTAAAAGAATATACGGATAGCATTTTGATGAGTGTCCCCGATGCCGTGGTGATTTTTGATCCGAGTTTGAAAATTGAATATAGCAATATTGCATTTAAGAATATTATTAATAAAGATGATGCTTCTTTGCGAGGGAAATCCATTTTGAATTTAGGTTTAGACCCTATTGACCCCTGGCAAACACTTTATGATGTATTGAAAAAAGAGTTAGAAGATTTGGGGGCTGTTTCAACTTGGGCTCTCGGTGACCAGAAAAACGAGTGCTACATTGCAAAAGATCCGCTCGCGCCAAAAGAATCTCCTTCATTACAAAGTATGCAGCGAACCATAAAGCTGGGTGATAAAATTTTTGCATATAAGGTATTTGATTTGGTTCTACAAGAAGGAAGTGAAAAACATATTGGATTACTTTTAAGAGATGTCACTGAAGAAGTGGGATTGCACGATCAACTGGCCTTAGCTGAGAAATTGTCTGGGTTGGGAACTTTAACTGCTGGAATTGCGCATGAATTGAATAACCCTCTTGTTTCCATCATGGGTTTTACTGAAGTTATTCTAGGTGAAGAAGACCCTGAAAAAATAAAAAAGTATGCCAAAAAAGTTTTTGATCGATCCAAAGATATGGCATCGGTCATTCTAAATATGTCCGGCTATATAAGAGCTCCCTCCACAGCGGATAAAAAAGAAGTGAACATAAATGAGCGCATTAATGCGGCAATCGAAATTGCCATTCTTGCCACATATAGCGATGATATTCATCTTGAAAAAAGTTTTTCATCCCTCCCGCCTGTATTTGCGAAGTCGGAAGAGATTCAGCAGATTTTTCTGAATCTGCTAACAAACGCGGTTCAGGCAATGGAAGGGAAAGGGAAGTTGACTATTTCGACGCAAGCCCAGAATGGAAACGTAGTGACTAAAATCAGTGATACCGGCCCCGGTATCCCCAAAAAATATCTCACCAAAATTTATGATCCCTTCTTTACTACTAAAGAACAAGGCAAAGGCACGGGTTTGGGTTTGAATATTGTGCACCAGTTAGTGGTGAAATATGGAGGCCGTATCGACGTGACCTCGAAAATAGGAAAAGGGACTACTTTCTCAATAGTGTTCCCTGTTCACCTAGTTTAAAAACTCCCGAAGATAAAAAAACAGCGCATTTATTGGTGATTGCGGTTAATATTCATAGGTTATGAAAATTACTGTAATTATGATTTCTATTGCGATATGGGTTTTTGGTGTCTCATTGGCTTTTGCTGACAAGCCGGATAAGGCTCAGTGTCCACAAAGCAGAACCACACCTGATGCGCCTGAAAAGTATTCGGGATTGAAGAATCCGCTGGAAGCGACTGAAAAGCGGATGAAAAAAGGTGAAGCTTTATATATGGATACGGCGCAACCCATGCAATGCTTGCACTGTCACGGCGCAAGAGGTGATGGCACTGGTGAATTGGGATTGCAGGCGGACCCGCTTGCAAGAAATTTTACTTGCGCTGAAACAATGAAAAATATTTCCGAGGGGCAGATGTTCTGGGCGATCAAGAATGGCATTGAAGGTACGGCAATGCCAGCTTATCCCGACTTAGCCGATTGGCAGATATGGATATTGGTTCATTATGTTCGGCAATTCGGAGAAAATAGTGCCGACTAACGAATGGTGAGTTTTTTATATTTTGATCTGCGGTTTTCTTCTTTTCCTCCTAGTTCTTTCTTCCTCTTTTCTTGATACTCTTCAAAGTTTCCTTCGAACCAACGCACTTTACTGTTTCCTTCAAACACTAGTAAATGAGTGCAAATACGATCCAGGAAGAACCGGTCATGGCTGATAACCAGAGCGCAGCCATTGAAGTCGAGAATTGCATTTTCAAGGTTTCGCAAGGTGGTGACATCAAGGTCATTGGTCGGCTCATCCAGTAGGAGGACATTGCCACCGCGTCTTAATAATTTCGCGAGGTGGACTCGATTGCGCTCACCGCCCGACAGTTCTCCTACTTTCTTTTGTTGGTCGGTCCCTTTGAAATTGAAGCGACCCACGTATGCGCGTGAGTTGATGGTTTTTCCTGCAACTTCAATATGCTCGGTTCCTCCAGTGATTTCTTCGAATACCGTATTGTCTGCCTCCAAGTCATGGCGATGTTGATCGACATAAGAGAGTTTTACGGTGGAGCCCAATTTCAGAGTTCCTGAATCCGGTTGTTCTTCCCCCGCGATCATTTTGAAGAGAGTGGTTTTGCCTGCACCATTGGGACCGATTAGTCCCACAACGGCTCCCCGAGGAACTGCAAAGGTAAGATCGGAAAAGATGGGATCGCCTCCATAACCTTTTGACAGGGATTCCACTTCAATGACTTGTTCGCCAAGTTGCGGGCCAGGAGCAATTTGTATCTCCAGTGTGTTGTCTTCCAAATCTGTTTTTCGGGCAGATAATTTTTCGTATTCGTTGATACGGCCTTTATTATGTTTGCGGCGTGCACCGGGAGTTTCCTGTAACCATTTCAGTTCTTTATCGAGCCGCTTTTGTAAGGTGGAAGCTGTTTTTTCACGACGGCGTAAAATTTCTGTTTTTTGTTCCAGCCATGAAGAATAATTACCTTCGAAGGGTTTGCCTTTACCGCTTTCAAGTTCAAGGATCCATTTAGTGATGTTATCGAGGAAATAACGGTCATGAGTTGAAACGATGACGTTGCCGGGGAAATTGGCTAATGTGTCTTCGAGCCATTGCACCGTTTCTGCATCGAGGTGGTTGGTGGGTTCGTCGAGTAGAAGCATATCGGGTTTTTGCAATAATAGTTTGCATAAGGCCACGCGACGCGCCTCTCCCCCTGAAAGTGTGTCGGCCTTCTGGTTGTCTTCTGGTAGAACCAGTGCATCCATAGCGACTTCTACCTGACGATCAAGCTCCCAACCGTCGACGGCGTCAATTTGATCTTGTAGTCGCCCCATCTTTTCCAGGGCTTTTTCCATTTCGTCATCCGACATGGGTTCGGCCATTTTGGCGCTGACCTCATTGAACTCTTCGATCATTTTTTTGATATCGCTAAAAGCCTGCTCGACATTTTCGCGCACCGTTTTGTCATTATCCAAAACAGGTTCTTGCGGAAGGAAACCAATGGTAGAACCTTTTAGAGGCGCGGCCTGGCCTTCGAACTCACTATCTTCACCCGCCATAATTTTGAGAAGGGTAGATTTTCCTGAACCGTTTTCGCCGACGATGCCAATTTTTGCACCGTGATAAAAACTGAGATTGATTCCATTGAGAATTTCGTTGCGTCCATACCTCTTTATGAGGCCTTGCATGGTAAAGATATATTCTCCGGACATATTTCCTCTTAGTTAAAGTTCTAAATCGGCGGCATAGGTTCAAGGCGGTATTTTTCAGCCGTCACCAAAAAGCCTTTATATCAAATTTTGTAATAGAACGAAATCGAATTGGTTATTGTAAAGGATTTTAAATCCCATTTTCCGGGCTAACCACTCGAAAGTTTTGGAGGTATAGAAAACAATGTGAGTGGGGTCGCGTTTGTAATACCAGTCTGGGAATTTTTCTTCGCAGGGAATTTCTTTTTCCAGAGGATAAAACCGGGTCATCACAGCGAGAAAGCCTGCGGGTGAAACGCAACTTGCAGCTTGCCGAATATCTTTTAGGGGGGTTTTGAAATGTTCAAATGTTTCCGTTGAGATGACCAGATCGAAGGTTTTGTTTTTCGGAAAGTCGGGAAAAAAGTTCAAGTCGAAAACTTCAGTTTTGATTCCTTCTTTTTCCAGTAAGACTTTTAAAACCGGTTCGTACCCACAACCAAAATCTAATGCGGTTTTTATTTGCGGACAATGTTCTTTAACAAGGATAATTTTTTTCATGAACATTTCCACATAACCTTTACTGTCAAGGCTATTTTCATGTTCTCGGTATCTTTCTATCTCAGATTCGGCTGGAACATGGAACTCAGGTGGCACAAAAACCAACCCGCATAGATCGCAAAGTTGATATTGCCGGTTTTCACCTGTCGTCAAAATATTTGCTTCGGTATCGCAGAGCGGACAATTCATTATCTCAAGATATATTAAGAAGAGGCAAACCTCTTCTGATTTCCCTTGATTCTCAAGGCTTGCCCTATATAATCACAGAATTGAGCTTTTTCTAAGCTCATAATAACCAAATTAAAATTTGTTCGTTGAGGTGCTCATGGTTTCTTTTGTAAATGGTAATGGTTTGCGTGTCGGTTACGTGATTAAGGTTAAGGGAGATTTATATAGGGTGATGGCAGCAGAGCATCGCACGCCAGGAAAAGGGAAGGCATCCATGCAGGCCAAACTGCGAAAGTTAAAAGATGGTACACAGACTGAACTTAAGTTTCGTTCCGATGAATCAGTCGAACGCGCGGAAATGGAACAAGTTGATATGGAATATCTTTATGAGGACCCCTCTGGATTTTGCTTTATGAATTGCGAAACCTATGAGCAGATTTTTATAAGTGATAAATTGATTGGTGATGGCAAAAAGTTTTTGTTACCGAATAACCGTGTAATCGTAGAATTTTGCGACGATGCCGCAATCGGGTTGTCTTTTCCCGAAATGGTTGAGTTGAAAGTGGTGGAAACAGATCCCGGTTTGAAGGGGGCAACTGCATCAGGATCAGGTAAACCCGCAACTTTGGAGACGGGCTTGGTTGTGACGGTGCCTCAATTTATTAAGATAGGCGAAGCGGTAAGAGTTTCGACGACATCCGGCGAATATCTAGAACGGGTTAAATCTTGATTTAACGACCTGTTTGCTTGGGAAGCTGGGCTTCCCAACGTTTCGGTTTGTTTCCCTCCTTATTATTATTTGACTTAAACCCCGCATTTAACTAAAGTAAGTTGTTGAATTAATTAATAGAAAGCTAATCGATCCTTGTCGGCGCCCGCCTTTGAACTTAGCCTTCCCGCAAAGAGATACCGAGTATGATTCCTGAGCAATCTTTAGGTATTATTGAGTTGGTAACGCAATCCAGCATGATGGCAAAAGGTGTGTTATTGATCCTTTTGATTTTTTCCATTGCATCGTGGGCCATTATGTTGAGCAAGTTTTTTGTTTACCGGTCTGCGAGAAATGAAGATAGCAAATTCCTTGAAGTGTTTTCAAAAACCGAAAACCTCACACAAATATATAATTTTGCAAAAGAGTTACGGTTGAGCCCACTTGCACGGTTATTTTTAACCGGTTATCGCGAACTATACCTGTTTCAGGAAATGGCTAAGGATGATAGAAAAAAACACGGTGAGGCTCCTTTGCCATCTGGAGAGAAACTAACTGAAAGAGATATAAAGGGGATCTCCCTAGCGCTGAATAAAGCGATCAATCGGGAAGTGGCGCGATTTTCCCGACGATTGGAATTTCTCGCAACCACGGGTAGCACGACACCTTTTATTGGTTTATTTGGCACCGTGTGGGGCATCATGCATTCTTTCCGATCAATCGGAGTTCAGGGGACGGCGAGCATAGGCGGTGTGGCGCCTGGAATAGCAGAAGCCCTCATTGCTACTGCTGCTGGGCTTGTGGCTGCTATTCCCGCGGTTATCTTTTTCAACTATCTCAATAATAAAGTTTTCCTACTTACTTCCACTATGGATGATTTTTGTCAGGACTTTGTATATTTAGCTGAAAAAAACTTTACTCTAACTCAGGAAAAAGAGAGATCATTAAATTTTCCGGGGTAATAATCAAACAAGATAATTCCTGAACAGAACTAATGTTAAAACAACGACGACCCTTTTTAGCCGAAATCAATGTGACTCCATTTGTAGATGTCATGTTGGTGTTGCTCGTGATTTTTATGATTACAGCCCCCTTGATGCAACACGGTATGGATGTTCAGTTGCCCAAAGAATCTATTGCTCCCATTCCCATTAAAGAAATTCCAACGGTGACAGTAAAAAGCAATAAAAAAATATTCTGGAAGAAGGAAGAGTTGGCAAACCTGATGGCGTTGACTCTAAAAGTGGAGCAGTATGTTAGTGAAGATAAGAGCGCAGGTATTTATTTTCGAGCAGATAAAATGCTGGATTATGGATTCGTTATGCGTGTAATGGCAACGGTCAAACAAGCGGGGGTCGAAAATATTGGAATGGTGACCGAACCTTAAAAATACATGAGAGCCCAGTTTTCCCAGTCTATTGATTTCAATCAAATGCTCGTGTTCTCCGTTTTCGGGCATCTGCTTATCCTCACTTTTGTCTTATTCCTTCCCAAGCCTCCTCTAGCAGTCAAAGCTGTGGTCCCGGCTTTTATGGTTAGTCTTGTGGAATCTCCTTCAGGCAGCAAGTCGGCTGTTAAGAAAAAGTCTGCAAGGAAAGTTAAGGCTCCAATTAAGAAAAGTAAGCCTCGAATTAAAAAAAGCCTGGCTAAGAAAAATGTTGTTAAGAAAAAAGCAGCACCTATTAAGAAAACATCGCAACCCAACAAAATAATAGCTGCTCTTAATAAACTGGATAAAAAGACCGTAGCTGTTGTACCCGTTCCGGCAAAAAAAATGTTTGAAGAGCTGGAACAATTGGCGCTACTGGAGCGCCTTAAGAAACCAATTGCAAAGCCTAAAATAGAAAAACCTGTTTTGGAAGAGACCTTTCGTGACTTGGAGAAGTGGAAAGATAAAAAGGTAAAGATCGAGAAGGATGTGCCGCCAACTTCTAAACCCGAAAGTCTGCTTGAAGGTTTTGAAGATATAAAGATGCAAGAGGTGCTTGAACAGGAAAAAATAGAAAAGCCAGTGGATGAAGAAAAAATCACTGAGCCTGCCGTTAAGAAGAGGGATCTTTTAAGTGAGCTTGAAAAACTGGCTAAGCTGGATTCTATAATTCAAAAGGATGATAGTAAAGTTCCAGATGCTGAGGTGGAAGATATAGAAAGTAAGGCCTATGATTCTGTTCTGGAAAAGTTCGAGTCGCTTGCCGTCGAATCTTCAAGGGTGAAGGTTGAAGTTTCTGGCGCAAGGCTCGATGGGTCAAAGTTTCAGAGCAAACTGCGAGCTCTACCTGATTCGCCAGAAATAGCCGATACAAAGAGTGAGGATGAATCGTATGTTCTTTCTGACCGAGAAGGGACACCGGGTGCGGATGCCCAATCTCTCTATGCCGGGATGGTTCAAGAAAGAATATATAAGAACTGGCGTGATCCGCTGGCGGAACGACACAGTAAAGAAGCCATTATTTCGTTCCACATTTTCCCAAAAGGAAATATAGATAAACCATTTATAAAGCAAAGCTCTGGAGTGGAAGCGCTGGATACCCTTGCCGTACGTGCTGTTCTTGATTCGGTGCCATTTCCTCATTTCCCGAAAGAGTTAAAGATGTCCAACCTTTTTTTAAGTATTTATTTTAAATATGTTCCTAAAGACGAGTAGAGAAGGTTATTTATCTGCCTGGGTTTTTGTAATCCTTGTTTTTTTCTTTTGCGTAAAAGTAGAAGCCGAACCTCAAGTGAGGTTAGACATGGAAAAGGCAACCCAGAAAAAAGTTTCCCTGGCAATCACCGACTTTGTGTTCAAAGGCGCTGGGTCTGACTCAATAGGGGTGGGTAAAGAAGCGAGGGGTATTCTGGAAAAAGATTTACGTCTCTCAGAATTATTTTCTCCTTTAAGAAAACCCGTTTTTGAGGAATTGGAAAGAATGGAGCGGTCTGGCTCTGAAGTAGATTATCGAAGTTGGAGACAGGTCGGAGCGCAATGGGTCATTAAAACAGAATATAAAATGATTTCGAAAGGTAGAGGGCAAGTTTTCACTTTTCGTCTTTACGATGCCATCAATAAAAGATTCATGTTGGGTAAGCGTTATAAGGCTTCGCCACAATTGCTACGTAAGGTAGTACACCGGTTTGCAGATGAGGTCGTGTCGCAATTGACAGGAAAACGTGGCATCGCCGAAACGCAGGTGACCTTCTTGGCGCAGGAAAATGGAGGCAAGGAAGTTTATCTGATTGATTTTGACGGCTACAATTTACGGAAGTTGACCCGCGATAATACGGTTAATTTAAGCCCCGCTTGGTCGCCAGATGGGAAGTGGATTGTCTACACTTCTTATGCCGCGAATAATCCAGATTTAGTCATGATCGACACTGCAGGTGAAAAACGCCAAACTCTGAATCGCTTGCCAGGTTTGAATGCCGCACCGGCATGGTCTCCTGACATGCAAAAAATTGCTTTGGTTTTAAGTCGGGATCAAAATTCCGAAATTTATCTTTTAAAGAAAAATAGAAAACTGCATCGATTGACGCGTCATTTTAATATTGATACTTCTCCCACCTGGTCTCCTGATGGAAAAAAAATTGCGTTCACATCGGATCGTTCAGGAACCGGAGCACCGCAAATTTATATTATGGATGCTGAGAAAGGTGATAATGGGAAAGTGACTCGTATTTCATTTGGCTCTTCTTATAATGACAACCCCTCTTGGTCCCCCAATGGCGATAAAATCGCCTACACCTCACGAGTGGGCAGGAAGTTCCAAATCAGTGTTTATGATTTGAACACACATAAAAGCCAGGTTGTGACAAAAGGTGCAGGTAGTGCCGAGCAACCCAGTTGGTCTCCTGATGGCCGGTTTATCGTTTATCGCAAACGAGTAAATGGCGGCTTCAATATTTTTATTAGGCGTTTGGGTGGTGACCGGGTTCGGCAACTGACTTTCTCGGGAAAAAGCCACAGTCCCTCTTGGTCTCCTTATTTCAAACACTAAGCCTCAAAATTCCGAAAATAAACGTTGTCAAATGGTAAGTATCTGTTACCATTTATATATACCACTAAAAATGACTATCGGCTTTAAAATCAAAACCTTTGGAAATTCGCAAGTTATAGAATAAATATGAAATATCTATAATATTTGTTGTAATTTAAACATAATTATATGATAATATTTTCATACCAAGATTTATAACAACAATGAATTCTGAAGTTTAATTCCTTTTGGAGAGTTTTTGTGCCCAAGGGGATTTTATACAGTTATTTTTTAGACTAATCGGGGAACAACTTTAGGCGAGGTTATTATATGAATACATTTAATTGGAAAATGGTAGTTGCAGCAGTTTTATTGATGTTTTTGTCCACGGCATGTTCCAAGAAACTCATGCCCCCTGAAATCGAAACATCAAGTGGTGGAGTAGAAAGCTCTGATTTCACTGCATCAAACGGAACCTCATCAGGGGAAAATGAATTTGCCGGCTCGGGTGGTCCTGGTGATTCTGGATTTTTTAGCGAAGAGCCAATTCTCGAAAGTTCTGACTTTTCTAATGGCAGTGCTGGTAATGGTGGCTCAGACATGATGGCAGGCGGTTCAGGTTCGGCCACGGGTCCTGATGGAGCTGACGGCTCGTCTATGAGCGGTTTTGGCTCATCCGACCGAGCTGATATTGGCAATGGTTCGTCTGGTTCATTTAATGCTAATCCCTTTGATGGTGGAAATGGTGGAGATAGTGGAGCTCAGGAAGCTAGACTAAAATCTTTTCATGCAACTGCTGATCTCAAGGATATCCATTTTAACTTTGATCAGTATGATCTGGACAGCAATTCCAAAAAAGTGCTTGAACAGAATGCGAGCTTCCTCAAGAGCAACCCGGATATGAGAGTTGAAATCCAAGGGCATTGTGACGAGAGAGGTACCAATAACTATAATATCGCTCTTGGCGAACGTCGGGCTCACTCCACGAAGAAGTATCTAGTGGCTCAGGGTGTTGATTCGAGTCGGGTGAATATTATCAGCTATGGTGAAGAGAAACCTTTTTGTTCTGACAGCAATGAAAACTGCTGGTTCCAAAACAGAAGAGCGCATTTCATGGTAGCTAGATAACTGCATTTATCGGTTTGTAATAAATCGTATATAATAGGCCGCACTGGGGTAATTCCCGGTGCGGCTTTTTTTTTAACTATTTTCGCAATAAACGATTTCCGGTGCTAACGGGAAAAGAGTAGAGCTTATGAAATCCATTAAATCGTATGTCTTCTTCTTCGTTTTGTCTCTATTGGTTACGCTGATACCTCTGGATGCATCGGCGCAATTATTTGGTTCTGACGATGAGAAATGGGAGAAAGTTTTTGTTGGTTTAAAGAAAATTAACTCTCGCTTGGTAAAACTCGAAACTACTGAGATGGTAAGCCTGAGACACCAGCTTGAAGACTTATTACGGCAGATTGAAGAAGTTAAACAAACCCTTCCGCAATTACAGGGCTCCGTTGAGTTGAATAAATCTGAGACTCTAGCCAATATGAGTAAAGTTAGATCTCAAATAAGCGATCTGGAAGCAGAAGTGAAAAATCAGGTGCTTGCAAAAATCGATCAGCAAAGAATTATCCTAGATCGTTTTCAGAAAGATCAGAAAAATTTAAAGAAAGGGCTGGCTCAAGATATAGAACAATTTGAAAAGATGAATAAAGAAAATTTCCAAAGCTTTGCTTCAGCTAATAGAAGTACATTGGAAATAGTCGTGCAAAGATTGGCAGCTCTGGACGAGACAACGAAAAAAAGTTTTGAAAATACCAAAGGGCTTTTCATATCCGATGTCATTCCGGCGATGGCTAAAGAAAACCTGGATAATAGAAAGGCGATTCTCGAGGATCTTTCCAAGTCGCGTGAAAATAACGAAAAATCGTTGGCAAGCTTGTCTGAAAAAAACAAAGTGCTAATTGATATTCTTGGGGAAAATTTAAAACAAGGTGCGGAGACAAAAGAGCAGATCGCTTCCATCAATGAAACTCTTGTTGCAGCTAATAATAATTTGACGGTTAACAATAAAAACTTGATTGTTGCAGATCAAAAAATTAATAAATTGGCTGAGACCTTGAAGGCCCTTCAGACGCAACATTCTGCGTCTAATAAAACTCTTGTTGAATTGAAAAAGGGTTTAGTTGTCGTAGGAGAATTTGACCAGTTAGTAGATGGGAAGATTAACAAGCTCGTTGAGAACTCTGTGAAGCTGCTTGCAAATGCGAATAAACTCGAGGGATCTGTGCTCGGTGAGTTGAAGCAGTCCTCACAGAAAGAAGATTCTAATCAGGATAAAATCAATCTGGCTAATGAAAAACTTTCACGCTTAATTGAGATTTTAAAAGCCATTGCAACGGAGCAGGATAAGTTGGGTCAGGTGGTAAAGGCTCAAGCAGCAATGAGCAAGGCGCAGGCTGGGTTGGTGAAAAATCAGGAAGGCATTAGGAAAGCTCTTGCTGATCTGCGTAATAAAGCAAATGTGAATATTTCTCGAAATGATGACATTAAGAAAGCTTTAGGAGGAATCACAAAGAATAAGTCAGGTGCTTCTTCAAAGTCTGCGAAAAAAACGAAGAATTAGTAAATAACCTTATTGGATTTCACTTTTTAGACTCCCCATTTTAAGCCGAGAATATATTCGGTGTAGATAACCTCTCTCTATGGCAAAAGCGACCACCATTTTTAGTTGTCAGAAATGCGGCCATCAGGTTCCGAAATGGTTGGGGAGATGCCCCGAATGCAGTTCGTGGAACAGTTTTGTAGAAGAGAGCGACCAGCCCATATCTTCAAAATCGCGACATAAAACAAAGTCCCCCCCTCCTTCCCCGATAACGAAGGTTCAATCTGTTCAGGAAAACCGGATGACCACAGGCATCGGTGAGTTCGACCGTGTTCTGGGAGGTGGCATGGTTGAAGGATCACTTATTCTTATTGGCGGCGAGCCAGGTATAGGCAAGTCAACTCTTGTCTTGCAAAGTATGGGGCATCTTGCAAAATTGGGAAAAAATGTTCTTTATGTTTCTGGAGAGGAATCAGGCTCACAGATTAAATTGCGTGCCGAAAGGTTAGATGCTCTTTCCGACAACCTTTTGATTTGTTCTGAAATCTGCATTGAGGGTATTATCAAATGGATTGATAAAGTGAAGCCCGATGTATTGGTGCTGGACTCTGTGCAAACGTTTTATACAGAAGACTTGCAATCGGCTCCGGGTAGTATTGGTCAGGTTCGTGAAGTCGCGTTCAAAATATTTCAGGAAATCAAACATCGAAACCTGCCTACACTTTTGATCGGTCATATAAATAAAGACGGTGCAATCGCGGGTCCCAAATCGCTGGAGCATATTGTTGACACGGTGGTATACTTCGAAGGCGAACAAGGACATGCTTATCGGGCTTTGCGAGCCATTAAAAATAGATTTGGTCCAACTCCTGAAATAGGAGTTTTTCAAATGGCACCGACTGGATTGGTTCCTGTCGAGAATCCTTCAGAGTGGTTCTTGGCAGAGCGGCCCGAAGACTCCGCCGGATCGGCTATCGTTGCAACGCTAGAGGGAAGCCGAACTCTTTTGGTTGAAGTGCAGGCGCTAGTAAGTACTTCATCTTCTATCGGTATGCCTAGGCGAATGGCAACGGGGTTTGATCACAATCGCATGTCCCTTCTGATTGCTATTATGGAAAAGCGGTTAGGAATGAATCTGCAGGGAGAGGATATATTTGTAAACCTTGCAGGGGGTATAAAGATCACAGAACCCGCTTTGGATTTGGGAGTTGCGGCAGCCATTGCAAGTAGTTTCCAAAACCGACCCATCGACCCGGAATTGGTATTATTGGGAGAAGTAGGTTTGACGGGCGAAGTTCGTACCGTTATGCAGCTGGATGCCAGATTGATTGAAGCACGACGATTAGGATTCAAACGCTGCATCGTTCCGCATTCAGCTAAAAAGGCAAAGAATCTATTGTCCGAAGGTATTGATATTAGTTTTGCAAAAAACCTGTCGGAAGTTTTTGAACAAATTTTTTAATGGGATTTTTCAATGAGTATTTGCGCGGTGGTGCCGGCAGGAGGGGCGGGAACTCGTATGGGAGGAGCTGTTCCCAAACAGTTCTTGGCGTTGAATGGAAAACCTATCCTTTATTACACGCTTAAAACGCTCCAGGATTGTGGTCTCATTTCCGAATTGATTCTAGTGGTGCCAGAAAAAGAATATGACAACGCCTGCGCTGATTGGCTGGGCAAGCCAGAAATTGTAACAAAAGTTGTTATAGGGGGCGAAAAAAGACAAGACTCTGTCTATAACGGGTTTTGTGAAATTTCTCCACAAACAGAAATTGTGTTGGTACATGATGGCGTGCGACCCTTTTTGTCAGAACGAATGATTCGGGAATCGGTTGATGTGGCCAGAGAATATGGTGCGGCAATCACTGCAATTCCAGTACATGACACGATAAAAAAGGTAGATGCTTCTGGATTGGTTTCGCAAACAGTTGATCGGGAGGGTCTGTGGAGAGTGCAAACTCCTCAGGTATTTCGTTATGAACTTTTGCAAGAGGCATTTAATAAAGCAAATTCCGAAAAATTTTATGGGACCGATGAAGGCACCTTGATAGAGCACTTGGGAAAGCCGGTAAAGGTTGTCGAAGGTTCGGAACAGAATATAAAAATTACGCGGCCCGAAGACCTGGGGTTAAGCGAGATTTTTATTTCCAAGGCTTTTCCGGAAAATTAATTTTCTCGAAAAAAAATGCTTCTAAACTAAAAATCAAACATCTAAACTTGGAAACTCAATTCAAAATTAAATCAGGAGAATTATAATGCTGCAACCTGGAACCGAAGCACCTGCTTTTTCGGTCAATGATCATAATGGTAATTCGATAAACTTAAAAGATTATCTAGGGAAAAAAATAGTGATGTGGTTTTACCCCAAGGCGGATACTCCGGGATGCACGATGGAGGGGCAAGGTTTTCGCGATGATTTTAAGAAGTATGAAGAGAAAGGAATTCAGGTTTTCGGAGTGAGCTTGGACAATGAAAAAGATAATAAAGCTTTTGCTGAAAAATTTTCTTTTTCTTATCCCTTGCTATGTGATGTGAATAAAGATATTGCCTTGGCCTATCACGCTATTAAAAGTGCCGACGACCAACATGCAGCTCGAATCAGTTATGTGATTGGTGAAGACGGAAAAATATTGGAAAGTATTGAAAGTGTAGATACCAAGAATCATTCGAATGATTTATGTTCTCGGTACTAAAATGACCACCTTTGTAGTATTGAACAGTAGTGGAGTGACCAATGGCTTATAAGGATACCTTGCTTCAGGAACCTCTCGATGATGACCAGAGGAAAGAAAAAAATGAAATTCTTAATAAGAGAATTTCTCCGGTCAACTTTGAAGATATTAATGATGTCGGGGATCTGGTTGAATCTTTTCAGTCAGCTTCTATCCAGGCGAGGAACCTGGGTCAGTGCGCCCAGATATTTGGAAAAATGCTTCAAGATGACGAACGTCCAACAATAATGCTGGGTCTCGCTGGACCTTTGATTGCTGCTGGGTTGAGGAAAGTGATCCGCGACATGGTTCATTACAATATGGTCGACGTCATCGTGTCGACGGGGGCGGTTCTTTATCAGGATTATTATAATGCCTTAGGTGGCGGTCATTATTATGGAAGCCCTACAGCTGATGATGCAAAGCTTCGCGAACTTTTTATCGACCGGATTTATGATACCTATGTCGATGATGAATTGTTTGTTGAAGATGATATGTTGATAGGGGCATTTGCCGATAAACTGGAACCAAGAAACTATTCCAGCCGCGAATTCATTTCTCTTCTTTC
The DNA here is from genome assembly GCA_029261635.1 of Nitrospinaceae bacterium. Taxonomy (GTDB): domain Bacteria; phylum Nitrospinota; class Nitrospinia; order Nitrospinales; family VA-1; genus UBA8687. The sequence goes on from JAJDAW010000163.1 coordinate 15,731, forward strand.
TGATACGATTGACGATGAAGAGTCAATTCTAGTGACAGCTCGTAAAAATAATATCCCTGTTTTTTGTCCTGCTCTAAACGATTCTAGTATAGGAATTGGACTTACCGAGCATTATTACAACTGCCGGAAAGAAGGGCGCAAACCCATTACCATTGATTCCATCCGCGATAACTATGAACTCACGCAAATTGTTGTGAACTCATCACGGACTTCGGCATTTTATGTGGCAGGGGGTGTGCCGAAAAACTATATTAATGATTCCGTTGTTATGGCTTATATTTTTGGCAAGGATACTGGCGGCCATAAATACGCGGTGCAAGTGACTACTGATTCGCCGCATTGGGGTGGATTGAGTGGCAGCACGCTTGGTGAGGCCCAATCATGGGGCAAGGTTAACAAGCAGGCGAACCATAGTATGGCGTTTGTGGAACCCAGCGTTTCTTTGCCTTTGATCTATGGTCATGCCTTTCAAAAAGGTCTGTATAAAGGAAGATCTAGGTTGGAGTATGAGTGGGAAGGCGACACCCTTAAGAAAATGACAGCTGACGGTTAATCCTGTTTGTCGAATTCATTATTCAAATCTAGAAAAATCCTCGCTCTGTCAATCTTTGGAATTGCCTCCAGTCGCGATTTAACTTCATTGATTCGTTTTTGAATTTCTTCCATCTCTTGTTGACCCGCCATTTGCAGAAACACATCTACTAATGTCTTTCCCTTTATATGGTGGGTGCGAATTTCAGGGTCCGATTTTACTCCGTGCATATTTTCAAAAATTGGTTTGGTGATTTCGATTAATTCTTTTCGTGTTAGAGGATAAAGGTTTTCGATCTCGGCATCATGTTCTCCGTCAACATGAACGAGGACATCCTGCACATTGTCAAAGGCCTTTATCACGTTTCTTCTCACCATTTCCGCAACACTATGACCCTCAGTAACGGTCATTTCCGAATCTACCAAAATATGAACATCTATGAGTATTTCTCCGCCAATGGTGCGGGAGCGTAAATCGTGGTAATGGATGACTTCAGGTATTTCGTTTAAAATGGAAAATATTTTTTTGTTGTGCTCTTCACTTAATGCGGTGTCCATTAAATCCCGAAACCCTTCACGGGAAAAATCATAGCCTACCTTGCAGACCATCAAACCGACAAGGCCTCCTGCAAGTGGATCCATAATGGCTATGCCGTTCCACGCTCCGAGGATACCGATAAATGCAGCAATGGATGAAATCGCATCGGTGCGATGGTGCCAGGCATTTGCGATCAGAGATGGACTCTTTGAGGTTTCGCCAATTTTGAGAGTGTAGCGGTATAAACCTTCATTAATGAAGACAGATAGAAGTGCGATGGTGGCAGCTAACCCACCTGGTTTTTTTTCTATACTCTGCGTTATCGTCTCCCAAGCTTCATAGGTCACTCCCAACCCTGTGATAATAATCAATAGTCCTACCACGGTAGTGCCTATGGTTTCCGCGCGCCCATGGCCATAAGGATGATTTTTATCAGGGGGCAGTTGCCCCACGCCATGTGAAAAATAAACAACCGCATCTGTTATGAGATCAGATAAAGAATGAATGGCATCCGCAACCAGGGCCATGCTGTTGCCAAAAATTCCTCCGATAAGTTTAATAAGGGAAAGGAATAGGTTGGTGGCGGCTCCTACTAAAATAGCTTTGGTTCCAAGTGTCATGGGTTTTTGGAGTTCTTGTTTAATAACTTTACTATTTTAACATTTGCAGCAGGGAAGGGGTATTGCTTCAATTCATCTGGTTTTACCCATTTCCAGTCATCACATGCAGAGGGGGCGAGTGTTCCTGAATGCATTTGGCATTGGAAGACATGAAGCGTTACCTGAAAACGAGTATAGCTATGACGGTGAGTCATTAACTTTTCACCGATCCGAATATTAACTCCAAGTTCTTCTTTTATTTCCCGACGCAAACATTCTATTTCAGTTTCACCCGATTCTATTTTACCGCCAGGGAACTCCCAGAGTCCCCCCATTAATCCTTTGGCTCTGCGCTTTTGAATGTAGACATATCCCTTTCTAAAAATTACAGCTGCGCTGACCTTAATTCTGGATATTTTAATCGCTGTCTTAGGGGGTGGGAAAAAATCCTGTTTATCAGATTGATTGGCCTCACAAAGTCGTTTGAGTGGACACTCTTTGCAGAAAGGATTCTTTGGAAGGCAGACGGTGGCACCCAACTCCATGAACGCCTGGTTAAAATCGCCACACCTTTTTTCGGGAAGAAAACTCTCCATAGTGTTCCAGAGTCGTGTTTCCGATTTTTTGTTATTACCATTTTCATTTAACAATAACAATCGTGATAAGACCCGTTTTACATTTCCATCTAAAACAGGAACCTTTTTGTCAAAAGCGATGCTCAATACGGCCCCTGCGGTGTAGCGTCCGACACCGGGTAGTTTTAGAATCTCTTCCATTGAATCGGGAACTTTACCGTTAAACTCATCTTGGATATGAATTGCAGACTTTCTCAAATTCCTGGCGCGCGAATAATATCCGAGACCCTCCCAATGTTTCAGCACCTTAGATTCGCTTGCGGCGGCCAGCTTTTTAGCAGTCGGAAAAGATTTTATCCATTTTTTATAATAGGGGATAACAGTTTTGACTTGTGTTTGTTGCAGCATAAATTCGGATACAAGAATTCGATAGGGATCGCGGCTTTCACGCCAGGGCATATCGCGTTTTTGCACGTCATACCAACTCATTAAGCGTGATTGCAAATTTGTGTTTTTTTTGTGTGCGATCATAATGGAAGGCAAGGTCTTAATAAAAAACGAATGTTAGGAGATTTGTAGTTATCTGCGACCCTCGTTAAAGGGCTATCTGGCTCCCGCGTAGTGGGTCAGACCCCTTGGGTCTCTTTACTCCAGATTATCTTGTGTAATTGAGTTTGTAGACGAACAGGAAGTCGGTCTTCAAGAATCCATTCGACCATTTTTTTTAGTTCAAGTTTGTCATAAACAGGAGAAAATAGAATGGGAGCGGTTTCGTTGATCTTATGTTTTTTAATTAAGGCCCGGCTCCATTCATAATCCTGTCTATCCAGTATTACGAATTTGACTTCATCATGTGGGGCAAGGAGTTCTAGATTATCCAGATTATTTTTTTCATGCTCACCACTGCCGGGACATTTTAAATCTAAAATCTTGATTACATCTCGAGGTACCTTTTTTAGTGACAAGGACCCTCCCGTTTCCAGCATGACTTGATATCCCTTTTTAAGGAGTGCATCCATTAGAGGATAGACGTCTTCCTGCATCAACGGTTCCCCTCCGGTGATTTCGACAAGGGGGACTCCAAATTTTTCTACTTCTTTGAGGGTTTGATCGATGTTCTGGGGTTTCCCTTCATGGAAGGCATAGGCCGTGTCACACCAGACGCAACGAAGGTTGCATCCGGTTAATCGAATGAAAACACAGGGTAATCCTGTATGGGAAGACTCTCCCTGAACGCTCAAATATATTTCGTTAACTTTAATCATATCGCATATCGTTATAGCAGGACGGGTTGAAAATAGAAAATATAGTGCATTATCACACTTCTTGAACTTGCTTTGCGGGTAGAACGATAATAAAGGTAGCCCCTTCTCCCAAAGTGCTTTCTGCTGTGATTGTCCCACCGTGACGCTCAATTATTCTTTTACAAATAGAAAGCCCCATTCCCGTCCCTTCATATTCGCTTCTTCCAACCAGCCGTTCAAGAGGTTTAAATGCTTTTTCCATATATTTTTGATTAAAGCCGATGCCATTATCTTTAACTGATATTCTGTAAGCGGGATCTCCATTGGCAAGATGCGATGATTCGGATGTAATTTCAATGACAGGTGGATTTCCATTTTTTTGAAACTTCAGCGAATTAATGATTAAATTTGTGAACACCTGCTGTATTTGGAATGGATGAATTTCTATTTCTGGCAAAGGACCTAGTTGGATTTTCCCTTTTGACTTTCTAATTGTGAACTCCAAATCCTGCAATACCTGTTGGATGACGTCATCCAATTTGATCGGGTGGAATTCATAATCCGTTTGTGCGATCACTTTGGAGTAATTGAGAAGATCCGAAATCAAGAGGCTCATTCTTTGCGATGCGTTCTGCATTCTTTTAAGATATTCTGAGCCTTTCTCTTTGGAGAAATCAGGATTGGCACTTAAAAGAAATTGTTCGAGCCGATCGCCAAAGGTTACAATTTTTCTTAAAGGCTCGTTAAAGTCATGCGAAGCGATATAGATGAAGTCCTTAAGCTCTCTATTCCTTTTTTCAAGCTCTTTGGAGTGTTTTTGAAGCTTCTCAGAGTTTTTCTCAAGATTGTTGACGACATAATTAATCTCATCGATCAAACGATTGTAGGCAGTGCATAGTTCTGCAACCTCATCTTTGCTCTCTGTTTGAATAGGAGGTCTTTTTTCTCCGGGAGAAAATTTTTGCGCTGCCTCTTTAAGCTTTATTATATCCTTCGTAAGGATCTGGCTTAGAGTGGCTATTAAAAGAGTGCCAATTAAAAGTATCGCCATGCATACAAGTAAAGTTCTAGTTTTTGCAGCATGCATTTGACCCTGTAAATTCTCCAATGAATACCCAATGAGTAGATTCCCAAAATTTTCTTTTTCAAAATGAATTGGTGTCGAAAAAAAACAGATATTACCTACATGAAATAATTCATTATTATGAATAGCTGCTGGTAAGTCGAGCTTTAGTCCGCTTGGGTTGAAGGAGGAGATGATGTTGTCCTGCTCGTCAAAAATTCCTAAATAGGATAGATCTGGATTCTTCTTCATCCCTTCTACGGATTGAATGAGTGCCGTGAAATCCAGAAATTTAAAGCTTGCTCCAATGGTGGTGGCAAAAATAGCGCCCATTTCCTGAACTTTTTTCCCTAATCGTGTGTTTGCATCTTTTTCCTGCTGTTGAGTCGAATATAATGAGATAAAGGAAATCGTTAGGATTAAGGTCAGCATGGAGCAAAATATAAACTTTAATCGTATTGACAGTTTTGAGATTTTTTTTATTAGCGAATGCACGGGTATCGAAGGACCCTCATAATTAAAGCGATGCGGATGGGAAATATAGAGAAAAGAAAATACTATGTTGTTCTCAGGATGTAATACTATCTATGTAGATTTGATCTGCTAATTAAGCTATTTTAATTTTACAATATTTATTGAACGGAGGATATTATAATTGAGTAAATTGTATACAGAGTTAGATGACAAATTGCGGGAATTTATTGTTAGCCAGAAGATATTCTTTGTCGGCACAGCCAGCCAAGAAAGCCGTGTCAATGTGTCTCCCAAAGGGATGGACAGTCTTCGGGTTCTGAATGCAAATCAGTTGATATGGCTCAATCTCACTGGAAGTGGCAACGAAACTGCGGCCCATGTTCTGGAACAACCTCGTATGACGCTCATGTTCTGTGCGTTTGAAGGAAAGCCACTGATATTAAGAGTTTATGGAAAAGCCAAAGCCGTTCACCCGAGGGATGAAGAATGGTCAGAGTGGATTGCCATGTTTCCTAGCTATCCCGGCTCGCGACAAATCTTTTTGCTTGATATCGATTCTGTGCAAACTTCATGCGGATTTGCCGTTCCCAACTACCAACATAAGGAAGATCGTGGCGATCTTATTTATTGGACAGAAAAAATCGGCGAAGATGGCGTGAAAAAATACTGGGAAGATAAAAATCAGGTAAGCATCGACGGAAAGCCCACCGAGATTTTTAAGTAAGCTTTAACACTGCAACAGAGAGAAAAATAATTCTTTATTATATGCCCAACCGGTTGGTTAGGATGCGAGTTCCCATACGGGCTTTGGCAGTGAAGTCAGCCCATGATCGTAATTTGGTGATCTGCTTCATAAGGTAAGTGGGACTGCGATAGAACCGCGCATGGCATTCGTCCTGAAGCTCCCGCAATTCTTCTTCAGAGAAATCTTTGTTCCAGAATTTGATTTTAAAATCGGCAGATGGATTCTCTGCAAATTCTTGCCAGTAATCTTCTGGAACAATTCCCTCCTCTAGCATTTGAAAATAGAGTTCCACTTTAGGATAGGGAGTGCAGATGGAAAACTGTGCGTAATCGGGTTTCAGCTTTTTTGCGAAATCTACCGTCTCGAACATTTCCTCTTTGGTTTCGTGAGGAATGCCGATCATCATGTAAGCGAAAAACCCAATTCCCGCATCGCGTGTCATTTTACAGGCGCGTTCTACTTTTTCGGGAGTTTGGCCTTTCTGCAGGTACTTCAGATGTTTCGGGCTAGCCGATTCGATTCCGAAATGGATGCGGTAACAGCCCGCCCTCTTCAACGCTGCGACAACTTCCTCATTGATGGTGTCAACACGAGCAGAAATTTTGAAATTGATTTTAATGCCGCGCTTCACAATAAGATCGCAAATGGCGAGAACATTTTTTTTATCGATAGTGATGGTATCGTCTACAAAGAAAAGATCATCGACTCCCATTTTTGCCAATTGTTCAACTTCATCGACCACGTTCTCAGGGCTGCGAATACGAAACTTGGTTTTGCGAATATCACAGAACGAGCAAGCCGCAGGGCAACCACGTGTCGCTTGAATGGTAAAAAACTGCCTGCCTTCACCAATAATATGTTTGTAGCTGCCAATATCTACCAGATGTCGTGCCGGAAAGGGTAGTTCGTTCAGATCCAGCAGTTCCGTTTCTGCAGCGTTGACATGCTCTTCACCATTTTCTATGTAGCCGAGTCCGTTGATGTCTTTTAAAGATCTGTTAGTTTCCAGCGCCTGAATCAAGCTGGTAAAAATCTTTTCACCTTCACCGAATACCACATAGTCTATTTCTGGTAGATGCAGAGTTTCTTTAGAATATAAATTCACATGCGGCCCACCGAGGCAAACTTTAAGGTTAGGGTTCTCCTTTTTGAGGACGCGCGCAGTGTGTAAGGCATCTAGTAAATTGAATGTCATGATACTCATGGCGACCATGTCGGGCTGAATTTCTTTTACGCGCCGCGACAGTTCTTCCTGAGAAACATTTTCAGGAGGACAATCGATGAAATCAGGACGGTTGCCCGTTTCGCGCTCATAATAAGCCGCGACATAGAGCAAACCCAGTTTTGGGTAATAGCCTTTACCGCCTTCAAGTGCTTTAGGCACTGAAGATTCTAGGGAGATGGTTTCGGGTGGGACGAGGAATAAAATTTTCATGGGCTTGAACCACTTTTTCCTTTAAAATCAGACTCTTATTTTACCACAGATTATTTTGAAAGGACGGTCTAGAGTGAAACCTGTCGTCACAGTCACCAATTTGTTTCCTGAAAAAGCGCTAGAAAAACTAAGCCCTCATTGTGATTTGAGAACTAATCAGACAGACCATTCACCTTCTGCTTCGGATTTAGAAAAAATAGCCGCCGAAAGCGTTGTTATGATCACTTACTTATCGGACAGAATTGGCTCGGGCATTATAGATAAAGGTCCAAATTTAAAGCTCATTGCCAATTATGGAGCTGGATTCAACAATATTGACGTAGATTACGCTGCTAATCATGGAATCTGGGTCACTAATACCCCCGGAGTTTTGCACGAAACCACCGCCGATCTAACTTGGGCGATGCTTCTGGGAGCAGCGCGTAACATTGTTCCGGCTGAGCGATATACCCGCGACAACCGTTTTAAAGGGTGGTCTGCGAAAATGTATTTGGGGGGAGATGTTTATGGCAAGACCCTGGGAGTGATCGGTTGTGGTGAGATAGGTTCAGCGGTGGCTCGGCGAGCTTCTGGATTTAATATGAAAGTTCTCTATTGCAACCGAAACCGTATGGCTGCCGAAAAAGAAAAGTCCTTGAACGCGCAATTTACAACGCTTGAAGATTTGTTACGTCAATCTGATTTTGTGACCGTGCATGCCCCGCTCACAGAACAAACAAAATATATGATCGGGAAAGCACAACTATTGATGATGAAACCCACCGCATATTTTATTCATACGGCGCGTGGTAAGGTGGTGGATGATGCGGCTTTGGTTGAGGTTCTGAAAGAAGGTAAAATTGCAGGTGCCGCGTTGGATGTTTATGAAAACGAACCAGCTCTTACCGAGGGTATGACTGAACTGGAAAACCTGATGTTACTGCCGCATATTGGCAGTGCAAGTTTTGAAACACGCGATCGCATGGCGGATCTTCTGGTGGATAATGTGATAGATGTTTTAGGCGGAAAAACTCCGCCTTGTCTGGTGCCGGGGTGGGGAAAATAGTCTCAAACGTTAAACCGAAAATGCATGATGTCGCCGTCTTGAACGACATAATCCTTACCTTCGACCCTTAGTTTTCCAGCTTCTTTAATCGCTGCTTCGGTTTTGTGCTTTTCCAAATCTTCCAGGGTATATACTTCAGCGCGGATAAAACCCTTTTCAAAGTCTGAATGGATGGCTCCTGCCGCTTGTGGGGCTTTTGAATTTTTTGGAATTGTCCATGCCCGGGTTTCTTTTTCTCCTGCGGTGAAGTATGTGGAGAGATCCAGCAGCCCATAACCAGTGGCGATAATGCGGTCGAGTCCGGTTTCAGTAAGCCCCATTTCTT
>JAJDAW010000164.1 GCA_029261635.1 Nitrospinaceae bacterium
AATCAAACATAACCCTATCTGGATCAAGCCCCATCTGTTCAAAGAATAATCTGGCTGTAAAAGCCGCTTTATACTCCTGCGCACCTATGGCACCTTGCCCGCCTGCATATACAAATTTTGCATCAGAAAACCTGCGGGCAAGACTCACAAAAGTTGTCAAGCGTTCTGCAGAATCTCCAAGACTAGCTTGCCCTCTGACTTGAGTGAGTATAGGGATTTCCGCCCCTCCCAAAACAATCACTCCATTGATATCTTCGGGAAGAGGTTCTGGAATGGGAAACCTATTCTCAAGAGGAATCAACAACATGCTGGAAACCGGAAACAAGGAAAAAACTATTATAATGGTAGTTGCAACTGCTACCAGTCTTCTTCCAAGCTTTTCCCGACCAAAATATAAAAAATACCCCCCCACCAATAGAACCAACAACAAACTCACATCAGGTGAAGCCAGCCGCCAAAAAACCTTGGAGATGATCCACAGTACAGTATCCATTTAAAGCCCCGAAAACAGAAAAGAAAACCAACTCAAGCTAGCAAACAAAACCTTATAACTCAATCATTTAATAGCCTGCCTATGATCGTCAAATCGCTTTCCTTTTATTTCGAAACTCTGTAAGGAAATATTTAGCCTCACGACAAAAAATAACTACCTATATATAAAATATTTTATATAGAATAATATATTAAAAATTGATGTAAAAAACCAGCTCGACTTACAAGGAGTGGGAGAACTTTTACCACTCTTTTCAACGCTCAGGAGATTTAATGTGAAGACCAGTACCGAAATTCGTGAGGACGTTCAAGAATACTACGGCAAAATTCTTAAAACTAAAAACGATCTACAAACCAGTGCCTGTTGTGCTGCAGACTCAATGCCCGCATACCTCAGACCCTACTTAAAAAATATACATGAAGAAGTGCAATCCCGTTTCTACGGATGCGCCTCAACTTTCCCATCTGCGCTTTATGGAAAAACCGTGGTCGACCTAGGTTGTGGATCAGGACGCGATTGTTATCTTCTCGCGCAAGTGGTTGGCCCAGATGGATTAGTCATCGGCATAGACATGACAGACGAACAACTGGCGGTTGCAAGAAAACATGTCGCCTACCACACTAGCAAATTCAATTTAGACAAACCTAATGTGGATTTTCGTAAAGGATGGATTGAAGATCTCGCTACTGCCAACCTTGAAGACAGCTCTGTTGATGTCGTCATCTCCAACTGCGTTGTGAATCTTTCGCCTGATAAGGAAAATGTATTCCGAGAAATTTTTCGAGTACTAAAACCCGGCGGAGAACTTTATCTATCCGATGTCTTCACCGGTCGGCGCGTTCCTGAACCACTCACCACAGACCCGGTCTTACTGGGAGAATGTCTTGGAGGTGCTCTGTATATAGAAGACTTTCGACGCATGCTTGCTAAAGTCGGTTGTCTCGATTACCGAGCCGTCTCAAAAACACCCATCACCTTGAACAATGAAGATATCCAGCGCAAAGCAGGTATGATTGATTTCTACTCCATGACCGTGCGAACTTTCAAATCCGACTTTGAAGATATCTGCGAAAATTTTGGTCATGTTGCTTACTACAATGGAACGATTCCCGAATTCCCCCAGGGATTCACTCTGGACGACCATCATTATTTCCAGACTGGCATTCCTGTTCCCGTATGTGGAAACACCTACAAAATGTTGAGCGAATCTCGCTTCGGTGATCACTTCAAAATGACAGGAGACTTTACAACTCATTACGGCCCATTTGATTGCAGTGTTGCACCAGCACAAGAGGGTATTCCCGCTAATGGAAACGGGGCTTGCTGTTAACCGTATTCAACAAGACATCTCATCGAATTAGCAAACACTCTGTATAATATTCTGATTTTAAAGAGGGTGGAATGGCTAGCCGACATCTGGATATTGCCTGCGGGAAATGCAGCACATTTATTGTGCGCTATCGAAAGGAGGGGTCCGGCCAACTGATTCGACTCTATCTGGACAAGGTACTACAACCGAAATATTTGGCAGCTCTTAAATCAAGCGGCAAAAAATCAAATCTTCCTGCCTTAGCCTGTCCAGAGTGTGACCATCATGTCGGGTATCCCATGGAACATGATGGAAACCGTCTTGCCTACCGCATGATTAAAGGTTCGTTTAAAAAATCCAGCAACTAAACTTGGACTTCTCACCTATAATTAAATCAGGCATCCAGAGTGAGATCACCTTTCGGCACGGCAATACAAGCCAGGCATGAACCTGCTTCGGGGAGGGACCCCGGCTCTCCCACATAAGTCACTTCACCGCTTTTTATAGCCGTCAAACAGGTACCGCAGTTTCCCGCTCGACATCCAGAGTCAAGGGGAATGCCATTTTTCTCAGCAAACTCCAGCAGAGAGGTTAAGTTTGGATTCCAGGGAAGAGTTTTTCCAGACTTGGTAAAACGAATATCAATTTTTGGAGCATCTTCCTTTTTATCATCTGCTTTAGAATCTGTTGTACATTTTTTAACCGTTGCAGGGCCAAAGGCTTCAAAATGGATACTGGTCTTGGGCACACCCCAGCTCGCTAGTCCTGCCCGCAAATCTTTCACCATCGGGGGTGGCGCACAAATATAATATTCATAATTATTAGAGGGAAGCAGTGTCTTCAAATTCTCAACAGTAACCCTTCCCTCAAGATGGTAATCATCCCCTATAAGATCCATTTCACCAGGGCGACTGTAAAAAATTTTCAAATTCACATTAGGATTTTCTCTCGCAACTTTCTCAAGATGCTCCTTCATCACATGCTCTGTTTTGTCTCGAACTCCCAGACAAAACCATATCTCTCTTTGCGAATCTATTTCAACCAGAGCATTCAACATACTGAGAACCGGCGTGATACCGACACCCCCAGAAAGCAATACCACGGGTTTTTTTTCGTTCATATTTAAGTAAAAATGCCCGCTTGGAGCCTTAACATCGACGATGTCATGTTCATTCAAGGACTCATGAAAATAATTAGACACCAGCCCAGGAGGCACGCTCGGCTGATCCCGTGGAGCAGGAACCTTCTTGATAGAAACTCGATAGCGATCTGGATGATAAGGACTGTCTGATAAAGAATAACAACGTATAACAGGCTGCGCTTGTCCGGGGATATGAAACTGGAAAGTCAGAAACTGCCCAGGTAAAAATCCGGGCAGAGGTTTGCCATCATGAGGAGCCAGGTAAAACGAAGTGATATCTTTTGTTTCCTTTTCTTTGGATGTAATACGGAATTTTCGAAACCCATTCCAAGACAACTTTGCCTTCTCACTCTCAAGTCGTTTTTCATCCATGATTTGATCAACGCGAACCTTTAACAACTCTCCTTCAAGATCGGCTCTTTTCTGATTTATAGCCAGAGCACGAGAACTGTTTGCAATGAGAATCAGTACATACGCCACAAGGCTCAATAAAAATACCAATGCAATAAAACTGATAGCGATGTTCAGCAAAACCCCTCCTTTAAGACAGCTAGATCCGTCTTACATATCATTTTTAATTTCCGGCATTTGTCTTTTAACAGAAACCATTTTCTTTTTAAAACCAGGATTGAGGTGATAAATATGGCAACTTTGACAATCCTGATTGATCTGCGATTCCGTATGACATTGGACGCAGGTCTGCCTTTTAATTGATGAAAAATTACTGGACCATTTCGAAGCATCAAAACCTTTAAACGAAGTCATATACTCCGCCTTGGCATCTAAAATATGGCAATTAGAGCAAGAACTTTTATTACCCAAAATTTCTATATGACTGGTGTGAGAGTAATTAGAATGCGGCCTGTCATTGGCCTTCTTATACTTCCATTCAATGCTCAACTTCTTTTTGCCATCAATGGTTGTGGTTTCACTTATAGCATGACATTTCACACACCCACCAACACCTTCCTTGGGAGATATCACCTGATCCCGCATGGCTATGGCCCGCGCCATTTTATCGTCATCGTCTTGAATTGTTGAAACAGCCAAAGCAAACTCAACCCAACTTTTTGCTACTGGGTCCCGGTGGCTCATCGGTTTATAGCGAACCTCCAGCATATCTGCATACCATCCACCAAACTTAGCCTCCGCTGGCGATTCATATTCCAAATTCAATCCCCAGGAGCAAGCAGCACGTTTGAGAACTTCCGGATTTAACCCTTTTAAAAGTTGATCCGCCATGGGTTTTTTGGTTTGTGAATTGACCATATCTTCTATAGAAGAGTGGCTCTCTTCTGCCATAGATGAAATAAGGTCCTGCAAAGGTTGACCATAAACTTCAGGGTCATCTTCCGGCACGTTCAACAAAAATGCACTGACCAGCGCTGGCATTTCGGTAGAAACACTGAGAAATTCTTCATCCGAATTTTCTTCTGTTAGAGAGTTACAAGCCTGAACCAATGCATCCCGGTCAATCAAATCATTCACAAGCTCAGGAAGACGAATCAGGACGAGTTCTTTCTTTTTAATCTGAGATCCATGGCAGTCAACACAAATGGTTTCGTAGGCTTGAGGTCGCACTTCCCTATCTGAAAGAGTTACTTTATGGCAACCAATACAAGACGTTGGTGCTTTTTCCGTAAATTTTGGATTTTCAAAATGTTTTTTCAAATGCGAGCCGTGATCAAACTTAATCGCATTGCGGTCAAAATAAGGATATCTATCCGGGAATTCAGGATGTCCCTGCGAAAAACTTTCAAACTTGTTTTTATGACAAGTGTTGCATTGCTCGCTGGTAGACTGCCGGGTGCTCATTTTCTCCCCACTATGCTCCCTGTGACACATAATGCACTCGGTTTTTCTAACTTCCCGGTCTTTCGCCAGATCAGCATTATGCGCCATAGAATCTGGGCCACCAAAAGAATGGCAGGTAACGCAACGTTCAGAAATATCCAGTTGAGTAAATACGGCTTTTGTCCAAGCTACAGGCCCTTGCCCGTAA
>JAJDAW010000165.1 GCA_029261635.1 Nitrospinaceae bacterium
CGATAAACATATTGAAGTTATCGTCCGTCAAATGTTGCGCCACTTGATCATTGAAGATTCGGGAGATACTGAATTTTTGATCGGCGAGCAGGTCACTAAAAAAGTGTTCAACGCTGCCAATCAGGAAGTGATAAAGAATAAGAAAAAACCTGCTAAGGGTGGAGCGGTTCTCTTGGGGATTACTAAGTCATCGTTGAGTACGGAAAGCTTTATTTCGGCGGCATCATTTCAGGAAACAACTCGTGTGTTGACAGAGGTGAGTGTCAGCGGTAAACGCGATAATTTAGTGGGATTGAAAGAAAATGTGACGATGGGTCGGCTGATTCCTGCAGGAACGGGATGCCGGGCTTATAGCGGAATTCGCATTGAAGAGCCGGAAATGGAAAATACAGAGCCAAAAGCAGAAGAAGTCGTGGTGGCAGCAGAATAAGTTTCTTTGGAAGCCTGTTTTTAGCTTGACTCAGGGATTAACAGTGGTACAATTACACCCTTTTCACGCCCTATTTTATCTGGTTTAACCCTTTGTTTTTATTGACGTCATTGGGGATGTCCGGTTTATTTTATAGCCCGTGAGTGGTTTTTTTATTGTGGGAGGATTATTTTTTGCCAACAATCAATCAATTAGTGAAATCCGGTAGAAAAAAGCCGGTAAAGAAAAGCGATAGCCCGGCGCTTAAATCCTGTCCGCAGAAGCGCGGAGTTTGTGTGAGGGTTTATACGTCAACGCCTAAAAAACCTAATTCGGCGCTCCGAAAAGTAGCTCGTGTGCGTTTGACGAACGGTATGGAAGTTACTACGTATATTCCAGGGGTTGGGCATAATTTGCAGGAGCATTCAATAGTAATGATCCGGGGTGGGCGAATTAAAGATTTGCCAGGTGTCCGGTATCACGTGGTTCGCGGTAGTCTTGACACGTTGGGTGTTGAGGGGCGCATGCAGAGCCGTTCAAAATATGGGGCCAAGAGGCCGAAAAAATAAAGTAGAAAAACTATGGCAAGACGAAGAGTAGCTCAGAAACGCAAGATCATTCCTGATCCTAAGTTCAACGATATATTGGTGGCTCGATTCATCAATTGTATTTTGAATGATGGGAAAAAGGGCCTGGCAGAAACGATTTTTTATAAGGCCCTTGATAGTATCGAGGAGAAGGGGAAGGAAGAGCCGTTGCGTGTGTTTCGCAAGGCGATTGAGAATGCTGCGCCTTTGCTGGAAGTGCGGTCCCGCCGTGTTGGTGGTGCGACCTATCAGGTTCCGGTTGAAGTGAGGGAAAGTCGAAGGCAGGCTCTTAGTATGCGATGGGTGATTCAGAATGCGCGGTCACGACCAGGTCGTACCATGGCAGAAAAGTTGACCGGGGAGCTCATGGATGCCTTTAATAATTCAGGTGGAGCTGTTAAGAAAAAAGAAGAAGTTCATCGTATGGCGGAAGCGAATAAAGCTTTTGCTCATTATCGATGGTAAGCGGAGCTAGAGCCTAAAAAATGAGTAAGCAAACTGAACTTGAAAAGACTCGCAATAGAGGGATCATTGCGCATATCGACGCGGGTAAAACCACGACGACCGAGAGGGTTTTGTATTACACCGGTAAGAGTCATAAGATCGGTGAAGTGCATGATGGTAATGCCACGATGGACTGGATGGAGCAAGAGCAGGAGCGGGGTATTACTATCACGTCTGCGGCGACCACCTGTTTTTGGTTGGATCATCAGATCAATATTATTGATACGCCTGGGCATGTTGATTTTACTGCTGAGGTTGAGCGGTCGTTGCGGGTGCTTGATGGCGCTGTTGGTGTCTTTGATGCGGTCAGTGGTGTTGAGCCGCAATCTGAAACTGTTTGGCGTCAGGCCAGTAAGTATAATGTGCCGCGAATATGTTTCGTGAATAAGATGGACCGTGCGGGTGCGAATTTTCTCGGCTGTATTGAGCAGATGAAAGATAAGTTGAATGCGAAGCCGGTGCCGATCCAGCTTCCTTTGGGTGCTGAAGCTGATTTCATCGGAGTGATAGACCTTATTGAAATGAAGGCGCACACCTATTCAGATGAGAAAAACAAAGGTGAGACCTTTGATGTGGTAGATATTCCGGCTGAATATAAAGATCAGGCTGAAGAGTATCGTGAAATGCTCATCGAATCCATTGCGGATGTAGATGATAGCATTATGGAGAAATTTCTAGCGGGTGAAGAGGTTGCTTTGGATGTGATTCGTGCGGCGTTGAGAACGGGAACGCTGGATTCGAGGTTCACTCCTATTTTATGCGGCGCTGCCTTTAAGAATAAGGGTGTACAGCAACTGCTTGATGCGGTTGTTGCGTATCTCCCCTCCCCTCAAGAGTTAAAAACCATTTCGGGAACCAACCCTGATACACAGCTTGAAGAAAATAGAAAGCTGGATGCTGGTGATAATTTTTCTGCGCTGGCATTTAAGATTATGACGGATCCTTTTGTTGGTCAATTGGCGTTCGTAAGGGTTTATTCTGGGGAATTGGTAAGCGGGTCCTATGTTTATAACTCAACGAAAAATACAAAAGAGCGTGTCGGGCGAATTTTGAGGATGCATGCTAATAAGCGTGAAGAGGTGGATGTGGTTCGTGCGGGTGACATTGCTGCAGTGATCGGATTGAAAAAGACTTACACGGGTGACACGCTTTGCGATAGGGACAATCCAATTATTCTAGAAGCTATTAGTTTTCCTGAGCCGGTTATTTCGGTGGCTATTGAACCGAAAACCAAGGCAGAGCAGGACAAGCTCTCTGATTGTCTGGTCAAGCTTTTGCAGGAAGATCCGACGTTTCGAGTTCGCGTTGATCCGGATACGAATCAAACTGTTATTTCTGGGATGGGTGAATTGCATCTTGAGATTTTGGTCGATCGAATGCGTCGCGAGTTCTCGCTTGACGTGGATGTTTCGAAACCTCAGGTGGCGTTCAAGGAAACGATCACTAAGGAGCTCGAGCACGAAAACAAATATATCAAGCAGTCGGGTGGTCGCGGTCAGTATGGTCATGTGGTGATCAAGGTTATGCCGAGAGAGCCTGGATCTGGATTCGAATTTGTGAATAAAATTGTCGGTGGAGCTATTCCTAGAGAGTTTATCCCTGCGGTGCAAAAGGGTGTTGTCGAGTCGATGGCGCGAGGAATTCTTTGTGGGTATCCGGCAGTAGATATTTCTGTGACCTTGTTGGACGGGTCTTTTCATGATGTTGATTCGTCTGAGATGGCGTTTAAGATTTGTGCTTCAATGGCGTTTCAAGAAGCTTGTAAAAAAGCATCGCCGCAGTTGTTGGAGCCGGTGATGGACGTGGAAGTGGTTACGCCTGAAGAGTTTATGGGTGATGTGATCGGTAAGCTCAACTCTAAGCGCGGTAAGATCAGGGATCTGGCTGATCGTGCGGGAGCGAAAGTAATTAAAGCTGATGTGCCTTTGTCGGGGATGTTTGGTTATTCGACTGACCTTCGGTCGGCGACGCAGGGGCGAGCCAGCTACTCGATGGAGTTTTCTAAGTATGATGCTGTTCCAGCTTCGGTAGCGGAGGAGTTGATTGCTAAGTCTACAGGTTCTGGTGAAAAGGCAACGGTTTAATAAATAAATTAGCAGATAAAAAATAAACAAATAAATAATACATATTATTGGAGTGAATAGGCATGGCTAAAGAAAAATTTGTACGCGATAAACCGCATTTGAATGTTGGAACGATTGGTCACGTCGATCATGGTAAGACGACTCTTACTGCGGCAATTTCAGAGGTTCTGTCTAAAAAAGGGTTTGCTGAGACAATCGCCTTTGATCAGATTGACAAGGCTCCTGAAGAGAAAGAGCGGGGAATCACCATCGCTATTTCTCATATTGAATACAATACTGAGGCTAGGCATTACGCGCATGTTGACTGTCCTGGTCATGCTGACTATGTTAAGAATATGATCACCGGTGCGGCGCAGATGGATGGAGGGGTTCTGGTAATCTCTGCAAACGACGGTCCAATGCCGCAGACTCGAGAGCATATTCTTTTGGCTCGCCAGGTTGGCGTGCCCAAGCTCTGTGTGTTTATGAATAAATGCGACATGGTTGATGATCCTGAGCTGCTCGACTTGGTTGAGATGGAAGTGCGTGAGTTGCTGAGTAAGTATGATTTTCCAGGCGATGATGTTCCTGTTATCCGTGGTAGCGCGCTAAAGGCTCTGGAAAATCCAGAGGATGAAGAGCATACCAAGCCGATCTGGGAATTGATGGAAGCTTTGGATACTTACTTTCCGGTTCCAGAGCGTCCTGTTGATCAGCCTTTCTTGATGCCGATTGAGGATATCTTCAGTATTTCGGGTCGTGGTACAGTTGCGACGGGTCGTATTGAGCAGGGGATTATCAAGGTGGGTGAGGAGCTTGAGATCGTTGGGTTTAAGGATACGATGAAGACCACGTGTACGGGTGTTGAAATGTTCCGTAAGTTGCTTGATGAGGGGCGCGCCGGGGAAAATGTTGGGATTCTTCTTCGTGGTACCAAGCGTGAAGAAATTGAGCGCGGTCAGGTTCTTGCTAAGCCGGGTTCGATCACACCGCATACGAAATTCAAAGCAGAAGTTTATATTTTGACTAAAGAAGAGGGTGGAAGGCATACCCCATTCTTTAATGGTTATCGTCCGCAGTTTTATTTCCGGACCACCGATGTGACCGGCGTTGCAACTTTGCCGGCGGGTGTTGAAATGGTAATGCCGGGAGATAATGTAGCGATGGAAATAACGCTTATTACAGCTGTGGCAATGGATAAGGGTCTTAAGTTCGCTATCCGTGAGGGTGGTCGTACGGTTGGAGCCGGAGTTGTTGGTGAGATCATAGAATAATGAGCGATCAAAAAATACGCATTAAGCTTAAGGCCTACGATCATAAATTGTTGGATTGGTCGGTGGCGGAGATAGTCGAAACCACAAAACGTACAGGTGCCAAGGTGGTTGGGCCTATTCCTTTGCCTACGGTAAGAAATCGCTGGACAGTTTTAAGATCGCCGCATGTGGATAAAAAATCTCGTGAGCAGTTTGAGATTCGGACCCACAAGCGAATAATGGAAATTCTTGAACCCACCCCGCAGACCGTGGATGCGTTGATGAAGCTGGACCTCTCCGGCGGTGTGGATATTGAAATCAAGCTTTAATATGGAATTGCGATGAGCGCGTTGCTAGGAAAAAAAGTA
>JAJDAW010000166.1 GCA_029261635.1 Nitrospinaceae bacterium
CAAGGTAAACTTATATTTCATTGTGTTGAGGGATTGTTTGAGGACACTCCGGTTTGACATTGTCAGTATTTTTCCGGGGATGTTTGATTCCCCTTTCGGCGAAAGCATTATTGAACGTGCCCGCGAAAAGGGTTTACTGGATATACGGGTTCACGACCTGCGCGATTATACGCTGAACAAGCATCGCAAGGTGGATGACGCGCCCTTCGGCGGTGGCGTAGGCATGGTAATGAATGTAGAGCCCATCGTTCGAGCACTGGAATCGATAAAGAAAGAAGTGCCGAAAGCCAGAACGATTTTGCTTTCACCGGGTGGCAAACCTTTTGATCAGGGAAAAGCCAGTGAATTGTCTCAGGAAGAAAGTTTAATCCTGATCTGCGGTCGTTACGAAGGCATTGATGATCGGGTGCGATTGCATTTTGCCGATGAGGAAATTTCTATCGGCGATTATGTTCTGACCGGTGGAGAACTTCCGGCAATGGTTCTGGTTGAGGCGGTGTCCCGATTAATGCCTGGTGTTTTAGGAGATTCTGCATCCATTGTTGAAGAGTCTTTCTCTGAGGGAATGTTGGAATATCCGCAGTACACGCGGCCGAGAGATTATAAAGGTTTCAAGGTTCCAGATGTTCTGGTTTCCGGCGATCCTAAAAAAATTCGTGCTTGGCAAAAAGCCGAGGCATTGAAAAAGACAGAAAGCGTTCGTCCCGACCTGTTAGAAAAAATTAAACGGTCGAATTAGAAAATAGAAATTGCATACAGGTCGGCATTGACAGAGGTATCGAAAGCAAATATTCATTTGGCGTTGGTTCATTTTCCCGTTTATAACAAATCGGGGGAAGTGGTCGTTTCATCCGTAACAACTTTGGATGTTCACGATATATCGCGTGTTTGCAGAACTTATGGGGTGGGAACGTTTTACGTTATCACGCCACTTAAAACACAGCAGGAGTTGGTGGATCGGTTGGTGGGTCATTGGTTGAAAGGTTATGGTGCAGAATACAACCCGACCCGCAAAGAAGCATTGTTGAAAACAGTTGTGAAAAACAACCTTGATGATGCGGTTAAAGATATTACCGAGCAATGCGGAAAGAAACCCCGCATTGTTGTGACAGGAGCAAAAGAAGCACCGAAAAGTATCGGCTATACGGCGTTAAAAAAAGAATTGAAACAGGGAGATCCGACTCTACTGGTTTTTGGTACGGGGTGGGGGTTGGAAAAAAATCTGGTTCGAAGTGCAGATCATGCCTTGTTGCCGATTGAAGGCGTTAACGGATTCAATCATCTGCCGGTTCGTGGTGCCATTTCGATCATTCTTGATCGTTTGTTGGGCCACCGGGAAACAACGGTAGATTAATGAAAAGTTTTTTAAATAAAGATAATTGAGCACAATCTTAGGAGAGAGGTAAATGAATTTAGTAGATCGAGTAGAAGCTAAGGAAATGAAAAAAGAAGTCACCGATGTACATATCGGTGACACCGTCAAAGTACATATGCGTATTGTTGAGGGTGAAAAAGAACGTATTCAGGTGATCGAAGGTGTGGTCATTAAGATGCGTGGTGGTGGAGCGCGAAAGACTCTGACAGTAAGAAAAATTTCATTCGGCATTGGTGTTGAGCGTATTTTCCCGTTTCATTCTCCCCGAGTCGAAAAAATTGAGATTGTCAAACGTGCGAAAATCCGTCAGGCCAAGTTGTATTACCTGAGAGAACTGCGTGGTAAGGCTGCGAGGCTTAAAGAACTCAAGCCTGTTCGACCTACAACAAAAGCCAAGAAAACTCCGAAACGAGGCAAAAAAGCCAAAGCGGCTAAAGCTGCTAAAGCCTCTTCCTAATTGGGCTCCTGCCCATAGGGATATTTCCTGTTGTTATCTTTATTTGTTCCTCCCCCTTTTAAAGGGGGCTGGAGCAAAGACTATTCCAAAAATAGATATATTATTTCTCCCGTTAGGGAGTGAGGGCTTCTACGGATACGCCGGGCACAGGCTTAGGCTTGCCGGGAGATGGCTCGGGTTGTGGCAATTTAAATGTTTGCCCGAGTCCGTATTTCGTTTTTACATTCTGGTAGTCGTATTTTGCGCGCGCGAGATAATTCCTGAGTCCCTGCATGCGTGTTGCATCGGCAGGATGAGTGGAAGCCCACTCCGGTGGTGCTTTACCGTCTTTGACCTGGCTGAATCGCTGCCAGAATTGGAGTGCTTCGTTCGGATCGTAACCCGCCCTCGCCATATAAAGTAGACCAATCTGATCGGCTTCGCTTTCGTGAGAACGACTGAACGGCAGAGTAAATCCATAAAGAACACCAACGCCCAGAGCAGAAAGAATAATATTTCTCTGCGTATTATTTTTCATACTCAAGCCAGCCCCGAGCATTGCCCCTTGTAATAAAATTTGCTGTGTCATTCGTTGTGCCCCGTGACGGGCTATGACATGCGCAATTTCGTGACTCATTATGGTGGCTAATCCTGCTTCATTTTTTGCAACCGCAAGCAGTCCTGTGTAGATTGCCACTTTGCCACCTGGCAAGGCGAAGGCATTTTTCTTTTCCGATTCGATCAGCTTGAATTCCCATTCCAGTTTGGGCATGTCACTCACGGCAACAATTCGTTGCCCCACTCTACTGACGATCTGATTCAACTGCGAATCTTCCGATTCCGTTTCCTCTTTTAATATCTGATCGTATGATTGTTTTCCTAATGAAATTTCCTGCGACTGAGGGATAAGAATCAAGGCCGACCGGTTAGAAACAGGAGTCGTGGCGCAAGCGGTAGTAATAAAGACCGTCAAAATGATAAAAAGGAATTTTATTCGCATAGGTTGATTATAAAAGCCTCTATGCTTTATTTCAACCACCCTTTGAGGAGTGGGTTGCTTGCTGGATTGGGATACCTTATGCTTCAGCAATGGATTTATTAGAATATGAAACAAAAGCAGTTGCTAAAGGTTATGAAAATATTGCGGGGGTCGATGAAGCAGGGCGTGGGCCTCTTGCCGGCCCTGTCGTTGCCGCCGCTGTAATATTTCCTGCTAAGATCGATATTGCGGGTCTGGACGATTCGAAAAAGCTTTCTCCTAAAAAACGAGACGAGCTGTTCCCAAAAATTCAGGCCGAGGCTGTTGCTTATGGTGTCGCCATCGTCGACCGGGAAGTGATTGATGAAATCAATATCTTGCAAGCGTCTCGGTTGGCAATGAAACAGGCTGTGGAACAGTTGCAGCCTATCCCTGATCTGTTGCTCATTGATGGCAATCAAAAAATAGACTCCAGTCTGGATCAGTGGGCGATTGTAAAAGGCGATTCCAAAAGCATGTCCATCGCCGCCGCGTCGGTTCTTGCCAAAGTAACGCGTGATCGGCTTATGGAAGATTATCACAAACTATATCCGCAATATGAGTTTCATCGTCATAAGGGGTATGGTACAAAACTGCACCGATCTCTCATTGAAGAACATGGCCCTTGCCCGATTCATCGCAGTACTTTCAAAGGTGTCTCAGAATTCATAAACCGTTAAATTAACTATGCTTTCATTTTTAAAGAAAAAATGGTGCCTCGCAGAGGTGTCTCACGATAAAGCATTGGCTTTAGGCAAAGAACTAAATATCCCCGCAACCGTTGCGGTGCTGTTGCTCAATCGCGGTGTTATGACTGCGGAAGAGGCAACACTTTATCTAAAGTCGGACTTGTCGCAGTTGCACGATCCCTTCCTGATGGCGGGCATGGATGACGCCGTAAAGCGAGTTATTCGTGCTATTGAAAATGAAGAATCTATTACTGTATTTTGTGACTACGATGTCGACGGGGTGACTTCAGCGGCTTTCCTGACACATTTTTTTCGCGACCTCAACTGTCCCGTCACAGCCTATCTTCCAGAACGACAGGCGGAAGGGTATGGACTCAATTCGGATGCGGTTCGGAAAATCCGCGAGCAGGGTTCCAGTTTGATGATCACTGCCGACTGCGGTATCACGGGAGTCAAAGAGGTAGCTCTGGCAAATGAAATTGGGTTGGATGTGATTGTCACCGATCACCATCAAGTTGGCGAAGAAGGTTTGCCGCAGGCGGTGGCGGTATTGAATCCACACAGAGAAGAATGTGATTATCCTTTCCGTTTTTTAAGCGGGGTGGGCCTGGCGTTTAAATTAGCCCTTGGTGTTCGTAGTGGATTGCATACGGCGGGAAAAAAGAAAGAAGAGTTACCCAATATGAAACGTCATCTGGACTTATTTGCTTTGGGAACCATTGCCGATGTTGCGCCTCTAACGGGTGAGAACCATATCCTGACCCGGCATGGATTGGATGTTTTATCTACCTCCGCCAAACCCGGGTTGGTCGCGTTGAAAGAAGTTTCGGGTATTGTAGGGAACGTGGATGCGCGTTCGGTAGGGTTCGGGCTTGGTCCGCGACTCAACGCCGCAGGGAGACTGGGTAAGGCTGATAGCGGATTGCATTTGCTAACCGCTACAGATCTTAGCACTGCGAAGGCTTTGGCTAAGGAGCTGGAAAAAACAAATCAGGAAAGAAAAGAAATTCAGGAAGAAACTTTTCTGGAAGCAGAATCTTTATTGCGTAGCGAAAGAGATCTTGAAAATGAGAGAGTGATTGTGCTGGCATCAGAAATTTTTCATCCCGGAGTCATCGGTATAGCCGCCTCAAAAATAGTTGATACATACCACCGTCCCACGGTGTTGATTGCTTTAGAAGACGGTGTAGGAAAAGGGTCTGGCCGAAGTATCCCGAAGTTCAATTTATTTAAAGCTTTTACGAACTGTTCCTCTCACCTCATACAATTCGGCGGCCATGCCTATGCGGCTGGGTTGAGCATAGAAGAAGAAAATGTCGATGCCTTCCGTGACGCTATGAATGAAGTTGGGCATCAATTTTTAACGGACGAAGATTTGATCCCAGAAATAAAACTCGATACGATTTTGGATCTATCACAAGTCGATTTCCCATTCTATAAAAGCATTGCCTTACTTGAACCTTTTGGTGCTGAAAACCCCGTTCCTTCTTTCCAGTCAAGGGGTGTGAAAATCAAAGAGCTAAAGCATATGGGGAAAGAGAAAAACCATTTGCGTTTTCGTGCGGTTCAGGGGAGTGGGCAAATTGGGGTGATTGCTTTTAATTTTGCCAGCTTGTTTGAGTCGCTCGATATTACCAATGAAGTTTTTGATATTGCTTATGAGCTTCACCTGAATTCCTGGAACGGCCGTGAAAAACTGGAATTGAGATTGTTGGATATAAGAGCTTCGGAGTGATAAGGTTTTTCATTCAACCCTAACTGCTTCTTTGGGATTCAGTTGTTGTGCGAGCCGAGCGGGATAGAGTCCTGCTAGAATAGAGACTCCCCACGAAAAAGCGACGAGCAGTGAAATGAAAAAGTAAGGAAAATGGATCTGGATAGTCCAGCCGAAGGATTGTTTATTGATAACA
>JAJDAW010000167.1 GCA_029261635.1 Nitrospinaceae bacterium
ATGAAAGCTGCAAAACCCATAGCCTGTCAAATGTGTCACGGCAAAAAGGGTAACGGCAAAGGTCCTGGTGCCGGAGGTATGAGCCCTCGCCCGAGAGATTTCACATGTTCCTCAATGATGAAAGACATTCCAGACGGCCAATTGTTTTGGGTTGTAAAAAATGGTTCACCCGGAACAGGAATGATGGCTTTTAAAAAATTAAAAGACGATCAAATATGGCAATTAGTTCATTACCTAAGAACATTAGCGAAATAGATGGAGGAGATAATCATGGACAATACAAAACTTGTTTCATTAGCGAAAGATTTAAATAATGAGTCTCCCAGTAGTCCTCGTACAATGCTTGGAGGCTACGTCATTCTGCAACGTTGTCTGGACAAATGTCGGTCCTACCTTGCTGGAATGAATGGTGAATATAACTATTGGCCTTGTTCCTTATGTGAAGAACTTGAAACTTTTTCAGGAGTGGATCACGAAGAAATGAAAAACTTTATTGCCGCAGGTGCTTCCGACGACGAGGTAGCCGAATGGTTCAATGATCATTCCAAGATAGAAAGTGAACTTGAAAAGATAAGATGGAATAACCAAATGCGGGATATGAGGATCAGTGAAATGCCGGATAAGGCTCAGGAGTTCTTGGAAGCTTATATCCCAGAAAATGTGCCCCGTCATCGCCCTGTATACGTCTGGTTCGATGTTTTTGATCTGGAAGAAGGAAGATTATAGCCTTAAAAAAACGCTATTCCCCGACCATCGCAAACTGGAGAATCACTATATGAAAAACCTAATGATGTTAATTAGCATATTACTTTTTACAGGGTTAGCCATTAATTCTTCAGCTGATAATAATACGCATTCAATGGATCACGGGATGCACCATAAGATGCACTCTATTGAGGATGGAAGAGTTTCTCTAGGCCTTTCCCCGGCAATGAAGCAACATCAATTAGCAAACATGAGAAACCATGTTGAAGCGGTACAATCCATTATAGAATTATTGTCAGAAGGTGATTTCAACAAAGCATCTCATATAGCCTATTCAAAACTGGGCTTAACAGAAGAAATGAAAAAGATGTGCAATAGCTTTGGAAATGAGACTTTCAAAAATTTAGGTCTGGCCTTCCATAAAAGCGGCGATACCCTGGGTGACACATTAAAAACAAAAGACCTCACTAAATCTCTTAGCGCATTGAACACCACCATGACTTATTGCGTTCAATGTCACGCTACTTTTCGACAATAAAACATGACTAGTAATATTTAGTTTGTCTGTAAAACTTTCTCTCGGGACTCAAAAGCTTGTTCTTTAATTCTCCCCGAAACAATAGTCTCATAAGCAGGCCTGACTACTTCGTTTCCATCGAAATAAAAATCTAAATCAATCACAGAGTTTTCGTCGACATGGATTCTCTGACTTCTGACCTTCATTAAAAAATGCCAAGCATTGATTACATAGTCTCCCGGGGGAAGGTCATTGATCAGGTAAGCTCCATTTTCACTGGTAACCGAGTAATAGGGGTTTTGAACCCGGTAACCCCAAGCCTGCATGAACTCATGCATGCCACAGATCAATTGGAATATTTTTTGTTGTCCTGAAAATTTAATTTTGCTGGAGGATGTCTCCTCAGCAGGGATTGGGAGATTGGAAATGATCTTTCCTCTTTTACTCTCATATATTTGGCTATTGTGCATTACAGGATCAACATTATTTATGTGAATGGTCTCTCCTTGCCGCACTATGTTGATGGTTGGAGAGAATTTGCAACTTTCGGAGAGAATTCTGACGGGTTCCTTCTTGAAAACTTTCCCCGCATCCACATGTTCGATGGATATGACCACATCCTTTAGGCCGCCATCCTGATAAACCAGAAAGTCATTCAAAATCCGATTCATATTGTCATCCGTATCGACTTCAGCACACAAATCCATGTTTGGGAAAAGCACCTCATGGTAAATACGCGGAAGGGGAACGGTTCCATTTAAAAAAGCTTTTCCTTTAATAACTCCACCCTTTTTAACTTCTATTTCCTGGTACGCCAGTCCTTGGGTTGAGGGAAATTGAAAAAATGCCACTAAAGCAAACAATAAAATAGAAGTTTTCATATTTTCCATCCTCTCTCAAGAAGGTATTGCCCAATTTAATTATTAACATTGGGCTAATAACTTGTGGTAGCAACAAAAATAACTTTCTCCTCTATTTATTTAAGGTAACTTTAAAAAGTTAAAATATGATTAATTCAAAATTAAAGAAAATTAACGCTAATATTGATCTTGCAACACAAGCAAGTTTCTTAAAAAATATTTTTTGACGCGTTTTTGGTATAAGTTTAAGACCTACTTTAAGAAAAGGAATAATGAATATGGAATACACAAATCACCCTGAAGACTCTCAAGGTAAAATTGTTTCCCCTTTCAATGCCGGGCTCGGCTGGGCTTCGTTAGGCGCAGGGTTAGCCGGGTTGAGTGTCATGCTCGGCGCGTTTGGCGCACATTCTTTAAAAGCCCGTTTGACAGAAAAAGAACTAGCCACCTTCCACACTGCCACCGACTACCTCGGTTACCATGCTTTGGGCCTTATCTTCATCGGTATTCTAATTTATCTGCTGCATGGAGATACCGCGCGCAAACTTAACCGCTCCGCAATCTGGATAAGTGTCGGAATTGTATTTTTTTGCGGAAGTCTTTACGGGCTAGTGTTTAACGGACCCCGTTTTTTAGGCCCCATCACCCCTCTGGGTGGGCTCTGTTTTATGACTGGATGGTTTACAACGGCCTACAACCTAATAAAGTATCGCAAGAATTAAAAGCTAGATTCGCCAAGTCACCCCTTAAAAATTCCCCCCACCCAATAAAAAATCTAATTAATTCAATTATTTGGGAAATCAGAAAACATTACGCCTCACCCCAAAAAAAATACCTTTACATCAATTGTTCAATTAACTATATTCACACGATAATCCAAAAAAAAACTTGCGGTTTAAAAAATTACCGGAAACTATAGGTTTAGATACTAATCTAGATTAGGACAAACACCTATTTGCGTCGATTATTTTTTTTTTGAGGAGGAAAATTTACTATGTCTGAACATACAGCCCAAAATAGCAAAAGCCAAGCATCTGGCTTAAAACAAAAAATATCGGCACTACTGGTTCTAATAGGCTTAACTCCTTTCGTAGTCTTTTATTTCTACTCTGCTGAAAAAATTTCTCACCTCACATTAGATACCAGTAAGGATCGCCTTGTATCTCTCCGTGAAACCAAAAGGATACAAATCGAAAGCTATTTCAAAAATATTGCATCGCAGGCCAACACCTATTCCAAAAATTTTATGATCGTCGATGCAATGAGTAAATTCACGACGGCTTTTAATCAGGTGGAACAACAAACACCCTCTATTGATACTGAAATGCTGGGAAACAAACTCATTGAACGCTACCGCTATCAACAGGAAAATACCCCTGGCACAAATAACGATGCACTCAATCGATGGATTCCAACAGGCACGACTTCTAAAATTTTACAGAATCTTTATATTTCTGAAAACCAACATCCCACAGGGGAAAAGCATTTATTAGACGCAGCAAGCGACCAGACTTCATATAGCCAAACACACAAGCAATACCACCCTACTATTCGCCAGTTTCTTGAAGAGTTTGGCTACTATGATATTTTCTTGGTCGATGCGGATACCGGTTTCGTCGTTTACAGTGTTTTCAAAGAGGTCGACTATGCAACCAATCTGAAAACAGGCCCCTATAAAGACTCCGGAATTGGAAAAGTATTTAACAAGGCTTTAGCGGCCAAGGACCATGATGCAGTTGTGATCGAAGATTTCTCTCCCTATGAGCCTTCTTACAATGCATCGGCATCTTTCATTGCTTCGCCCATTTACGATATGGGAGAAAAAATTGGCGTACTAATTTTCCAAGCTCCGGTCGATAGAATCAACGATGTAATGACAGGCGGAAATAACTGGAAGGGAATGGGTTTAGGGGATTCGGGAGAAGTCTATCTGGTTGGACAAGATTTTAAAATGAGGAATAATTCACGATTTCTAATTGAAGCACCGGGAGAATATTTCAAGTTTTTGAA
Source organism: Nitrospinaceae bacterium (assembly GCA_029261635.1). Classification (GTDB taxonomy): domain Bacteria; phylum Nitrospinota; class Nitrospinia; order Nitrospinales; family VA-1; genus UBA8687. Next base: position 4,093 of record JAJDAW010000167.1, read on the forward strand.
GGAATTGAAGGTTGACTCTGCATCCATTGAGAAACAAAAAGTATTAAAAACAAGCATTGGAATCAGCGAGGTTAAAACCCCCGGCTCTATTGCCAGTTTAAATGGAAAAACCGATTTTCAAGTTTTCCCCGATTACCGAGGAATCTCTGTTTTGAGCGCATACGCTCCAGTAGATATTTTAGGATTAAAATGGGGCATTCTTGCTGAAATTGATGAAGAAGAAGCATTTGCAGTGCAAAAAGAAATTCGAGCCACAAGTATTTATATCGGGATTGCATTGTTCGTTGGAATACTTTTAATGGCTTTATTCATTGCTACAAAATTTTCAAAACGTATTCAAGAAATAGCCAGATCCATGCGCAAAATTGCAGATGGTGATTTGAGAAGTGACACTTTGAGTATCACCTCCAAAGATGAGATTGGACAATTGCAGAGCACATATAATGATATGAGCGTTGCCATGCAGAATATTGCATCGCAAGCTGGAGATATTGCCAGCGGTAATCTTGATAACAAGTATGATCTAAAAGGGGAGTTGGCAAAATCTTTTAGCGTTATGGTTGATGCCTTAAAAGAAAAAATAACAAACGATGCTGAAATGGCCCGGATTGCAAAAGAGCAAGAAGCTCAAGATCGGGAAAATGCAGAACAAGAAAGAAAAGCAATTGAAGAAAAGTCCCGACTAGAAAGAGAGCAAGCTGAAAAAGAACAGCACCAAGCTCATGAGTTACAAGACAAAGTAAATTCCATGCTTACAGTAGTTCAAGCTGCCTCAAAAGGCGATCTCACCCAGGAAATCACCGTCAACGGTGAGAGTGCAATTGGGCAAATGGGTGAGGGTCTCAAAAAATTCCTTTCCAGCTTGCGTATTGATTTAGGAGATATCAGCAAAAATGCCGAGTCGGTCAGTGCTGCCGCCGAAGAACTGACGGCAACCAGTACGACTATGTCCGCCAATGCAGAAGAGACATCCGCACAGGCTGGGGTAGTTGCTTCTGCCAGTGAAGAAGTAGGTAATAATGTTCAGACGGTTGCCACCGGCGCAGAAGAAATGACTGCCAGTATTAGTGAAATCGCCAACAACTCAACGCAGGCAGCGCAAATTTCCAACGAAGCCGTTGAAGCTGCTAAGCGAACCAACGAAACCATAACCACTCTTGGCGAAAGTTCCAAGGAAATTGGTGAGGTCGTTAAAGTGATCACCTCTATTGCAGAACAAACCAACTTGTTAGCCCTGAATGCCACCATAGAAGCAGCCCGAGCCGGTGAAGCAGGAAAAGGCTTTGCCGTGGTGGCTAATGAAGTGAAAGAACTTGCAACTCAGACAGCAAAAGCCACAGAGGAAATTGGCAATAAAGTTCAGACTATTCAAGCTAATACAGGAGATGCTGTTGAAGCTATTGGGGAAATTAGCACTATCATTAATCAAATAAATGATATTTCCAGCACCATTGCCAGTGCAGTCGAAGAACAAAGTGCAACAACAAATGAAATGTCTAGAAATGTTCAGGAAGCCGCAAAAGGAGTCGGGGAAATTTCCCAGAATATCTCAGGTGTTTCAACCGCAGCGGAAGAAACCACGCAGGGTTCCAGCCAGACCAAGGATGCAGCCAACGAGCTTTCAAAACTTGCAGTCGACCTGCAAGGCCTGGTCAGCAGATTTCAAATTTAAAGGATCCAAAAACTAAAAGGCCCCTGGAATAATCCAGGGGCTTTTTTATTAACGAGGTCTATGGAAGATCTGGAAAAACAACCTCGATAGGTTCTCCATCGAGGGCTACTAAAAACTCAACCAAATCCTTCTTCTCTTGTCCAGTCAACCCAAGAGGAGTGATGAAAGGACTCAGGCTTTCTTTTACATCCCCTCCTCTATCATAAAACTCAATCACCTCTTCCAATGTAGCCTCTGTTCCATTATGCATATAAGGAGCAGATTGAGTGATACTGCGCAAACCTGGAGTTTTAAAAGCACCTTTATCAAAATCGTCTTTACTTTCATTGTAGCGACCCAAGTCAACCTTCAAAGGCCCTGCCGCCTTAACTCCAATATTATGAAATCCACTATCCGTAAAAACCGGACCGTTATGGCAGATAGCACACTTGGCCTTCCCAAAAAACAGGTTCATGCCATTCACCGCCGATGCAGACATAGCGGATTTGTCACCCGCCCAATATTTATCATAGGGAGCATTTTTTGATACAACCGATCTTTCATAGGTGGCGATCGCCTTGGCAACGTTATCGATAGTCAGAGAGTTTGTTCCAAATACTGAGGTGAATCGTTTGACATAACCCGGTATGGATTTTAGCTCTCGGATTAATTCATCAAAGTTCTGATTCATTTCCCCCGTTGCTTCGATAGGGCCTTTCGCCTGATCTTCCAACGATTTTTTTCTACCATCCCACATCTGGACTTCAAAATAGCCACTGTTTATAACAGTAGGAGCATGCCGACCCAACTCCTTCTGACCATCTCCAATAGTCCGAGGAAGCCCATCCCCCCAACCCAAGCCAGGGTTGTGGCAGGTGGCACAACTTATCCAGTTGCTTCCCGACAATCGTGGGTCAAAATAAAGCATCTTCCCCAACGCTTCTTTTTCTTTAGACCATTTATTATTCGCCGGGTGCTTCATTTCTGGGACCGGCTCATAAACAGACTCTTCTGCCCATGCAGTCGAAGATAAAATAACCCCAAACACAACCGCAATAATCAACTGTCGCATAAACGTCTTACCTCTTTTTAGTGGCAATTTTCCAACCCTCTTTTTGCGAGGTATTGTTGATGATAGTCTTCAGCAATATAATATTTTGACTCGGCGGTGATTTCCGTAACGATAGGATTTGGAAATCGCCCGGAGTTTTCTTCTTTAGATTTTATCGCACCCGCTTCCTGAGCAGAATCAGCAAAATATATTACAGACCGATACTGTGTACCTCTATCTGGACCTTGCCTATTTAATGTTGTCGGATCATGACACCCCCAGAACACATCAAGCAATTCTTCATACGAAACTGAAGAAGGGTCGAACTCAACCCAGACTACTTCTGCGTGGTTGGTTTTCCCCGTACAGACTTGCTCATAAGTCGGATTATCTGTAGCTCCTCCTGTGTAGCCGACAGAAGTGGAAGTAACCCCTTTCACTTTGCCAAAAGCTACTTCGATACCCCAGAAACACCCTGCTCCAAAAATTGCGGTTGCCATACTTCCTCCCATTTAGCTTCGGCTGGTGATCTCGATCAGATGATATCCAAATTGAGTTTTAACCGGACCATGAACTTTTCCCACGTCGTCATTAAACACAACCGTATCAAACTCAGGAACCATTTGACCAGGACTGAACTCACCTAAAGCTCCGCCGTCATTTCCAGATGGACATTCTGAATGCTGTTTCGCCATATCAGCAAAATCTGCCCCTCCCTCAATCTTACTTTTCAAATCTACACAGGCTTCTTCAGTTTTGACAAGAATATGTCTAGCGCTTGCTTTAGGCATTGGTATTTCCTTTCTTATTAAGTGGTGAATTATAAAATCTAAAATAGAACCCCATCCATATCAACCCCATTACCACCAAGGCTGTAAAATGCGGCAAATACTTGGCAGAATACCAGGAAGGAGAAAACTGCATGACTCCTTTTATCTCTCCCGAATAATGTTTTAGCATCTCGCCATATTCTACCATCAGCCGAACGGGAAAACGATCTTCATTCAAATCGCCACCTCGTTTTACTGTCACTTCAAAGTTTTTCTTCTCATTGCCTCTGAGCGTAAACCCCATCATTCCATTGAATTTTTCTGCGATCATACCCGGCGGCAACATCAACATCATCCTTACATTTTTTAATGAATCTGAATGGTTTTGAATCATGATCTTTAAATTAGATGATGCGGGCCCACCAGAAGATTGAATACTACCTCCGATTTGCGATTGCACCGGTTCTTCAAAATAAAAAGAATCTGTATGTAAAATCGTTTTACGTTCTCCTCCTTCAAAAAGGGTTTCATACTTTACCCTCGCTGAAATAGGATATCTGCCAATTCGAAGAACGGGTGGGTGCTTGTCATTCTCAAGAGTAATGCTCTGTCCCGGCCCAAGCTCTCGAATTACAGTCATCATAGACATCGAGTGGTGAAAATGAAACATCGGCTGAATATGAAAAACGGGTTTTGAGCCGGTATTTTCCATCGTCAACGCCAAACCCACCTGCCCATTCTGGTTCACATTGCTATCAATAAAAACCTGCAAAGGTTGCCCCAGTACGGGATTGGGGAAAATAACAAATAAAATCAACACAAACAGATGGCGCATATAAATTCCCATTATTTCTAGCCGCTAACGTGCAAACTATTTTAATTCAAAAGCACATTCAGAGCAACGGAATGCCCTTCTATATTAATCGGATTTGGCACACAAAAGTTGTTATTATTGAAGTAGCAATCGAAACCAATTAGGAGAATCGTTTATGGATACTCTACTGACTACTTTTATAATACTAGGCCTGGTGTTATTCAGCACATTCCGGGTATTGAGGGAATATGAACGAGGAGTTGTTTTTCTACTGGGAAGGTTCTGGAAAGTAAAGGGACCGGGTATCGTTATTGTTTTCCCCGGTATACAGAAAATGGTCAAGGTCAGTTTACGAACTGTGGTAATGGATGTTCCCCCACAAGACATCATCACTAAAGACAACGTGACCGTGAAGGTCAACGCGGTAATCTACTTTCGTGTTGTGGACTCGCAAAAGGCGATCATTGAGGTCGAAGATTTTCTTTACGCAACCTCTCAGCTCGCTCAAACTACATTGCGAAGCATATTAGGTCAAAGCACTCTGGACGATCTGCTATCCAATCGCGAAGAAATCAACGCTCATCTACAAAAGGTTATTGATGAACAAACCGAGCCTTGGGGCGTCAAGGTCGCAAATGTTGAAGTTAAAAACGTTGACCTGCCGCAGGAAATGCAAAGAGCATTAGCAAAACAGGCCGAAGCAGAACGCGAACGACGCGCAAAAGTCATTAATGCCCAGGGCGAATTTGAAGCAGCTCAGAAAACCTGTGATGCAGCAGATTTGATAGGTAGCCACCCTCCCGCCTTGCAACTACGTTTTTTTCAAACTTTGTTGGATCTCTCTAACAATGAGGGCAATCACACATATATTCCTATTCCTATTGAATTATTTGATTCCCTTAAAAACAAAGGGAATAAGCCCTGATACAGTTTTATTATTTTTAGTAGAAGACAAATCGGAATAATATTTTCTCACGTATTTTTATGGAAGCTTACTCCCAAATAAACCAGTTCCTGATTCGCGTCCAAAAAAGCTGCAATCGAATCCGGCTTATATTAGGAGCCTATCTGTTTTTTACCGCCCTTCTGGGAGTCCTCTTGTGCGTAGCGCTGTTTTATTACCTGCAAACTTTGGCAATCAGCTATTTCGCATCCATCTTGCTTTTTTTAATTATGGGGAAGTATCTCTACTCCACGGCGCGTTCCAGTTCCTTAAAAAAATTAGATCGAGAGGGTGCCGCTCTACTTACCGAAAAGAAATACCCTGAGTTAAACAATTCACTCATAAATTCCGCGCAATTGGGAGAGCTTGTTTCCGACCCTGCCAAAGAGAAAATTTTCTCTTCCGAATTAATTCGCGAACTGTTGGCTCGAACCCAGAACCACCTGAAAAAGCTAAATGCCGATTCGGTTATTGAAAAAAGCCAAACGACACATTCGAGAAATTTATTTTTAAGCACGTTGGCACTTGGCTTGGTCGTCACCTTCTTCGTTCCCTACTTCTGGCAACAAGCACTAAAAAACAGCAATGCTTCGATTAATACTCCGCAAACAGTGACGGCAGAAAAAACCAATTCCAATCCTGCACTGGCCGAACCAGCTTACACCATTCATGATCTCGCGCTGACATTGAACTACCCGGCTTACACCCGCTTATCAGTAAAAAAGGTTAAACCTTCTGATGGAGCAGTGAAAGCATTGCCTGGAACAGAAGTCCTCATTGAAGGCAAAATTAATCAAGCTGTTCAAACCACCAGTCTTGTTATAAATAATAAGGACTCTATTCTCATGGAATCGAAAGAGGATTCTTCCTTATCCGGATCTTTTATGGTTCGCGAAAAAGGCTTCTACCAGTTCAAAGTTAAAGGGCATTCAGGAGCCCGAACCGTGTTGCCGCAAAAATACCCCATCGAACTCGAGAAAGATCAAAAACCGCGCATTCTTTTATTCCCTGCCAACCCGAAACCCGTTTACTTTGACACCGATAAAATCCAGATATTCTATGAAGGAAGCGATGACTTTGGCATCCGCAGCATAGAACTAGTCGCGCAGATCGATGACAACACGATTCGAAAAAACATCAAAAACCTGAAAAACGGAGAAAAAGCATCCCAGGGTAGATTCGCATGGAACCTAGCTTTGGAATCATTAAAGCCTGGACAGGAAATTCAGTATTACCTGGAAATAAAGGACAACGATAATGTTACTGGCCCCAACAAAAACCAGTCCGAAATGATTCGCTTTACCATTTTTGACACTCGTAAGGAGCAAGAAAACCTTGTCCGTCTTCAGGATGAATTAACAGAAAAAATGATCGCATTGTTAGCAACCGGATTAGTAGAAGACAATATTCTAAAAACAACCACCAAGGATACTCTTTACGGAAAAAAACTACTCGCCTCCAATGCCGATGCCCTGATTGATATTATTGGCTTGGCGCAACACATAAAAAACCAGGCAGAAGAACTTGGCAGTTTTCCCCAAGCTTACATGACATTATTAAACAATATCATTTCGGGATTAAAAACAATCCGACAAGACAAAATTGATGCGATAGAAAAAATACAGCAAACGGTAATGAAACCCACACCAGTGGACTACAGCTTATTCTCTATCGAAGTTTTAAATGACCGCATGGTCACGCATTTAGAGCGCGATATTCTTTATCTGATAAAAATTACCAATCGCCAGAAAATGGATAGGGTAATGGATCTGGAGAATCAGCTATCAGAACTAACTGAGGCTCTACAGGAAGAATTTAAAAACCTGAAAAACAAAAAGTCCCCTCTGGACTCCGATCAGCTCAAATCCAAACTCGACCAGATACAGCAGACGTTAAAACAAATAATGGAAAAGTTGGAGCAGCAAAACCAATCGATGCCAGATGAATTCTTGAATTCAAAATCCTACAAAAGCATGAACATGGAACAAATGATGGCGTCGATTGAAAAAATTCAAGACCTCGCGAAACAAGGAAAAATGGATGAAGCCATGGAGCAACTTAAAAAAATGGCTGAAGAGTTAAGAAAGTTTGCTGAGCAATTAAACCAAGCCGAATCCTCCATGGAAGAAATGGTGGACACGGAAATGATGGAACAACTCAACGAATCCACGCAAGAACTAAAAGATATGGAAAAGAAACAACGCGAGATAATTAAAAAAACTTCAGAAATAAACCAGGAACTTCGACAGAAGCAGTCCAAAAAATTTGAGTCGCTGGTTAAAAAGTTTTTTGAAGAACTCAAAAAAGATGTGGAATCCATTAGATCCATCCTTGATGACGACAAAAACTACCTCAATGATCATTCAGCCATGAAAAAGCTGAGTAAGCTCCTTGAAAAGGAATCCGCTCTAAATCAGGAAATACAATCGCTGGGACAAGAGACCATAGACTCCAGCCTTAAAGAAAGTCTCGCGAAGAATTTTGCAGAGCTAAAAGACCGCCAGCGACAACTTTCGAGCACATTATCTGAAATGAATTCACTCAGAGCAATGAGACTCCAGGAGTTCAAGGAGAAACTTCCAGAACTACAGAAAAAATACGACTCATTAAAAGAACTTGCTGAATTAAATGAATTGAGCGAATTCAATAGGCTTTTCAAAAGCACCTACCCAGAAATATTCCGCTGGCAGGGCAACATGCAAGCTTCGCGAAACAAAGATATCAGCAGCAAAATAAGCGATGACTTAAAAAAGGTGACCCGGTTGAATGCAGAGATATCGAAGAAACTCGGTTCACTGAAACGTTCAATCGAAACCAGTAACGAGTCGATCCTCTCTAAAGAAGCGAAGAACAAATTAAAGAAAATGGCACAGCAAGAAAAAGCGATGCAAGGAAAAACCAAAGGAATGCAAAAGCAGTTTTCTGAAATGAATAAGAGGAATCCTTTACTCCCCCCTTCCCTCGCACAGAACATGCAAATGGCAGAAAAAAACCTGCAACGCGCTGAATCTCGCCTACAGAAAAATCAAGTACAAAGAGGTATTGAGTCTGAAAATAAGGCCCTAAAACAAATCCAAGAAGCTCAGAGCATGTTAAGCGAAATGAAAAAGTCCGGGTCGCAAATGTCCCAACAAGGCAAACAACAAAACCAGCTTCGGCTGGGAACAGGAAGTCGCAAAGACTCAAGGCGTGGAGGTGCTGTGCGAATGCAAAAGGAAAAAGTTCTCTTGCCTTCAGACGATCAATACAAAGTACCCAGCGAGTTCCGCGAAGACATTCTCGATGCCATGAAAAAGCAAACACCGAAGAACTACGAGCAACTGGTCAACGAATATTATAGAGAGCTCGTACAATGACAAGAGAAATAAAAATATTCTTTTCACTCTTGCTCGGGATATCCGCTCTTTCCGGCACCACATTTGCTGCTCCAACATTGACTGATAAAGTGCTCAAAGGTTATGAGCTCGCTCAAGATTGGGACTTGATTGCCGCCGAAAATATTTCCGACACCCTCCTTAAAGAACACCCCGAATCGGGTGATGCGCACTTTCTCAGCGCTCGAATTGAATTCTTAAAAGGAAACTACGAACATGCCGGGGAGATTCTTAAAAGAGTTGGCGACTCCTACGAGGAGGTTGCCAAGTTTAGGAAGCGAGTCGAGGCCACCCGCAAAGCCACTAAAAATTTTGTTACCCGAGAAACTGCACATTTCCGTTTTCGTTATGAAGAAGGACCCGATGAAGTGCTTCTAATTTACGCAGAGGAAGCACTGGAAAAATCTTATCAGGTGCTGGGGAAAATTCTCGACCATTATCCTCAGGAAAAAGTTCTCATAGAGTTTTATCCTGATCGGCAGCCGTTTTCTAAGATTTCTCCATTGACCTTGCAAGACATTCTCACATCCGGGACAGTAGCGCTGTGTAAATACAATCGCATTATGATGATTTCGCCAGGGTCTCTGGTGCGTGGATTCAACTGGATGGATACCCTGAGTCACGAATACGTTCATTACCTCCTAACAAAGAAGAGCCGCAACCGACTCCCCCTTTGGACGCATGAGGGAATCGCGAAATTATTGGAAACAAGATGGCGTGACGACTCAGAATACTTGTCTCCCATTATGGAGACGATTCTCTCCGGCGCTCTCAAAAATGATTACAGAATCGCATTGGAAGATATGATGCCGTCATTGGCAAAACTTAAAACGCCCAAAGATGTGCAACTTGCTTATGCAGAAGTGTCGACAATGATGGAATTTCTCGCTGAATCGAAAGGCATGGAGATTTTCACGCAGCTTCTTGAAGATTTATCCAATGGCATAAGCTTTGAGGACAGTTTTCAGAATAGAACAGGACTCGATATTCCTTCGTTTCAGAAAAGCTGGGAGGTGTGGGCTAAAAAGAAGGAACTGAAATACATCCCCGGCATTACGGCTTTAACCAAAGAATTCAAAAACGAAAACAAACCAGAAAAAAAATTTAAAGGGCTCGGCACGCGGCGGGCGCAGGACCTGACTTTTTTAGGAGACATATTAAAGTCTCGCGATCATTACAACGCTGCCATTCTTGAATATCAAAAGGCAAGAGAAGAATCTTCTACTCATTCACCTATATTGTTCAACAAACTGGCTGGCACCTATATTCAAACAGGCAAGTACGATGAAGCAGAGTTGCTTTTAAAAGAAAGCCTGGAGTATTATTCTCACTTTCATACCACACTCTCCAATCTTGGCGAGCTTTATTTTGTTAGCGAAAGATTTGATAAGGCACAAAAATATTTTGAAAAAGCCGTTCGCATAAACCCATTCAACCCTTTTGTACACACCCGGTTGATAGAGTTATACGATCGCATGTCAATGACTGAAGAAAAGAAATTACAAACCCGGTTGTTCAGCTTAATAGATTGAGGTTTTCTGAATGGAAGATTTAGAACTGGCACAGGAACTGCTAAAAGCTAAAAAAAATGTAGTCGATGAGATACAGAAAGTCATCATCGGCCAAGATGAAGTAATCGAAGATCTTTTGGTTGCGCTTTTTTCTAAAGGACACTGCCTCTTTGTGGGTGTGCCGGGGTTAGCGAAAACCCTACTGGTCAGCACCCTTGCTCAGGTATTAGATCTCGGATTCAGTCGAATTCAGTTCACCCCCGACCTCATGCCGTCAGACATAACAGGAACAGATATCCTGCACGAAGATACGACATCAGGGAAGAGAGTGTTCCAGTTCATCAAAGGTCCTATTTTTTCCAATATAATTTTAGCGGATGAAATTAACCGAACACCGCCAAAAACCCAGGCGGCTCTGTTGCAAGCAATGCAGGAAAAACAAGTGACCGTAGGGGGAAACACCTATCCACTTACCCCACCCTTTCTGGTTTTTGCAACGCAAAACCCCATTGAGCATGAAGGCACCTATCCTCTGCCAGAAGCACAACTGGATCGATTCATGTTTATTATTAACGTGGCCTATCCTAGTAAAGAGGAAGAAATTAAAATAGCACTTTCCACCACTTCAGGTCAGTTGGCCGAGTTAAAGCCCATCTTGAATGCCGAACAGGTTTTAAAGTTTCAAGAGCTGGTTCCACGAGTCCCTGTTTCAGAACACGTTGCCCGATACGCTGTAGAACTGGTACAAAACACCCGACCACAACAAAATGGTAGCGCGCCGGATTTTGTTAAGGAATGGATTGATTGGGGGGCAGGCCCAAGAGCGTCTCAATATCTTATTTTGGGAGCCAAGGCGAAAGCATTGATGGATAACCGTGTCGCAACAACTATCGAAGACGTCAAAGCAGTTTCTCGCCAAGTTCTCGAACACCGGATTATATTAAACTTCAAAGCCGAAGCAGAAAACATAAAAGTCACCGATGTCATAGAAAAACTCCTGACAACAGTGAAGGCTTAACAGGGTGAAAGACAGGCTCCACTACTTATTTTTGTATAGATCGCCAACGCGGAAACCACCACGGTCTTCTTTATCGATACTCATCTGGCGAGTATCTTCTTCATCGAGTTTGCCTAACGCTTCGGAAACTTCTATCTGATAGTTTTTGACTTTCTGATACAGGGGATGTTTGATATCCAACTTCAGGTTGGTGAGAGCGGCGGTGAATTCGCCGGTGCCATCAGGAGTCAGTTTGCATACCAGTTCACCGGAATTGTCATCCCGGTAAATATCCGTTACTTCCAATGGGGTCTTATTTTTGACCTGGAACCCCATTTCACGCAACAGAGTCAACACCGCTCCACGCCCATAAACACGAAGTGGCAAACATTTTAGCAATTCATCCATCAAAGATTGCGCGCTCAATTACATTTCTCCTAAATAATTAAAAGAGCAATTATAAACAAGGCTCCCGCATAACTCCAACCAAATGGTGAATAGAAAGCTACCCCCCCATTCGTGGGGGTATGAATTCCCATTGAAATTTCGTAAGATACCTGCGTTTTAGAAT
>JAJDAW010000168.1 GCA_029261635.1 Nitrospinaceae bacterium
TTTTTCAGCTATGGCGATGCAATGCTTCTATTGTAGAGGTAAGACCCTTGGCCAAGAATTGATCAAGTCGTACCTTCACCCTCATCTACTGCTTGCTTAAAAAACTTTCCGGATTTAAAGCGAACCACTTTGCGGGCTGAAATTTCAGCTTCTTCACCCGTTTTAGGGTTTCTTCCCACACGCTTAGACTTTGCGCGTACCTGAAAGGTTCCAAATCGACGCAAGATAACCGGTTCACCGTGACCTAGTGATTCCTTAATAAGCTCAATCACCGTTTCCACAGCCTCTTCTGCTTTGGCTCTGGACAAACTAGCCCGAGATGAAACCTGATTAATGATATCTTGTTTGGTCATGCTCCCTCCTTAAAAAACAAGCTATTGATATTTTAAAATGGCTATTAGTTATAAATTAAACTTTCAGGACAAATCGCCTCCACAACTCACTTGCCCCAAAATAAAAAAACTTTCCTACAAAGCACCTGCATAAGGTACCTGTGAAAAACTCCATATACTCTAAATCGGTGGAACCACTTTAACACTTAAATTAAAAATATCAACAAATTATTCAAGAATTTAGCAGATTTCCTTGCTCCCAAAAATGACCCGTTTTTTGGCTTGACAGAGCTTCCTTATCGGAACAAAAAGGCGGTGGAGATAACCATTTATTTAAAAAGGTTTATGAAGCAGGTGACCAGACATTAGAAAAAAAATGAGAAAACCAAGGAAACTGGGGGAAAAAATTTCTTTCTCAGAAACTATTTTGTCGGCGGGAGTTTGCTTTGCGTTGAGACGATACGGTAAATTTGATCGCCCGGTTTGGCGAGATTTAGCTTTTCTCGGGCAATCTTTTCAATTGCGTAAGGGTCTGACTTCAGGGCTGTAATTTCTTGGCGCAATAAATCATTCTGCTGTTTTAACTCACCGTTCGCATCTTTCATCTTTACCTGTTCCTGCTCAAATCGGTAAGCATTCAAAATACCGTTTTCATGAAAAACAGCCATTATGATTAGCAGCATGAAAAAACCAAGACTGAGTAATACGATTTTTTGATAATTTGAATTAATATTCACGAGCAAAGCACTAAAGGTTGTAAAAAACTTCTCTTCCTCGATATATAGCAGTGTCCCCAAGTATTTCTTCAATACGTAGGAGCTGATTGTATTTCGCGGTTCGATCCGTACGACATAAAGACCCTGTTTTTATCTGCCCTGCATTCACGGCAACTGAAATATCAGCGATGCTTGTATCTTCAGTTTCACCGGAACGGTGAGAAATCACCGCCGTATAACCCGCGCGCTTGGCCATCTCTACAGCATCCAAAGTTTCAGTAAGCGTTCCAATTTGGTTGACTTTGATCAAGATGGAATTGCCAATTTCTTTTGCTATCCCCTTTTTCAGGATTTCGGTGTTGGTCACAAATAGATCATCTCCCACTATCTGAACTCGATCACCAATTTTTTCGGTCAACTGCTTCCACCCCGTCCAGTCGTTTTCGGCCAATCCGTCCTCGATACTTATGATAGGAAACTTAGCCGCAAGGCCAGACAGATAATCCACCATCTGCGAGGATGACAGTTTGGCATTGTTCTCTGCGATAAGCGTATATTTGTTCTTTGAGTAAATCTCACTGGCCGCAACATCCAAAGCGATAAGGATATCTTTTTCGATTTTGTAGCCCGCACTTTTGACTGCCTTGATCAGAACTTCAATCGCCTGTTCGTTCGACTGCAAGTCAGGAGCAAAGCCACCTTCATCACCCACTGCCGTATTGAATCCACCTTTTTTCAGCACTCCTTTCAAATGGTGAAACACTTCCACTCCCATTTGCAATGCAGAGGAAAAATTTTTAGCACCAACGGGGACAATCATAAACTCCTGAATATCGACATTATTATCCGCATGCGCGCCGCCATTCAGGACATTCATCATGGGCACGGGTAACTCTTTAGCATTGCTACCACCAATATATTGAAACAAAGGTAAGTCGAGGTCGTCCGCTGCTGCGTGAGCCACCGCTAGAGAAACACCGAGAATCGCATTTGCACCAAGCTTACTTTTATTGGCACTGCCATCCATTTCAATCATCAAGCGGTCGATCAATACCTGCTCGGTCACTTCAATGCCAACAATTTCTGCAGCGATTTTGCTATTCACATTTTTGACTGCTTTTTGTACGCCTTTGCCCATATAAACTTTTGCATTGCCATCACGCAACTCCACCGCTTCGCGAGAACCCGTTGAAGCTCCCGAGGGGACAGCCGCTCTTCCTTTGGCTCCGCTTTCCAAAGCCACATCTACTTCCAGTGTGGGGTTGCCACGAGAATCTAAAATCTGCCGAGCCTGCACACCAATAATTTCACTCATAATCTTTCTCTCTAGTTAACAGCTATTTTCAATGCTTTAAGGCTTGCTGCAATAGTTTGGTCAATTTCTTCATCTGAATGAATTGCAGACATAAAACCCACTTCAAACTGAGAAGGAGCTATATAAATACCCTCTTCCAATAATGCGTTAAAATACCGTTTAAAAAATTCCGTATCACAAGTTTTAACGGTATCGAAGTTTTCAATTTTCTGATCCGTAAAGAACATAGAAAATATCGAACCCACCCGAGTAAATTGGGCGGATATTCCTAATTCCTGCACATTTTTTTGCAGTCCGTCACAAAGCCTCTTCGATTTTTCTTCAAGCAAATCATAAACCTTTGGTTCAGACAATAAGTCCACCATGACATTTCCTGCTGCCATAGCAAGAGGATTGCCCGACAATGTACCCGCCTGATAAACCGAACCAACAGGAGATATATGATCCATCACTTCCCTACTTCCGCCATATGCACCCACCGGAAGTCCGCCACCGATAATTTTACCCATACAAGTAATATCGGGGGTCACACCAAAAAGTTTTTGTGCGCCTCCCAGAGAAACCCTGAAGCCCGTTATCACCTCATCAAAAATCAAAAGTGCACCAGCCTTTTTTGTTTCTTCTCGAAGCGTTTCAAGAAAACCGGGTGCAGGAGGAATCGCGCCCATGTTTCCCGCAACAGGTTCTACGATCAATGCCGCAATCTCACTCCCCTCTTTTGCGAATAATTGCCGCACCTGTTCGGCATCATTGAAAGGTAGGTTTAGCGTTTTCTCGGCAAGACTTGAAACAATTCCAGGACATTCTGGAATACCTAACGAAGCCAACCCCGAACCCGCTTTAACCAAAAGGCTATCACCATGTCCGTGGTAGCACCCCTCGAACTTAACAATTTTATCGCGACCGGTAATACCTCGCGCCAATCGCAATGCGCTCATCACCGCTTCTGTTCCTGAATTCACCATACGTACAACATCAATGGAAGGAACCGCATGCACTACCTTTTCGGCGAGTTCTATTTCCAATTCTGTTGAGGCACCATAACTGGTACCTAATTCTGCCTGGCGTGTGATGGCTTCAACAATGCTCGGATGCGCGTGCCCAAATATCAGGGGTCCCCAAGAGGAAACATAGTCAACAAACTGATTACCATCCACATCTGTAATTGTGCAACCCTTCGCACTCTTTATAAATAGTGGCTCACCGCCCACTGCATTGAAAGCCCGAACCGGACTATTCACCCCGCCGGGCATTACTTTTTGAGCCTTTGCATAAAGCTGGCTTGAGATTTCTTTTTTCATTTTATTCAGCCAAAGAGAATTGAAAGATCGTTTTTAAGTTTTTCCGGTATTTTTTTCGGGTCGGTCACAACCGCTTGTTTGGCAGCATCAGCACAAGAACAAGAGCCCACACCTCCTAATAATGGAACTAATTCGTTAATGACCTGTTGCGCCTTTTCAACATTCTGATGCATGATTTCCAAAACCGCTTCCAAAGTCACCGGTTCCTCTTCCACATGCCAGCAATCAAAGTCTGTCACCAAAGCAAGGGTTGAATAGCAAAGACCTGCCTCGCGAGCAAGCTTTGCTTCGGTAATATTTGTCATACCTATCACATCTACCCCCCACTGCCGATAAACAAGAGATTCTGCTCGGGTTGAAAACTGCGGCCCTTCAATACAAATATACGTGCCTCCTTTATGAACCGTAGCACCGGCTTTTTCAGCAGCATCAAAGAGGATATCGGCCGTCGCCCCACAAACAGGATCGGCCAAGCTCACATGCCCCACCATACCTGTGGTGAAAAATGTGCTGATGCGTTGATTAGTGCGGTCAATGAATTGGTCAGGTACTACAAAATGTCCAGGAGGATACTCTTCTTTCATGCTACCCACTGCGCTTACAGATATGATTTTTTCCACGCCAATTTTTTTCATCGCAAATATATTAGCGCGAAAATTGATCTCCGAGGGGGGAATAAAGTGGCCCACACCATGACGCGGCAAAAACGCCATTTTTGTTCCACGCAAACTTCCAATAACGATCTCATCGGAAGGCGAACCATAAGGAGTCTCAACAGTTAACCTGTCGGTGATTTCCAAACCTTTCATCTGGTACAAACCGCTACCGCCAATCACACCCAAAATTTTTTCTACCATCAATTAATCCTTAAACACAAAGAAGAAAAGTTAATTATTAAATTGCCGTGTTACCTGTACTTTTATATTTAGAAGGGTGGGTATATTAGGAACCTGGAAGAAAATTCGAATTGACCAATAATATTG
Source organism: Nitrospinaceae bacterium (assembly GCA_029261635.1). Classification (GTDB taxonomy): domain Bacteria; phylum Nitrospinota; class Nitrospinia; order Nitrospinales; family VA-1; genus UBA8687. The sequence continues at coordinate 4,648 of JAJDAW010000168.1, forward strand.
ACTCTTTCAGATCAGCTGGGATTGTTTCTTTTGTTGTCCACTTCATTTAACAAAAACTTCAACTCTGTTATTTGCTCACCCGCTTTATTAATAACCGCTTCTTCCTTTTTAAGGTTTTGCACCTTTACGTTAACGTCTTCAGCAAGAAGACTCAGCATGCTCAATCTCTTATCAACTTCATCCAGCATATTAATTTTACTGTTCAGCGTATCAATCTTTGCTTCTGCGTCTTCGGTAACCGTGGTTAGTTTTTCTATATTGAGATTGATTTTATCAAGATTTTCCCGTTCCTTATCGATCCGAGCTTTTTCCACATTCGTCCGATTGATAACAATTTCAAGCTCGCCGAGAGCTTGTTGGGTTTTCTTAACCTTTTCTTCACTGCTGGAAACTTTTACAATGCGCGCTTCGGTTCTTTCAAGAATATTATTCAGATGATCCATTTTCTTTTCAACTTCCAACATGGACTCCTGCTTTTCGTCCAAGCTTATCTGCCGATCTTTTAGATCCTTCATCAAATCATCCAAAGCCCGAAGTTTTTCCTCCGTTTTCGCTACTTGCGCAGAATCTTTATTGAGCGCCTCAACTTTTTCTTCAAAGTTTGAGGTGACCTGCCCCAACTCACCCCTGATCTGATCAATTTTTGAGATCTCATCTTTAGCCTCTTGAACCTCTTTGAATCGAGTGCGCAATTCGATTTCCTGAATACTCAATTTGGATGAGATATTATTCATCCGTTTTTCCTGATCATCGATAGCAGCCTTTTCTTTCGCAAGGTCCAGAATTTTCTCTTCAACCAAATTAGCCATAGATTTTAGATCTTCCAGCTTCTGGTCGATTTTTTCGAGGAAGTCTATTTTCTTTGTAACCCTGGCGATTTTTATATTTGCCTCTTCGATGAAGAAATCCAACCCGTCAACTTTCTTCTCCATCTTCTCGATCAAGGCTTTTCTTTGCATCTGGGTTTCCATCTTCACATCCAGACTGATCACCATTGAGCTTAAATCATTAATCTTCTTATCAACCTGATCTACCAACTGTTGTTTCCGAATAATTTCATCCATCTGCTGCTGGGTAGACTCATTAAGAACGCCGACCTGCTTTAAAGTATCGGAAATGGTATCGATTTTTTTCAGATCCTGATCCAGTCGTTGAACTTTTTGCTCGGCCTCCTCCGCCATCACATTAAAACGGCCCATTCTTTCATTGGCATCATCGATTACCTTCATCTCATCTTTAAGAATTTTCATCTTATTACTGAGATTATCAATGAGGAATGAGTTCAGTTTATGGATCTTCTCTTCGGTCTTTTCTATGACCGCTTTTTCATCCTGAATGCGGACAATCTTGGTTTCGACATCCACAGAAACTGAATCCAATTCACGCAAACGCCCCGTGATACTGCGAATCATTTCATTTTTAACGGAAATATTTTTAGACTCGATTTTTAGTTCACTGATCTGCTGCATCAAACTATTAAGAGAGTCCTGAGTCTCCCGGATCATATGACTTTGACCCAGCAACTTTTCATAGTCACCCTGAACATTGCCCAGAACTTGTTTCAGCTCTTCAGTATCACGGGCATGACCTTCAATATTTTCTTTATCTTGTGTAATACGCTCGTACTTGCTATCCAACTCTGCGAGAGTGTCTTTCATCAGCCCTATTTTCCCCGAGGCTGTTTTTAAAAGACCTTTCATATTGACGACATCCTGAACCTGACTCGAAACGCTGTCCAACATATGCTCAAGACGGTTAACATTATGATCAGCTGACTTTATAAGTTTGGCTTCTTCTCGAATTTTTTTGACCTTCGAGTCCATATCCCAAACCAGAACATTCAGACGGCCTGCATCTTCGTTGGCCTTTTCGACAATAACTCGTTGTTGGTTCAGGCTTTTGGTTTTCTGGTCCACATGCTCATTGAGCAAATGCAATCCATCCAGCTCTCTTTTCAAGGTGTTGTAGTTTGACGAGAGTTCTTTGGAAATTCGCTGAAAATCGCGGATACGGACATCAAAGGTTTTGATTTCTTCAAACCGGACATTCAAGGAATCCAATTTACGAAGGCTGTCGGGAACCTGACCACTGATTCGGTCAAAGAATTGTTTTCTTTCGTCCATTTCATCTGACTTCTTCTCAAAATACTCCACCAAAAGCTGGAGATTTTTGCGCTCATGTGACGCCAGATTAATCAGTTCTTTAAATTCTTTGGGATCAAAACCAGCAGGAATTCCCGAGCTCGTCTCACTTTTTGAGCCACGGGGATTTTCAGTTCCAGATTCTTCTGCCATAACGAATGTCCTGTTAAGTTTATTTGCTGAAAGTTGTCACTAAAAATTTTAACGCATTAATACCCTAAGGTACTATGTTTTTATATACTTATGAGAAATCATTGTCAAGTGATGAAGGTAAATCAGAGGAAAATCAGAGCAGATGTTCAGGGGCGGGCAATGAGCAATTCAGCGATTTGAACAGCATTTAGGGCTGCGCCTTTTCTCAAGTTATCAGATACCACCCAGAAATTAACCGCCCGCTCACGGGAGATATCATCGCGAATACGCCCCACAAAGACATCATCTTTGTTCTCCCCAGCGATTGCCAGTGGATAAAGATTATTCTCGGGGTCATCGACAACACAAACTCCGTCTTGAGCAGACAACAGTTCTCTAACTGCTGAAGCAGTAACCGGCCCTTCTGTTTCGACATTCAATGCCTCAGAATGAGAATAAAAAACCGGCACACGCACCGTTGTGGGGCATACTTGAATCGAGTCGTCACTGAAAATTTTACGCGTCTCATTGACCATCTTCATCTCTTCCTTCGTATATCCATTATCCAAGAAAACATCTATATGTGGAAGGCAGTTAAATGCTATTTGATGAGGGTATACATTAGGCTTAGACTCGTTACCTTGCAATAATTCCTGCGTCTGTTTTTTCAATTCATCGATGGCTTTTTGTCCGGAACCTGATACCGATTGATAGGTAGAAACCACCACCCGCTTGATCTTGAATTTGTCGTGAATGGGTTTCAATGCCACCACCATTTGAATGGTGGAACAATTGGGATTAGCAATGATACCCGGATCTTCTCCGATCGCATCTGGATTCACCTCTGGAACAACCAAAGGAATATCGGACTCCATGCGATAGGCACTGCTATTATCGATAACCACACAATTTGATTTTACAGAAGAGGGGGCAAATTCTCGGCTAACACCGGCTCCGGCTGAAAACAGAGCAATATCCATATCTTCAAACGAATCATGCCGTAATTCCTCAACCGTGACTTGCTCACCTTTAAATTCTAATAACGCGCCTGCAGAACGAGCCGATGCCAAAAGCTTGAGACGGTCTACAGGAAAGTTTCTCTCCTGCAGTATCTCCAGCATTTTTCGGCCCACAGCACCCGTTGCTCCAGCCACCGCGACATTATATTTCTCTTTTTTCTCGATCAATTCATCTTCTCCAGCTCAGCAGCCACTAAATCGCCCATTTCTTTCGTCCCCACTTGTTTCATACCATCAGACATAAGGTCTGCCGTACGAACGCCCTGCCCTAGAACCGTTTCAACCGCCATTTCGATCCAAATATTCGGCTCCTCTTTTTCCAGCGAATACTTGAACAGCATTCCAATAGACAAAATCGTTGCCAGTGGATTCGCTAATTCCTTACCTGCAATATCTGGAGCACTGCCATGAATAGGTTCATACATAGCATATTTCTCACCCAGACTGGCTGAGGGCAGCATACCAATGGAGCCTGTCAACATCGAAGCTTCGTCGCTCAATATGTCACCAAACATATTTGTGGTGAGGATAACGTCAAATTGTTTGGGGTTGCGGACTAACTGCATCGCACAGTTATCGACATACATATGTGAGAGCTCAATATCAGAATGCTGGGAATGAAGACCTGTAACTACCTCGCGCCAGAATCCAGTCGCTTCCAATACATTTGCCTTGTCGACAGAGCAAACCTTGCCATTTCTTTTTTTCGCCACATCAAAGGCAATTTTCGCAATTCTCTCTATCTCCGGTTCCGAGTAAACAAGAGTATTAAACCCATGACGCTCGCCTTTATCATTGGTGCCCACCCCTCGAGGCTCTCCAAAATAAATTCCCCCTGTCAATTCGCGGACAACGAGAAGGTCTAAGCCCTCTACTACTTCTCGCTTCAAGGTAGATGCATCCACCAAAGCGGGAAAAATTCGTGCCGGGCGCAAATTGGCGTAGAGCCCCAAACTTGAGCGCAATCCCAACAAAGCTCGTTCCGGACGCAGTGAAAAGTCTATCGTTTCCCATTTCGGCCCACCGACAGCTCCAAGCAACACCCCATCCGCTTTTTTGGCGATATCCAGCGTGGCATCAGGCAAGGGATGTCCTGTAGCTTCATAGCCTGCGCCACCTACTGGGGCTTCATTCAGGGTTATTTTTAAACCGAGCTTTGACTCGATGATTTTAAGAATCTTGATGGCCTCAGCGACCACTTCGGGACCAATCCCGTCTCCCGGAAAAACAGCAATATTGAATTCAGTTTTCATAATCTGCAATCAAACTCCTCTTAAATCATAATTTTTGCCAAGTATCTCAAACCAGCGGTAATATTACCACCCGGAAACGTTAGGAAATTAAAGTAAGTTGTAAAAAAATATTTTTACATTATTATAACCGCCGGATACAAACTCAAAGAATAGCGGAAGCGATATATGATAAACGGTAAAAAAGTATGCGTTGTAATGCCCGCCTACAACGCCGAAAAAACCTTGCAAAAAACCTACGATGAAATCCCTAAAGATATCGTGGATGAAGTCATCTTAACAGACGATGCCAGTAAGGATAAAACGGTTCATGTAGCTGAACAACTGGGTATCAAAACCTTTGTCCACACCGAGAACAAGGGGTATGGCGGTAACCAGAAAACCTGTTATCAAGAAGCTCTTAACCATGGTGCCGATATTGTTATCATGCTGCACCCGGATTATCAGTACACACCCAAACTCATTACTCCGATGGCTTCAATGATCGCTGAAGGGATTTTTGATTCCGTAATTGGGTCTCGCATTCTCGGCAACAAAGCCATGATGGGGGGAATGCCCTTTTACAAATACGCATCCAACCGTTTTCTCACGATGACTGAAAATGCGATTATCAATCAAAAATTATCCGAATATCACACCGGATATCGCGCATTCAGCCGCAAAGTTTTGGAGACGATTCCAATGCTGGAAAATTCCGATGATTTTGTGTTCGACAACCAAATGCTCTGCCAAACCCTATATTTCGGGTTCGATGTCGGGGAAGTGTCCTGCCCTGCGCTCTATTTCGATGACGCTTCGTCAATCAGCTTCAGCCGTAGCGTAACTTATGGAATGGGAGTGATGCAGACCGCACTAAAATATGCCATGGCCAAATACGGCGTTGGGCACTTCAACATCTTCAATCCAAACGGCAAAAAACTCTCCACCGCAACAACTCAATAACGCACTTCAATCAAACATAGTCCCTGAGCGGGAGCGGTGGGGCCGGCGGCTTGCCGGTTACGGGCTTCGAGGATAGTTTTAACCTGTCTTGCAGGGATATTTTTTCGTCCTACATGCGCCAGAGTTCCCACCAGGTTGCGCACCATATGCTTCAAGAAACCTTTACCTTCAAATTCCAGTTTCAGGAAACCGTCTTCCTTAAAAATTTCGACACGGTCTAGAGTTCGTATAGGTGTTTTGGCGCCGCAATTCCCTGCGCGAAAAGAAGTGAAGTCGTGCTTGCCTATAAAATATTTTGCGGCTCTACGCATCGCCGCCACATCTAAAATGTGAGGGATGAACCATGAGAAACGATAATTGAGTGCTGAGGGGTGATCGCGATTTAAAATAGTGTAGCGATAAAGTTTTTGTTTCGCAGAGCCACGGGCATTGAATGCCATGGGCATTTTGCGCACTTCCCTCACCGTGATATCGAGTGGAAGATGGCTGTTCAGGGCAAACATGAATTCGAACGGCTTCATTTTGGATTCCGTCACAAACTGCGCCGGCATGCCTTCGGCATGAACCCCGGCATCGGTGCGGCCAGAACTTAAAACCGTTGTTTCGGTTTTAGTGATTTTGGTTAGAGCTTTTTCCACAACCTCTTGCACAGTAATTCCATTTTTCTGTACCTGCCAGCCATGGTACGCCGTGCCTTCAAATTCAATTATAAGAAGATATTTTTTTTTCATTCCCTAACCATGATCTTGTTAATTGGAAGATAATATAAAATCCCCCTCACCCCAACCCTATCTCATAAAATAAAAAACACGTTGCAACTGCTCAACGCGTTTTTTCTCTTTTTATGCCATCTCCCATCGGAGGGCCATCCATATTTATATACGGATTATTTCATTTGTTCTTCTAAACTGGTTAGGCGGAGTTTCTGTTCCTATATTGACCTCCTTGGTTAAGGTGGGTCTCAAATACCTTCCAGAAATAAATATAATCCTCTTGCCCGTTTTCGCAATACTAAATCAAAAAAAATCGTATTTTTTTCGTGCCCCATTAAAATAAAACAGAAGAGTAAGGTCGGATCGTTGCCAGCAACAAGTCTTCCTGGGTTCGAGTGATGCCGACATAAATCATATTGCGGCTTTCTTCTCTTTTTTCTGGATAGTTTTCTTCATCCGGCTCCACCAATGCAACCGAATCAAACTCCAGACCTTTAACCTGATGAATATTCGTAACGAGCACGCCCGGTTCAAATGAAAACTGGTCTCTATGACCGAGACGCACTTCGCCCGGCAGATAGTTTTCCATCTCTTCTTTCAGTTCCATAGCCTGTTTCGGATACCGGCATATCAACGCGACTAATTTATAGGGATCGGCGCGCAGTAATCCGCGAGACCAATCGGCGAGTGCTTCAGTAAGGTCAACAAAGTTATCAACCTTCTTCCATTCAGGGGCTGGCCCCGCCCTACCCTCAACTGTTTTAGGGTCGCCTGCCACTTTATACGCCAGAGTCATAATGGGAACCGTACAACGGAAAGAAACTTCCAACTGAATTATGGAATCTTCATCCAAGCCTAGATATTCGACCACTTTTTTCCAGCCAATAAATTTTCTTGCGAAAAGAATTTTTTGCGCCACATCACCGACAATCGTTATCTGGTGTTTATCTCTCACCGCATCCATCATGATAGCGAATTCTACAGGACCAAAATCCTGCGCTTCATCAATAACGATATGGTCCAGTAAAACGGTTCCACCGTCACCATCTGGCAGACCTCCATTTTTAATCTGGATAAACCTTAGAACCAAAGACATATCGAAATAGTCGAGATTCTTTTTAAGCCTGTTCTTGTCTGTCAGGCGCTTGAGATATTCAAGGTTGGATGCCAACTTGGCGTCGCGTTTCAAATATTTCTTCAAATGCTCCGTGTCAGAAAGCAGGTTGTAAAGGTCCTGCAAATAATCTTCTTGATTAGCTATCTGCTTCTTAACGAATCCCAATTTCTGCTGTTTTTCGCCTTCTGGGAGTTTGGAGTTCTTTACATCGTGCCGGAAGTCTCGCAACCTGGGCAAAAGGGGCTTGCCTTTACCCTTCGCCCAATTCTCCAGATGAGCGGTTCGGCTTGAAAATTCTTTTCTAATTTCTTCATCGAGAGCCTGCCCTTGTTTTTCCACCAAGCCGACAATAGCCTTCAATATCTCTTCAGAAAATTTTATCTCTTCAACAAAAGAAGGAATATTGAGAAACTTGAAGAAAGGAGGTGTGCGCATGGCCTTGCGAATAATAGACAAAGCCCAGCTATTGAAGGTGGTTGTCTGTACGTCATCAATACCCATCGAAGGCAAAGTAGCGGAAACATAAACAGCCAGCGATTTGTTCATAACAATCACCCGGGTGTTTTCTGCTTTAACATCCGAATTGTTTTCGTGAAGCAACCACGCCAACCGATGCAGAGCAACCGTTGTCTTACCGGAACCCGCAGACCCCTGGATGATAACCGGACGTTCTGGATCGGTCGTGATCATCTCGAACTGGTCTTTGGTTATTAATGAAAGAATACTCGGCAAACTTTTTTCTTTGGCATTAACTCCGCGTGAACGATGCGCGGCAATTTCGGAGTCCACATCCAGTTTTTCCCAGGCCGTTTCGGTACGGCGGAAAACGCCTTCAGGGGAATCTATCTGTACCAGATGGCCGTTTTCCACTTTATAAGAACGCCGTAGTTTTATCTTGCCACTGCGCTCCCGGTCGTTGATCACTTCATAGAATTCTTCATCCTGCTTATAATTGAAATACAGGGCCGCTATGGGGCCATTACGCCAATCCACAATGCCTGCATCGATATTGCTCTTTTTGCCGATTAGAAAAGACACTTCATTGCCATCGTCTTCTAAAGTGGTGACCCTGCCGAAATAAGGCTCTTCAATCAATTCCAGCAATGCCTTATCGCTGTTTTTGCGAATATCCAGAATGGAATGCGCAACCGCTTCATCAGAGATAAGAGGTTGCCTTTCTTCATCATTCCACTCATTGACCACTTGCTTGGTCAGTTCTCTAGCCGCCTGGTTGGCGTTTATCGTCGCCGCCTGCACTTGTGGCAACTGCTGGCAAAGAGATTCCAGAGTCGTCTCGAGAAGAGCTTCCTCTTCTTTAATATATGCTTTATCTTCTTCAGTTAAATCCATTCCAATACCATTTAAGTGAGCCCCCCTGCACAACGGTGAATTACCATTGATGAATCTTGTAATCTAAATCAGTCCCATAGATAAGGTCAACCTAAATGTTAATAACCGATAAAAATATATTTTTACGCGATAGTCTAAAATCATAAAAATCAAAGAAAGTCTTTTAAATTAGGGGGTTTTCATTTATTATTAAAAGTTCAATTCCGCTAAAAATCAGGGATACGTTCTAGCTTAAATTCAGGAGTTTTTTCCATGAAAACATATGATGATCTAGTAGGCGATGGCGGATCAGACATTATCGGACAAGTAACCCAACTGGGAGCAAAACTGCGATCCCGGCTCGATAAAATAAAACATAAAGTCGCTCTAATGAGCGGAAAAGGCGGCGTGGGCAAAAGCTCCATCACCGCTAACATAGCTTCCTGCCTAGCAGACCGCGGATTCAAAGTAGGTATCCTCGATGCAGACTTGAACGGACCCAGCATTTGTCACTTGCTCGGCGTTGGCAATAACAAGCTAGAAACCAAAAATGACGGTATAGAACCGGGTATCGGGCATCAAGGCATCAAAATCATGTCCATGGACATGCTCTTGAAATCTGCCGACACACCGGTGATGTGGACCGAAGAAGCCAATGCCACAGCCGTATGGGTCAGCACGATGGAATCAACCGCTATCCGCGAACTACTGGCAGACACAAACTGGGGCGAGCTCGACTATCTGCTCATAGACATGCCACCCGGAAGCGACCGGATAGATAACATCCGCTCACTCATCCCAGAACTGGCAGGAGCGGTGGAAATCACCATTCCCTCAATGTTGTCGCAACATATCGTTACCAAATCGATCACCAAGAATAACAAAATGGGTGTGCCCATTATCGGCCTAGTCGAAAATATGGCTACCTACGTTTGCCCGCATTGCGAAAAAGAAGGCAAACTATTTGAAGGAGAAGATGTAAAAAAGTTATCGGAGAAAAAAGAGATTCCCTATATCGGCAAAATCCCTTTCGACACACGCGTGTCGCAAAGCAAGTCAGGGCAACTTTTCTTCACCGAGTTTAAAGATTCAGTTACCGGCAAAGCTATCGCTGAGACGGTTGACAATATCG
>JAJDAW010000169.1 GCA_029261635.1 Nitrospinaceae bacterium
TAAAACAACTGGCGCAGCAAGAATCGAATCGCGGCAAAGAAAATTTATCTTTAACTGCATTTTTTGCCCCAACCATCCTTGGATATCGATATTATCCCAACCTTCTTTAGCGTCTCCTCTGGGAGGATAATATTCGATGCGGATTTTATGATAATAATCCCCATAAAGCTCGGGATAGAGATCATCCTGAAAGATACTATCGAGAACCGATCCCTTGCTCACTTCCTTTGAGCGAAAGGAATCGGGGTCATCCAGAACTTCGCCATCGCGATTACCCAGAATATTGCTTGAAAACCACCCTTCCAGTCCAAGCATTCTTGCCTTGAGACCTGGTGCAACAATCGTTTTCATCAAAGTTTGACCTGTTTTGAAATCCTTGCCGGCAATTGCGACATTATATTTCAAGGCCAACTCTACCATTGCGGGATGATCAATGGTTTGGTTTGGAGAACCATTGGCAAAAGGAACACCCATTCTAATTGCTGCATATGCATAAATCATAGAAGGGGGAATAATAGCCAGATTATCTTTCAGAGCTTTTTCAAACCCTTCTATGGTCTGAAAAGCTTCGTGATCCATATCCTCCTGGTATACTTCTGTAGAGCCACACCAGCACATGACCAGTCTTTCCAAACCATGTTGCTTTTTAAAATCCTCCATGTCCTGCATCAACATTTCCGCCAATTTCATTTTATTGGGGGCCTGCTTCACATTGGGTCCGGAAAGATTTTTAACAAAAGCAGGATCAAACACAGCCGACCACGGTTTGATTGCTTCCAGCTGTTCCTTAATGGGTTCCAATTCTTGCTTATCAATTACTCCACAGGCTAAGGCGGCCTGATAACAATTGTCGTCATAAATATCCCACCCACCAAAAACCAGATCATTGAGAGATGAAAGTGGAACAAAATCTTTAATGAAAGGATATTGCGGATTATCCCGTTTGCCCAAGCGTATACGTGACATTTGCGTTACCGACCCAATCGGCTGGCTATGCCCCGCATTGATCAATTGCACTCCAGCAATCAAAGTCGAGCTTACTGCGCCCATACCTGGAAGTAAGACTCCCAGCTTGCCTTTTGCCGGAGCAATTTCTCTTGCCATACCGTCATATGATTCTGCACTTTCATTCATAGTTCAACAGCCTTTAATCTTTGAGATGTTTTTATTAATATTAATTTTTGCTAAAATAGGTGTGTTTACAAAGGTGAGTCGAGCTGACACCAAACATATTACAATCTTAAACCAGAAAAACATGTGTAATATATATCGTTTCAGGTCGACTTTCCAGTCAAGTTTGCCAGCCAGAAGCTTGTATTTATAAAAATTTTGGAATTTAGATGACAGAAAATCACAAACAGCCTGAATCGGGAATACCGGACGATAATTCAAACGGTGTTCTTTTTTTGAAAAATCCGGGAGCAACCGAAAACCCTGTCGAATGGTACTCTTCTAAAATCGCCGGGGTGCCATTCATCCTTAGAAACCTTTTGACGTTGCAAAGAGCGGGCATAAAAACCATGGCTGTTTTTATGGAAGATCCGCATGGAGACCTTGAAAAATCGTTTGAAAAACTTTTAAAAGATTCGCGATTACCTAAAAATATTCCTTGGATAAATAATATCCCGAAATTAAAAGAATGGGTCCAAAACAATCCGACTTATATTCTCAACGGTTCTGCTCTCCATAACAAGAAAAAATTACACAGCCTTGTCCATTCACATTCAAAAAATGAGGGAGCTTCTGCTTTCCCTATAAATCTGGAGAAACTGGACGAGCTTTTAGTAAACGACCCCACATCTATTCAATCGAAACAGGCTGGCTTCCCTCTTTACGTCCCAGGGGCAGATGAAGAGGAAATACAAAAGCCAGAGGATTTTCAACGTCTTCACGAAGCACAGGTAGGCGGTTCTGGCCTCAGCCATGACAGCCCCATCACACGAATTCTTTCCAGACCGGCTTCACGCTTGTTAACACGTATGTTTTTGAATACTCCGATCAGTCCCAACCAGATTACTCTTATAAGCTTTTTTTTAGGACTGGTCTCCGCTTTCCTTTTCTTCCAAGGTTCTTATGGAACCAGTATTATCGCGGCAATGCTGCTGGTTTTGTCAACCTGGGTAGATGGAGCCGATGGAGAAATAGCTCGCTTGAAATTTATGGAAACGGATATCGGGAAAAAACTGGATATCTATTGTGACAACATCATCCACTTTCTAGTGTTCACCGCTATTGGATTCGGAGTTTATTTTAAAACCGATGAAAGTATTTTTTTATATCTTGGTGGTCTCGCAGGACTGGGGGGCTTGACGGCTTTCTTTCTATTGAGCCCAATACTTCTTGAGAAAAGATCACCGGATAATCAGCTATTCCATATTATTGAACCGGAACTGGCTGAAAAATTCGCGAACAGAGATTTTATTCATTTCCTTCTGTTGGTCTCAGTGATCGATCAGATGGGAATTTTTATTGCAGTCGCCGCGGTAGGAGCCAATCTATTTGCTGGATATCTGGTTTATTCCAGACTTCTCAAACTAAGAACGGCCTAAAATAGGGCTTTTCTTTTTCAAGCGCACTTTTCTATCAGACTTGATAAATATAGATCGGCTTGTTTAAAATTATTAGGATCATCAATATCGCACCAAAACAATCCGTTTATCGGCATCGTACCGGCCTTTCCCTGCTTGGCTAGAATACGCACCCCACCTGACAGAGAGTCGTCTTGGTGGTTTTTAGAAGAAGTTTCTATGGCTGTGAATAACGTCGGATCGCATAAGAAAATTCCTGTATCAAAACAATTGTAGGATTCTAATCCCTTGCCAATTTTTTGAATTTGGTTCTCTTCGGCCAAAACCCGAGTTACATCTTTCATATCCACCAATGAATTTTGCAAATCTTCATCTACTGCTAACAAAATCCCTTTATTTTCGGAAGAAAGACGGATCAACTGACTCGCTATTTCAGAGTCAAAAATATGATCTGCCATTAAAAGTAGAAAAGGTTCGTTCAAATACGGTTGCGCCTTGAGAACAGAAATACCATTGGATCGTTGCCATTCGTCATTTTCAATGATGGTTATGGGAATATTTTTCGAACGACTCACTTCTTCTAAATGCTCACGAACACTGGCACCGTTGTAACCAACCACAACGTAGAAATCATCCACCCCTGCTTCCAGAGCAGAGTCGATCACTCGATCGATCAAAGGAATATTTTTAAGAGGCATCAGCGGTTTTGCTTCAGCAAGAGATCTTAGCCGGCTACCCTGCCCCGCTGCAATGATTAAACATTTCATATCAAATTATCCGATTAAATAAACAATTATTGTTACATATAGAACTACTCTCTTCAACTCTTTGTTATTTGCATATTTAGCGTGAATCTTTTGTCATTTCATTTTGCGCGGCCTGGGCAAGGTCTGAAGGGCTGGTCGAATATTGCCATCCAATAGCTAAACCTAGAATAAACCAAACAATTTCCCGAACCCGGCGCATCAATGCAGTAGCCACTCCTAAAGCAGGCTCTCCTGTAATGGCCTTGGTAGCCAATAAAAAAGCAGCCTCCTGGGTACCCAGTGTCGCCGGAATAAAAAATGTGCCCGCCCGCACCAGTTCCACCAGAGTTTCCAAAATAATAGATTCAGCGATCGATATAGGATGCCCGAGGAAATATAAAATAATATAAACTTCCAAAGCGCCTAGATACCAGTTCAGCAGGTTTAACCCCAGCGCCCCGAAAAAGTAAGCACGTTTTTCCGTATAAAACTGAACCAGCCTGCCATCAAATTCCTGAAGGTGGCTGAGAAACTTTTCCAATCGACGGCCCAACGCCCGACGACTGAGCCATCCCCCTGCAATAGAAGTAATCTTTAGTCGCTGAATGAAATAAAACCCAAAAATACCAATGGCAAGAGCAGCTAAACTTAATTTAGAAAACAGGTAATAATTTTCAGGAAAATCTGGATTTAAATGAATGAGCAAAACACCTGATGCCATAAAAAAAACCATAGACATAAGGTGGGTGGACTCAATCAAAATAATTGAGGCTGCGCCCTCTCTATAACTAATCCCGTAATGTTTTTTCAGAAGATAACCTTTAACGGGAGCCCCACCAAAAGCGCTGAAGGGCAATACCTTGCCAAATGCGGCCCCTACCATTCGCACTTTCCAGAGATCATAAAGCCATTGAAAATTTAACCTCGTACTCGGCAAAGTAAACTGCCAGGCTACCGTATCCACCCAAAAGGCAATTCCATAAATCGCTATTACAAAAAAGATACCCCAGCCAGTTGCAATCAGGTTAGACCACAACAATTCGAGATCGGTCTCGGAAAGAACATAAACCAGCAGACCTGTTCCTACTAGCAGATATAGAAATTTGATTGCTTTCACTCTAGGTCCTATCTATGGATGCCAGCGGCGGGAACTGCGGGTAAACTGAAGACACCAATAAGCCTGCGCGCCAATAGCAGCAGGGGGAAGCAGGTACCAGATCACATCCCAAAAACTGAGAACCAAAACGATAAAACAAAAATCACTGCGAACAGTACGCGCATTCAAAACAAAGCGATCCATTTTTGAATCATCATCTTTGATCGAGGTCTCTTCAGCGGTCAACTGGCTGGAGTGAGGTTTGGTTCTGTTTTGATAAAGCTCAAGAGCATAGTTTACGGTGCCGCCAAAACCAGCCCCCAAACCTGACCAAAACCAAATCTGTTGCCCTGTTACAGAAGTAGCGCCCCACCCAAGACAAATAAAGTAAACTGCGTGTACCACCCAATCTACAAAAGTGTCATACCGCATTCCAAAAATACTACGCATGTCCTTGATCCGGGCTATCTCACCATCGCAATTGTCCAGGACATAGCAAATCAGAAATAAAAAAGCTCCCAAGAGAATGGAATAATAGTCTCCTCGGAGACAAACGACCCCTCCTGCCACACCTAATATCATTCCAAGGGTGGTTATTTGATTTGGGGTAATGGGCGTCTTCATCAAAAGCATTGTCACGGGATAAGACAAATGCCTTATGAGAGGCTGAATTTTCTTGGGAGGCTTCAATTCTTCCCCCGCTTCTGTTTTAAATGTCTTATCTGGAATGATGATGTTTTCTCGGGTTGGGTTAAATATTGGAAGGAAACTGTTTTCTTATCATTTAACTATTTAAAAAAGTCAATCACCACAGACCTTACTTGGGTGCTTCATCGAATGCAAAAATATTTATCCCCCCTCCATAAACCAACCTTCATTTTTTACAATTAGCTTCAAGGGTTTCAAAATCATCTTTAGTTAATCTAGCTTCCTCGACCTTGACAAGGCATCCATTAACATCAAGAAACACGGTTCCATTACTATCTAATTGATAGGATTTTGAACTTTTCTGATGCTTGGCTTTCACTAAAAACTTCTGTTCCATTTCATGCACAACAACTACCTGAATATTTTTCTCTTTCTCACTAAAAAATGTATCAACAATTGACTGTGAACAAACTTTACCAGAACCTTGCTGCAACCATAATACCTTGCACCCCATATAGACTTTGTCCAAAGCTACAATAGGAGCGGAATCAATATCTCCTCTACCCTTTTTATCTTGATCCTCTAATAAAAGCCAAGTTGTCGCTATCAATATCAATAGAATTAAACTTCTAATAACTCCTGAGTTTTTGTGTTTCGGTACACGCCTAATCCTTTTTTTTAGTATATGTTTAGTCATAACGGAATCCCTCCCCACAAATCCACTAGTGACCTCCTTACAGACAAAAAGGGTTTTATGCTAACCACATCCCTTTCCTTAAAATAGGATGGTGAATAAATAACCGCAGTTTTGCCTTATATACCTCTATATATTAGGGGCTTTCCCGAGAAGAATTATTCCTAATACTTTTGATTTTATTGGGCAGCAGCCCTTGAAATTGTTACAATTGCCCCATGCCTTTGAAAATTGCACTCGTAAATATGCCCTTTGGGTTTCATATCTATCCCTCGATCCAATTGGGGACGCTTTCCACCTTATTGAAGTCCAAAGGCTGTGAAGTAAAAAGCCATTATTTAAATCTGCATTTCGCTCATCAACTTGGTTTGCCTATTTACAATCAACTTTGCGAAAAAAGATTCTTGATTGGAGAATGGCTATTTTCTCATGCTCTGTTTGGCGAAAATCCAAAAAATAAAGCTTATCCCGAAAATTTTGCGCCGCATATGGAAGATGTTTGCCAGTCCATAGAACGTCCCTTGGACTATTTGCTGGATGTAAAAACTAAAATGGTTCCCGAATTTCTAGAATGGTGCAGAGATGCAGGAAACTGGGGAGACTTTGATGTCATAGGGTTTTCATCGACCTTCAACCAAAATGTTGCCAGTTTGACCTTGGCAAAAATGATCAAGGAAAAATTTCCGCATTTAAAAATCCTATTTGGTGGCTCTAATTTCGAATCAGAAATGGGACTCGAATATTTTCGCGTTTCCCCCTGGATTGATTACGTCATTCCCGGTGAAGCAGAAGACATTCTACCGAATTTTATTAACTATCTGGAAAAAGGCGGTCCAGTTCCCAAAGGGGTTGTGCATCGATGCAATGGCGAAGTTCTCTACGAAGAACCCGAAGCCATGTTTGGCAGCTTCAGCGATTATGCCGCACCCGATTATCAGGATTTTTTTGACCAGTTGCGAGAAATAGATCCGGAATCCTCCCTATTGGAAAACCCGGTCATCCTTTACGAAACGGCCCGAGGTTGCTGGTGGGGAGAGAAGCATCACTGTACTTTTTGTGGCTTGAACGCCAGCACAATGAAATTCAGGTCTAAGCCCATGGAACAAGTGCATACCGACATCGCTGAACTTTCTCAAAAACACGATTCATTTCGATTTCGACTCGTCGACAATATTCTGGAGATGAAATATATCGATGGAGTTTTTGGGGATCTGGCAGAGAAAAATTTTGATCTGCAATTTTTCATCGAAGTTAAAAGCAACCTGACTAAAAAACAAATTAAAACTCTAGCGCATGGCGGTGCCAAAGTAATTCAACCGGGAATAGAAAGCTTCAGCATGAATCAACTCCAGGAAATGGATAAGGGTGTCCGCCCCCTACAAAATATACTTTGCATGAAATGGTCCATGTACTACGGCGTTGAAGTGAACTGGAATATTTTGATTGGTTTTCCTGGTGAAACGAACGAAGACTATCGACAGCAGATCGACTTAATCAAACTCTTATTCCATTTACCACCGCCAGAATGTGTCGGCGATTTGTGGCTGGAAAGATTCAGCCCCTATTTTATGAGGCCAGAAGAGTATGGCGTAACTATCACCGCGCCGGGTGAGGCCTACCCTTATGTTTACGATGGCCTTGACATCGACCATATGAAAATCGCATACGATTTTGAGTTCAAGACATCCACGCAAATCGACCCAGCATTGAAGCAGGAACTTTATGATATTGCCGCAGAATGGAAAAGACGGCATCAGTCCGAACATTTGCCTTTCCTGATATTCACCAAGTCCATGGACTTTGTAAAAGTCTACGACGATAGGTCCTTACAATCCACACAAGTTCGATTAGAAGGAACCGCAGCCAAGATATTCATATATTGCAACGAAGCCCCAAAAACCATCGACCAGATCAAGGAACATTTAAACGGTCACAATGGTAAGGGAGAAGAGTCCGCTGAAGAAGCAATTCAATTTCTGGAAGGCAAAGGACTTGTCTATGGTGAGCGAGGGAAATATTTTAATTTAGCACTGCCGCATAACTCCAACCTTTAATTCAAGACCATGAATCATCCCGGATCAGAAGGCGAACGAGAACTACAAAAAAAATATAACACCAGCAATAGCGCCAACTCCTTTTATAATTCGCAAGTATTGGATTTCTTAAATCCAGAAATGCAGAAATTTATCGAGGGTCAGGAAATGGTGTTCCTCTCAACGGCTGACTCAAAAGGAGAATGCGATGCATCCTTTCGAGCAGGCCCCAAAAGCTTTATAAAGGTATTGGACAACAAAACATTGATGTTTCCCGAGTTCAAAGGGAATGGTGTCATGGCAAGCCTGGGGAACATATCCGAAAATCCGAAAATAGGATTGATGTTTATCGACTTCTTTCAATCCTCTATCGGACTCCACGTAAACGGCAAAGCTGAGATAATAACGGAAAAAGAGGCGAGCAAACTTGTCAACCCTCTGGACAAAGCGGAAGCTGAAAAAGACGGGCAACACAAAACTAAATTATGGATTAAGGTAGCAGTAGAAGAAGCCTATATCCACTGCTCCAAACATATCCCGCGGTTACAAAAAAAGGACAAGACCATTCATTGGGGCACTGATGATGAAAAATTAAAGGGCGGAGATTTTTTTAACACCAAGGGATGCAAGTCATAGTCTCAAACCGATCTCACCCCAGCAAAAGGGATACCTGCCAGATCTGACATTTCTTTTTTCCACGTTGTAAGGTCGTTTAATTCAAACTCATTCAAATGCGAATGACCACAAGCGCGACTCAAAACTTTCATCAAGTCCACCGAAGCACCAAAAAACTTTTCCAGTCTTGCAGCCGACTCATCGATAATTAGTCTTTTCCTCAGATGCTCTTTTTGTGTGGCAATCCCAACCGGACAATTGTTTGTGTGACAAGCTCGCATTCCCAAACAACCAATAGCCTGGATTGCTGAATTGGAAACAGCAATCGCATCGGCCCCCAGAGCCATTGCCTTGACAAAATCTGCAGGGACTCTTAAACCTCCCGTAATAATTAAGGAAATATCCTGCCTTTCCACTTGATCCAAATATCTCCTGGCGCGAGCAAGAGCGGGAATGGTGGGAACCGAAATATGATCTCTGAATATTAAAGGCGCTGCACCTGTTCCACCACCACGACCATCAAGAATTATATAGTTCACTCCAATGCGCAAAGCCGCTTCAATATCTGATTCAATATGCTGAGCTGAAAGTTTATATCCAATAGGAATACCACCGGTTTCTTCTTTAACTTGATCTGCAAAATCTTTTATCTGACTTTCATCGTTCCAATCAGGAAAACGTGCGGGTGAAATTGCCGGTTCCCCCTCCTTTAATCCACGGACTTCTGCGATTTTCCCTTTCACCTTATCTCCGGGCAAATGCCCTCCTGTACCTGTCTTAGCTCCCTGCCCTCCCTTAAAGTGAAATGCCTGGCATTTTTTCACCTTGTCCATTGAGAATCCAAATCGTCCAGAGGCCAATTCATAAAAGTATCGCGAGTTTGCTTCTTGCTCTTCAGGGAGCATACCCCCTTCACCCGAGCAAATTCCGGTCCCGGCTAATTCAGCTCCTTTTGCAAGCGACAACTTGGCCTCTTCTGAAAGAGCTCCAAAGCTCATATCCGACACGAACAACGGGATTTTTAATTTCAATGGTTTTTTAGCCGAAGGTCCGATTATAGTTTCTGTACCCACTTCCACTTCATCGAGATGCGGGAATTTTGAAATTTGCGCGGTTATAACTTGAATATCATCCCACAAAGGCAACTCTTCTCTCGGCACCCCCATAGCCGATGCAGGACCATGGTGGCCGGTCTTTTCAAGTCCATCTCTTGCCAGCGATTGAATGAAGGCGACATGCGGCTCATTTGAAGTTCCTTCTGTATCTGCGTAAAGCCCTAAGTAATTATCCCGTTGGTAAGGCTGAGGGTTATCCTTTTCCCATTCGCTTATTTCAACCTCATCCACCCAGACTTTTCCATCTTCAATCCAAGCGGTGAATTTGACCAAACGTTCATCGTTATCGTATTCGCTCACTCCCGTATCATAACGAAAATCCCAATAATGAACTCCACAAACAAGGTTATCGCCTTTAATGGAACCATCTGCCAGCAAAGCACCCCTATGCAAGCATCTGCCATAAAAAACCGAAACTTCTTTATCATATTTTATGACCACCAAGTCTACATTAGCGATCAAGGCATAGGCGGGGTCACGATCCTGAAGCTTTTCCCAGTCAGCAACAACGACTTTTTTCATAATAGGTTCCCAAAATATCAGGTTGATTTTCCATAGGAGACCTATGGCTCATAGCATTATATCTTTGTATAGAATCGAGCAAAAACTTTACAAAAATTTTTAGCCAAGGAAAAACATTATTTCTTTTTAGCTGCCTTTGCTTTCTTATCTTTGTCCTTTTTTTCTTTTAGCTTTTTGGCGGCAGCAGCTCGGCGGTCTTCTTCTATTCGCCTTTCAGAAGCTTTTCGACGATTGCCCCAAATTCTTGCCTTGTCTTTAAATCTTCTCTCTTTTGTTCTTCTACCTTTTTTTTCTCTTGGAAGAATGTCTTTGCAGGAATACTCTCTCTCCGACTTCCATCTTATTTGAATATAATTTGGAAATTTCGTTTCTTTATCTATATAGGCCGACTCAACATCAATAGCTAAAAGGTTTGTGACCAAACTGAGGTCTGCACCACGAAGGTTGGTATCTCTTAGAAAAGCCCCTTGCATATTTGCCTTTCGAAAATTCGCACCATGGCAATCGGCCTCTCTCAAGTCTGCCTCTGTAAGATTGGTTTCACTAAGGTTGGCCTTAATCAGGGTGGTCCCTCTAAAATCTGCAAAACGAAGGTCCTGGCCATGCATATCACCTTCACTAAGGTCTTGCTTGGCAAACTTCAATTTGCCACTCGAAGAAGCTTTGTCTTTAGACATATCTACACCGCTCCATAAAAAATAGTATTATTTTTCCCTACAACAATCATCGCTCCGCACAAGGATGAGCATCGCTTAATTAATAGGAGACAAAAATGCATGATTTCATTTCATCTCTGATTCAGTGGTACAGCGAAAACCTAAGTCACCCTATTTTCTGGAAAGGCCATTGCTTGACAACCACAGGAGGCTCTTCTGGATTTTCATAACCTTTGGCAATTAACACCCCCCTCTCAGAACGAATCACCACCTGCCGGCCTTTTTCCAAATCAGGTTCCTGTGGAATCAAAACAAGATTCTCCGGAATAAATGGCATGCCTGTTTTTCGAATCATCGCTTCCTCTTCAGGGTCAAACTCCAAACCACCTTCATAAGGCGGCCACTCCGCAGCTCCCATGGGTGAAAACATCCAACTCAAAAATTGTTCCGACGTTCCATTGGGGTAAGCCGACAGAAAGCTGGAACGCTGCAATTGCCGTGGTGCAGACATATATCTTACGACAGCAATACCCTTTCTTAACTCGATATTTTCCTTTGGACTAAAATCTAAATAAAAAAGAGGAAGAACAAGAAGAAACCCAATCGCAATCCACACATACATTTTGTTGGTTCGTTCTATGCTCACCTACTGCCACCTCAAAATATTATTTCGCAACAAATTTCATTACAGTATTATAATAATAAAAATCTAACCGCACGATATTGTCTCATGAGCGATGAAAACAAAATGAAGGAATTGCCCGTAACCTTGCTAGCTGGATTTCTAGGTTCCGGAAAAACCACCCTGCTCAATTATATCCTAAAGCAAAATCATGGGAAACGAATCGCCGTAATTGAAAACGAATTTGGCGAAATAGGCATTGATTCCGAATTTGTTATTGGAGCCGATGCAGACATATTCGAAATGAGCAATGGTTGTATTTGCTGCTCTATTCGCGGAGACCTCATTGAGACTTTAAATCGCTTACTTGAAAAACATCAAGACTTCGACCACATAATAATCGAAAGCACTGGTCTGGCCAGTTCCGGCCCTCTCGCCCAGGCTTTTTTGGTTGAAGATGAATTATCTCGTTCCCTTGTATTAGATGGCATCATCACTTTGATAGACTCGAAACATATCAAAAAAAACCTTAACGAACAGGAAGTTGCCTGGGAACAAATTGCATTTTCCAATGTACTCTTGCTAAACAAAACCGATTTAGTTTCCGAAAATGAATTGATAGAATTGGAAAAAAAGGTGCGTCAAATCAACCCGACCGCAAAAGTTTTCCACACCACTCATGCAGGAGTCGATTTAGATCAGATTCTCGATATCGGCGGCTTTGACCTGGAAAATGTTTTAGATATAGATTCCTTTTCTTCCCATCATCATGAACCGGGAAAAGAAATTTCATCCGTGTCTTTGACTTTTCCTGGATTTGTCGATCCGGAGAGGTTGAAAATTTGGCTGCAAATGCTTTTCCTAACAGAAGGAATGGATGTTTTTCGCGGCAAAGGCATTCTTAATGTTGAAAATTCTACCAAGCGTTACATATTCCAATCGGTTTACATGATGTTTGAAGGACGTTTTGATAAACTTTGGGGAAATAACACCCCTGAAAATAAACTGGTTTTTATCGGTCAAAATCTCGATGCTTCCAGGCTTGAAGAAAGCCTTAAAAGGGCAATAGGATGAAGTAATAAGAATTACTCTACCAAGGGTTAATATGGCTGAAGACTCAAGAAACAAAAATGACGATGGCGTTGAATTAAGTGAAGAGGAAATCAAGGAAGTACAACGTCTGGAGGCCAAGAAAAAGGCCAAACAAAAAGAAGTACTCGACTCCAAAGACAAACTTTTTGGTGCCGCTTTAGCCGATCTGGACCTGGCAGGACTTAACCTTGAAAACGCAAACCTGGCAAAGGCAAACCTTAGCCATTCGAATCTAAGCGAAACAAACTTAAGCAATGCCAATTTAATTGAAGTCGATTTAACAGGAGCCAACTTATCAAAAGCCGATCTTCATGATGCCTATTCTCCCGACGCAGAATGGGTTGCCGTAGACCTTTCAGGTGCAGATTTAAGATGGGTGGATTTTAGTTGGGCTGTTCTCAGCGAGGCTAATTTCAACGAAGCCAACCTATTAGAAGTAGACTTCACAGAAGCCACTCTGGTGGCATCAGACTTTACCAAGGCCAATCTTTCTGGAGCAAACTTTGACAACGCCAACCTAATTGATGCCAGACTCACGGGTGTGGATCTATCCGAAGCTCTTAACCTAAGCCCTGAACAAATTGAATCTGCTGAGTTAGATCGAGCTACACAATTACCTCCTTATCTGGAGATCAACTGGAAAGGCAAGGGAGAGTATGAGGTTAAAAAAATGATTGAGAAAAAAACAAAACGTAAAAAGACAAAGAAAAAATCTTAACGTGAAATTTTTCAGGAAGAATTGGCTTCAAAAATAACCACATCATCATCGCTAACCTGATAACGTACTTCAATAGGACGACAGCATATTTCACAATCTTCGACATAGTTTTGTGCTGGCACCGACAAGTCAATCAACATGGATATTTTTTGCGCGCAATGGGGACAATTAAAGAACTGTTCATACTGATCCAATCTTTTTCTCCTTTTTAATCAGAATTTTATGCCTCACAACCTTAATATCGTTTTAGTCGAACCAGAAATCCCTATGAACACAGGGACAATAGGAAGGTTATGCCTTGCAATAGGAGCTACCCTGCACCTTATTGAACCCTTAGGCTTCGAGATAAATGACACAAAATTGAAACGTGCGGGTCTGGATTATTGGAAATTTGTAAAAGTTGAAATTTATCCTAACCTGGATAATTTTTTTCAAAAAATCCAACCTGACTCGCCAAAAATATTTTTATCTACTAAAGGGAAACGTGAATTTTTTGAGCATTCTTTTCAGGAGAACTCTTATATTTTTTTCGGAAGCGAAACTCGCGGCCTGCCAAAAAGCTTACTGGAATCTAATCAAGAAGCGACCTATCGAATCCCGCAATACGATGACCGAATCCGCTCCATCAATATTGCCAATGCCGTGGGCATCGTTGCTTACGAAGCCATCCGCCAGTTAGGCTACAAATAGTCTTCATTCAAATCAGCAGATAGTTACTCTATGTCTTCAGGTTTAAATCCAAACTTTCTATAGAATTCTTTTAACAACCTTCGCGATTCCATTTTATTCACCGAGTCATTTTTATCTCCAAACAGGTTTCCCGCTTTAAGAATATGCATAATAGCCTTCTCCCCCTGTTTCACGCTCTCGTATAGAACACCGAGATTAAAATGGGCTTCGGCCGAAGTGGGATGAATTTTTATAGTTTCTTCAAACTCCTTGATGGCATCGTGAAGTTTTCCTGCCTTGTCGTAAGCCGCTCCAAGATTAAAATGCGCGGCAGGGTCATTAGGCTGCAAACTCAGTTCTTTTTTTCGCTTTTTGATTTCCTTGTTTTCAAAAAAACTCATCTTCTTATAATCCGATATCACCCA
>JAJDAW010000170.1 GCA_029261635.1 Nitrospinaceae bacterium
GGTAAAGCTATTTGCTGATGGCAGGGTCATGACAGGAAAGCAAGCTCTTGAATTTAAATTGATTGATGAGTTTGGCGGACTGGAAAAGACTAAAGAAATCCTCGGCAAGAAAATTGGTATTGTTGGCTATCCAAGCATCATTGAAGAAAAAGAAGATGTTCCATTTATGGACTGGCTGATGCAAACAGTTGTTTCTAAAAATCTTACTCAGGCTTTCTTACCTGCTCCTGCGCCGCTACTGCAATTTCTGTGGTCTCCTCAGTAAAATAAATGGCCTGCGGATATTCTGCTGGCCCAGAGTTCTCCGCTTTTTTCATCTTCTAAAATGCGTTGGTATCTGCCAATTTTTGGAGTTTTCTGCTGTTCAATTTCAGGCTTAAATCTTCTTAACTTAGTCAAAATAAAGGGCTTGACTTAATAATAGCGAGTGATATACTTTCTCAAATCCGAATTCAGTATCATTAAAATTGTTGATCCGTGGGGGGGAGACTTTTAAATGACCAAAGCAGAACTTGTAGAAAAAGTAGCCAACCAAATTAATCTGACTAAAAAGCAGACCGAAGTTGTCGTTAATACAGTTTTTTCAAGTATTACTGATTCATTGGCCGAAGGAAAAAAAGTCGAATTAAGAGGGTTTGGGAGTTTTCGTATCAGGCAAAGAAATGCTAGGGTTGGGCGTAATCCCAAATCTGGGCAAAAAGTTGATGTTCCTTCAAAAAAGGTCCCTTTTTTCAAAGCGGGGAAAGAATTGAGGGAATTGGTTGATGAACGAGAAGCACAAGAGGCGGCACAAGAGGCAAGAGAGGCAAAAGAAAATCAGTAGTCCTGATAGAAAGGATTACTCCTCACTGCCTAGTCCGTTTCCAACCCTCCGTGGCTAGACAACTTAGAACGTCGTGTGGGTGACCGTCTCTTTCTAATCGAAATAGCTTTATTTTTCAATGAATTAGATTTGGGTCACTCGATATATAGGCTTGCACTCTGTTGTAAGTTTTTCCAGCAACTAAACTAACTCCATATCTCAAGGCTTATGTCAGGCAGCTCTTTCGGTAAACTGTTTAAAATTACAACTTGGGGCGAATCGCACGGGCGTGGCCTCGGCGTTGTTGTCGAAGGTTGTCCTGCAGGATTGTCTCTCAAAGAATCCGATATACAGTTAGAGCTTAACCGACGCCGAACAGGGCAGAGCAAAGTCACCACCACACGAAAAGAAGGTGACAAAGTTCAAATCATGTCCGGAGTGTTCAACGGTAAAACTACGGGAACGCCGATTTCTTTATTAGTCGAAAATGAAGATGCCGACTCATCCAAATACGAGTTGATTAAAGACTTGTATCGACCAGGGCATGCCGACTATACCTACGATATGAAATATGGCTTTCGCGATTACCGTGGCGGCGGCAGATCCAGTGCACGTGAAACGGTTGGCCGTGTAGCTGCAGGTGCGATTGCTAAAAAACTTCTTGCGCGCGAAAAAATAAAAATTATTGGTTTTACCCGGCAAGTTGGCAAAAATATTGCTCAAACGATTGACTTCAACGAAATAGAGAATAATATCGTTCGCTGTCCCGATGCTAAAATGGCCGACAAAATGGTCAACGCCATAATGCGAGCTCGAAAAAAGGGTGACTCTTTGGGGGGCATTGTCGAAGTGATTGCGCAAGGGGTTCCCGCTGGGTTAGGCGAGCCGGTATTCGACAGACTCGATGCTGATCTGGCAAAAGCGGTGATGAGCATCCCTGCGGTAAAAGGGGTTGAAATTGGTGTCGGATTCCAATCGGCAACCATGACCGGTTCGCAATGCAATGATGTGTTTGCCATGAAAAACAAAAAGGTGATCACTGAGACTAATAATGCCGGTGGTATCCTGGGGGGAATTTCAAATGGTATGGATATCGTTGTGAAGCTCGTTGTAAAGCCGACCTCTTCGATCAATAAAGAGCAAAACACCGTTACCCGTCAGGGCAAGAAAACTGAAATTAGAGTCGAAGGCAGGCACGATCCCTGTGTTGCTCCAAGGGCCGTACCCATTGCAGAAGCTATGGTGGCTTTAACCTTGATCGACCATTTGTATAGAAATAAGTTCTCACAGCTTTAAACGCTCGACATGAGCGCTATTAACCGATCTCGCTATTGTAATTTTCTCTCTCGATAGAGGATTCTTCAAAGTGTGGCCTTGTTCTTATGAAAGTCGCAATCGTCCAGAACCGTCCTGAGTTTGGAAACGTTCAGGAGAATCTGAATCGCATCGAAGAAATGCTGGTTGGAAAAACAGCAGATTTATACGTCCTGCCTGAGTTGTTTGCGACTGGTTATCGATTCAAAGATATGGATGAAGCTCATCATTATGCAGAGCTTGTTCCCGGCGGCATGACTACCAATTTCCTCATTTCTCTAGCAAAAAAACACAGTGCACATTTTATTGCAGGGTTGGTAGAGATAGATGGCGACCGAATTTTTAATTCCTCGGTCATAGTCGGGCCCCATGGTTTCGTCGGTCGTTACCGAAAAATCCATCTGTTTGATACCGAGAAGGTCTGCTTTCATGCCGGCACGGAAGCACCTCCCGTATTTGATCTAAACGGAGCGAAAGTAGGAGTTATGATCTGCTTCGACTGGCGTTTTCCGGAAACTGCGCGGTCGCTTGCTTTAAAAGGCGCGGAACTCATAGCGCATCCATCTAATCTAGTCCTGCTCCATTGCCCGCAAGCTATGATCACACGTTGTCTGGAAAATCGTGTTTTTGCTATTACGGTTGATCGGGTGGGGGATGAAGAGCGTATTTCTGGAGAAAAGCTAGCTTTCATAGGGCAGAGTCAGGTGGTTGACCCTGATGGAAACATACTCGTCCGCGCATCAGAAACTGAAGAAGAGGTCCATATCGTTGATATCGATCTCGATAAAGCCCGCGACAAATATCTTAATTCCCAAAACGAAATTTTCAAAGACCGCCGTCCCGATCTATACCGTTAACAGTTAGCAATGCTACATGTTGTGAAATAAAGCCATCATAGGTTAAAATATGGCTTCATTTGAAAAACCAAAGCGTGTCGGGTATTAACTGCCCGATGTTTTTTTTGAGAGGATAATATGGGCAACGAAAAATCACGATTTCTAAAAAGAGATGATGGAACGGTTTATGATTCGGTAACTAGCGTGACGTGGATGGCTAATGATTCGCATCTGGATTTGGATAAAGAAGTTTCCTATTCAGAAGCGGAAGAGTATATGAAAGAAACCAACAAAAAAAAGGCAGGGGGATACAGCGATTGGCGCATTCCCACCATCCATGAAGCTTCATCCATTTATGATAAGGAAAAACTAAATAAAGATTCTAAAGATGGCGACATACATTTGGATTCGGTTTTCCCGGCAGGAGCCGCCAACTGTACATGGACATCTTCTACCCGCGGCAAAGAAGCGCAGATAATGTTCTACGCCAACGGTTGCCCTTACTGGTACGAGAAAAACGATAAAACCATTTCACACGCAGTACGTCTTGTTCGGCGAGATAATTAAACGGCGGTCAATGGTATGGGAGGTTTTCTGAAACAGCATACTCAGTACTTGAAGTATGCTCGGTGAGCTTCCCTGAGAGATATTTACTGGTTTTTGGTAATTAGTTTTGGGTTATCCAGCATTAAACCAAATGCGGATACTTTTTCTTTTTGCACTGTCAGGGCTCGGTACATCTCCTGAAAAGATTCAGTATCCAAATTCTCATCCATCAATTTATTAAGTTGTTCGGAGGTAATGGAATTCATCGAATTTTCTGAAAACAAGGAGGTCCCCACCCCTGCCCAATGCGATGAGACAAACCCCTGATGGACCAGATGGGTGGTGCCTAGAGAATATTTCCATGCTTTTTTCATAAAATGTTGTGCCATATATACGGGAACGCACCGACCGATCGCAACTACTCGGGAAGGATTTTCGGCTGGGTAGATAAATAGCCCCACCTTGGTATTTCCCATTTCTGCGAATTCTCGGCGAATATTGCGATAGTTTTTTTCATATTTTTTGGAAACCCATGCTTCTACTTTTACAGGTTTTTGACTAATAGAGAGGCAGTGCTCCTTTGCGTGCCCGATATTCGTTCCTGATAATAAAAACAAAAACGCAAAAAAATAAAAAAATTTCATTTTAATGTTCTCAAATATCTAGGATATTAAAAAAGAACTATTCCGGTTGTGCAGTCTTAACGTTTGGAACTTGCAGTCCAAAAAAAGGTGTTAGTTCGTTAGGAACAGATAGCTTGCGATAGAGCTGGTGAAATGCTTCAGTGGAAAGATTCGGATTCAACATTTGCTGAACTTGCTCTGTAGAGACGAGTTGCTGGGAAGGTTCGTCAAATATTGTGACTCCCACACCAATCCAGTGTCCGTGGACAAACTGTTGCTGTACCAGACTTTCAACTCCAGTACTGTATTCCATGGCTTTTTTAATTACATGCTGAGCTATATGCACCGGAACACATTTCCCGATTGCGATCACCTTGGAAGTCTCGCCCATAGGATAGACTCTGAGGGCGGCTCGGGAATTTCCCAACTCTATAAATTCCTTAATAACTGCTTTTCGCTGTTTGCGAAACTTTTTCGAAATGTAGCCTTCGACTTTAATTTTCTTTTTATCCAAAGGTTGGCATATTTCCTTCGCTTGCGCTGGACCGCATATAAACAAGCCCAGTATTAACAATGAGCAAACAATCTGTCTTACGAAGCTTCCGCCTAAAGTCCAATTTATTGTATTTTTATTGCACATTTTCAAGGGGTCTGTTTCTCCAGTTTAAGTGAAATCCTTTGCTATAATAGGAAAGGTCAAATTTATGTTAATCAGGCGGAAAATTAGAGTCGGAACCTAAAAAGGTCCGGCTGTTTTTAATCTGTTTTAGTTTGATTTTTATTAATGTATTCTTCGGCGCTTTGTTCGGTTGAAAAATAAAATTCTTTGCCGTTGATCGTCTTTTTTATTGCCTCTGTTTTTGGGATATACACGCCGTTGTTGGGGTCCTGTACCATTTCTGTTGGATTAGGCTCTTTGGAACTCGATGATGGAAAAATCAGGCGAGCCACAATAATGACAAAAATCACTGCAATTCCAAATAATGCTAAACGGGCCATGCTCTTATTGTAAAGATAAAGGCTTGCAGATTCAACCTGGGATAATCCAAAAGAATAAAGTGCTTTCTAATCTATGAACGACAAGCCTAAAAAAGGTAAGGGTAAAAAGAAGTCTCTGGTGCCCGCTGTGCGGCAAGAAAGGGGATTGGTTCCTCTCGACCCTTTTGCGGCCTATCTCCAGGAAGCAAAAAAGTACCCGATACTCTCGGAAGAGGAAGAAAAGGAATTGGCGATCCGTCTAAAAGAAACGGGGGATGTCGATGCGGCTTACCAGCTGACCACTGCTAATTTGATGCTTGTTGTTAAAATAGCCATGACCTTCAAGCGAGAATGGCAAAATGTTATGGATCTGGTGCAGGAAGGCAATGTCGGTTTGATGAAAGCAGTCAAAAATTTTGACCCTTTCCGGGGTGTTCGCTTGTCAGCGTATGCTACGTGGTGGATCAAGTCTTATATATTGAAATATATTTTGGACAACTGGCGGTTGGTTCGGGTGGGCACCACAAATTCCCGTCGGAAATTATTGTTCAATCTGAAAAAGGAAAAAGAACGATTGGAGCGGGAAGGGTATGACCCTTCCACCAAGTTGCTGGCAGAACATTTCGGAGTGGATGAAGGTGAAATCATCGATGTGGAAGCTAGCATTGGTGCGGTCGATGTCTCGATGGACACTCCGACCCGTGCTGACAGCTCCATGACCCCTGCACAATCTTTGAGCGATGGTAAGTCGCTTGAAAAAAGAGCTGAGATCGACCAGTTTCGGGAAATTCTTCAGAAAAAAATTGAAGGATTTAAATCGGACTTGAAACCGGGAGAAATTGAAATTTTAGAAAAAAGAGTGCTTTCGGAATCCCCGCAGTCTTTGCAAGAGCTTGGGGACGAAAGAGGGGTCACCCGTGAGGCAGTCCGGCAGGCGGAACAGCGACTGTTAAAAAAATTCAAAATCTATATTGAAGAACAGATGCCGGAAGCGGCAGATTATTTTAAAAACTAAGGAGGAGAAAAATGGAAACCCGGACGGAAACGGACAGCATGGGGGAAATCGAAGTTCCCGCCAATTGTTATTATGGTGCGCAAACCGCGCGGTCGCTGATCCACTTTGATATTGGCACAGAAACTATGCCTCGAGAGCTCATTCGTGGCATGGGTATTCTTAAAAAAGCATCCGCTATGGTCAATGCTGAGTTGGGGTTGATGCCGGAAAATATCAAAGACTTGATCGCTAAGGCCGCCGATGAAGTCATTGACGGAAAACTTGACGAGCATTTCCCATTACGGGTCTGGCAAACAGGAAGTGGCACACAATCGAACATGAACAGCAATGAGGTTATTGCCAATCGTGGCATTGAATTGGCGGGAGGAGTGTTAGGCTCCAAGGACCCAGTGCACCCTAATGATCATGTGAATATGGGCCAGTCTTCCAATGACACGTTTCCCACTGCGATGCACATCGCTGCTGTTGAGCGCATTCGTGAATCTTTGATCCCTTCTTTGACCACACTCTCCGATTCGTTCCGGAAAAAAACTACGGAATTCAAAGATATCATTAAAATCGGGCGTACCCATTTAATGGATGCTACGCCGCTCACGCTGGGTCAGGAATTCAGCGGTTACACCACCCAGTTGGAATATGCGCTCGACCGCATCAATGGGTGTATGCCCCGTATGTACCAGATTGCACTTGGGGGGACGGCTGTTGGTACTGGGCTCAATTCGCATCGCGACTTTCCTGTAAAAGTTGCGAAACAAATTGCCGATATTACAGGATGCCCATTTGTGACGGCTCCAAATAAATTTGAATCGCTTGCGGCGCACGATGCCATCGTTGAAACCAGTGGTGTATTGAAAACTATCGCTTGCTCTCTCATGAAAATTGCTAATGACATCCGCTGGTTGGGATCTGGACCTCGATGCGGTATCGGCGAGATCACTTTGCCCGCGAACGAACCCGGAAGTTCAATCATGCCCGGGAAGGTCAACCCAACGCAGTCGGAAGCGATGACCATGGTGGCTGCGCAGGTAATTGGCAATGACACTGCGATAAGCGTCGGTGGCTCATCGGGACACTTTGAGCTAAACGTATTCAAGCCAGTGATGATTTATAACTTGTTGCAATCCATTCGTCTTCTCGCTGATTCATGCAAATCTTTCAACGATCATTGTGTCGTTGGAATCGAACCTAACAAGGTGCAAATAGAAAAACATCTTAACGGATCGCTTATGTTGGTCACCGCACTCAATCCGCATATTGGCTACGACAATGCCGCAAAGGTTGCCAAAAAAGCGTATCAGGAAAATACCACCCTGAAAGAGTCTGCTGTGGCGTTAGGATTGTTGACTGCTGAGGAGTTCGATGAAAAAGTGAGACCTGAAAAAATGACCGGGCCGAAATAGTAGGGCTTATAACAAGGGGGATATCAATGTTTCAAAGTTGGGAACATTTTATTGGCATGGTCGTTATGCTGGCAATCATCCTCCCGATCATTTTTAAGAAGATGTATTGAAAAATAAAAAAACAGATTAACTTTAAAGAGGTTTTAATATGAAGAAGTTTATTATTGTTGGTGGAGTTTTAGGGGTTGTCGGTGTGATGCTGGCTTTTCTTCTATTCTCATCGCTCGATTCAATCATCACCGAGGCAGTCGAACATTTCGGCTCTGAAATTACGAAGACAGAAGTCAGCCTGGACAAAACGGTTATCTCTGCGACCACGGGGAAAGGCTCACTGCATGGCCTGAAGGTGACTAATCCGAAACCTTTTAAGACCCCTAGTGCATTCGAATTTTCAGAAGTCAGCCTGACTCTTGATATAGCAAGTGTCACAAAAGATACGGTGGTGATAAAAGAAATCGTTATCGCGGGTCCTGAGATCACTTATGAAGTGGGTGCTAATGGCAGCAATATCGACGCAATTAAAAAGAATGTAGATTCGTATTCCACACCTTCAAAGTCCGACCCTTATGAAAAAAAGGAAGTGGAACCATCTGATAAAAAACAGAAGAAACTCATTATCGAGAAACTCATTGTTCGTGATGGCAAGATCAATGTCAGTGCTTCTTTCTTGAATGGTAAGTCCATGTCAGTGAGTCTGCCCGGGTTAACCCTGAATGATATAGGTAAAGATAAGGGCGGTGCTACCCCCGGTGAAGTCACAAATAAAATTGTCACTTCTCTTCGACAGAATATCAATAAAGCCGTCGGTACTCTTGGCCTCGATCAGGCTAAAAAAGCAATTGAAGGAGTGGCCAAAGACCTGAAAGGGCAACTCGAAAAAGGCATTGGCGATCCGAAAAAACTTCTGGACGGAAAGCTGGACGGAAAGGCTGAAGATATCGGCAACGCCGTAAAAGGCCTCTTCTAGCGGCGAACCGCCGCTGGTAATAGGTCAGAACGGTAATCAGCGAACGGGAATTGTTTTGCTTCTAGAAAAAGGAGTAAAGCTTTTCTGCTCGTATGCTTGCTAATGTTTTTTGGAAATGAGAAATAAACCTGTTCCCGCGCTCGTTAGAGGGTGGGAGGGTGAAAAAATTTCCTGTTCACATGCTTGAGAATATTTCTGGAAGAGGGGAATAGACCTAT
>JAJDAW010000171.1 GCA_029261635.1 Nitrospinaceae bacterium
GTTAAGAGAGAAATGCAGGAAATATTTTCTCCTTGTGCGGCAGCATCTTTTATTCGTCGGGATGTGTTTTCCGAGGCAGGCGGTTTCGATGAAAACTTTTTTGCCTATTTTGAAGATGTGGATCTAGGATTCCGTTTGCAGTTGAAGGGGTATACTTGCCGGTATGTTCCAGATGCCGTGGTAGAGCATGTCGGATCAGCCACCACCAGCCGTTATAGCGACTTTGCTGTATATCATGGGCAAAGAAATCTAGTCTGGTCTTACATCCGAAATATGCCGAGGTTCTGGTATTACCTGCCGCAACATATCGTTTTTAATTTGGCTGCATTGATCTGGTTTGCGTTGAAAGGAAAAGCCGTACCAGCGCTTAGAGCTAAATGGCTTGCCTTGAAAGAATTTCCAAGGGTATGGACCTTGAGAAAAATAACACAGAAGGAACGGGTGGTAGATAATTCTGTTGTTATAAATAAAATGAGCCGAAATTTATGGCGACCTTATACTAAAGAAAAAAAATCGCTATGAAGGAGAGACTTGCCGTAGCAGATTTTTTATTTGTGTTTTTAAGGTAGGGTTCTCGGTCAGCGAGAAAGCGGTGTTTAAATGTTCGCGCGCTAACTCAATATCTCCCTTTGAATCGATGATCAGTTTTCCAAGATTATAATGAGTGTCAGGGAGTTTTGGGTTTATTCTTAGCGAGCGTTCAAATTCCAATATCGCATTTTGAGGTTGATTCAGGCTCAAGTAAATGAGCCCGAGGTTGTTGGAGGCTTTTGATTCTATTTCTGGGTTCCCTTTTATTTTTTGATAAGAGACTATTGCAGAATCTGTTTCCCCCATTTGCTGGTAAATTTTCCCCAGAAGCAATAAACCGTTGGGTGATTCAGGTGCTTCAGAAAGATATTGTTTTAAATCCTTTTCCGCCTCCGAAAAAAACCTTAGCTCAAAATTCACGCGTGCCAGACTGAAGTTTAAACTTGCCGGCATGGCATAACCCCAACGATATTTATCGTAACGATCCCGGGCCATCTCGAGCATGGTTTTTGCTTTTTGGTGCAAGCCTCTGGAAGCGTAATACGTTCCAAGGTTAAGGAACCCTAATGGAATAGTAGGGTCAGCCTGAATCGCTTTGTTGAACTCTTTTTCTGCGAGATCAAAATTTTTATTTTGCGCATGAATGCTACCAAGATTGCTGTGGGCGAAAGATTTATAAAATGCCGATGCTCTCGATCTTGAAAGTTTTATCAGGGTGACTAATGCTTTTTCGTTATCCTTTTTTTCTAGATAGAAATGGCTAAGATTGTGCAGGGTTTTTAAGTCGGATGGGGATTTTTTCAAAGTATCTTCCCAAAGATCAATATTTGATCGATAGGTGGCATTTCTTTTGATAATCAATGAGCTTTGACAGATTACCATCAGTAGAATTAATGCAAGCCCTTGTCTAAAGGGTAACCATCGTTGTTTGAGAAGTAAGCTGTAAAAGGCAAATGAGATTAATAGTGCAGGGCCTATACTGGGGAGGTAAAGGTTTCTCTCGCTCAATAAATCTGCGCGCGGTAAAAAGCTGTTAGTGATGGAAATTGTGAGGATAAACCAGAAGATAGAAAATGAAAATAGGGGTGATATTTTTTTGAAATTTTTTAAAATAATCGCCACTAATGTTAGCCAGAGTAAAATGGGTAACCATTTAAATAGGTCACTTGCAAACCAGTTTGAGGTGAAATCGTAGTCAAAAATAAGATTGATAGGTAAGAAGCAAAGTTTAAATGCGTAGCCTAAGACCTGTGTCTGTGCGATAGCATAATGAAGATCGAGTTTCTCTGCCCATGTTGTTATATGGTGTTGCAGAAAGGGCTGGAATACCAGCAATGCAAGAAGTGTCAATGCGATGGGTAGATAAAGAAAAAACATGCGACTTTTAAGAGAAACCCAGCGTTCACTTTTCATAAAACATAGGTCGTATAAAATGATAACTGCGGGTAAGGTTATACTGGTTTCTTTGCTAAGAAGTGCAGCTATGAACGCGATGAGGGCAAGAGTATAAAAGAGAAGAGTTTTTCCTAAAAAATTTCTCAGACTTCCAAGTATGAACAACAGCATTGCCAATAAAAAAAAGAACCCTGCCATTCCGCTGGCTCTTCCCGAAATATAAGTTACGGTCTCTGTGTTCAAGGGATTGATTGCAAATAAAATAGCGGTCAACCCAGCTATGCCTAACGCATGTTTTCCTTGCCAATTCGTTCCATGTTCGAGAGTGAAAAATACGATAAAAAGTAAAACCAACGAGGTTAAGAAATGAAAAGTAATATTGACCGCATGATATGCGAAAGGTTCTAATCCATTTTGGGAATGGTTTAGGCTGAAGCTGAGGAAGAAAAGGTGCCGATACTGAACGGGAGGAACTGTGTGGTAGGCGTTGAGACCTGAAAGTTCTATTTGCTGTAATACGGCATGGTCATCAAAGTTAAGAGGGGAATTGAGCGTGTTTGCGTATGAAAACAGGATTAGAACTAATAAGATGATCCCCAGATTCAAAAAAGATTTTTTCGATGTTGCAGGGTCAATCATGCCGATGTTTTTTTTCTTTTCGTTTTAAAATGGCTACCAATACCGCCACGTTAATAATAATAAAAACAAAATAGGTTGGAATGATTTTTGGTATCAGGTTGATATTGTAAGCCGTCACCATGGCAGTTAAATCAAAATAAAAGCCAATTAAAAAAAGTATGGATATAGACTTAACGGGTGTTAGGCCGAGTTTCCCAAGTCGATGGTGAAAATGTTCGGCGTCTTTGAGAAAAGGACTGGTTCCTTTGACGATTCTTCGGAAAAAAGCAAACGTAGTATCTAAAATGGGGATTAAAAGTGTTGTAACTGGAATGAGGTAGTAAATCTCATCAGTATAACCCTGATTCAAAGGAAGCAAGGTTATTAGTGAGACAAGAAGGCCTAGCGGTAGACTGCCTGTATCTCCAAGGATTATTTTTGCGGGAGGAAAATTGAAAATGAAAAATCCCAGAACACTTCCGGCTAAAATGACGGCAAGAAAGGATCCTCCGATAATCTCTCGTTCCAGATAAACAAATGCAATGGTGAGACAGGAAAAGAAAATAATTCCTGGTGCCAGCCCGTCCATCCCGTCAATAAGGTTTATGGCATTGGTGATACCCACGATCCAAAGGATGGTTAAGAAAATCGAAAAATTACCCAGTTCAACCAGATCTCCAATCCGCTCAATTTGAAAGCCGCAAAAATAGAGCGCACAGGCAATCAGAATTTGAACTGTCAGCTTCAGGCGGGCAGTACATTGGGTAATATCATCATAAATTCCCAGGAGGAGCATTGCTCCGGTGCCAGCTGTAATTACAACAATTAAGTGAGTATTGCGAGAATCAATCAGTCCTATTGCCAGGAAAAACCCAAGGGTTATTAAAAATGACAGAACAACGGCAATTCCTCCAAATGATTTGACATTTTTTCCCTTTGAGGTCGAGAGTCGGGTGTAGATTAGATTGAACGGATATTTAATTAGAATCAAAGTGGAGCCAAAAGACAATATGAAAGCCAGAAAATAGCCAATAAGATAGACTTCGCCTGGAATAGGGAAAGATTCAAATTTCATTTTATAAAGTTAATTAATAGTTGCGTAACACCTCTCAGGGAAATAAATAAATTAATTATTCCTCGAGTTAATAAGTTCCCCTCATGGTGTTTTTTAAAGTAATGCATCATTCCCAAATGCCGTTGAATGATCACTCTTGCCGCTGTTTTGCTGTTACTGGTGGATACTTGATGGATGATTTTTGCTTCTGGAAAATAGATAACTTCTTTTCCTGTTTGTTTGATTGTTCTGCATAAATCCACATCTTCATTGAATAGAAAATAATTCTCATCGAACCCGCGAGATATTTCAAAAATACTTTTCGATATCATTAAACAACATCCTGAGAGCCAGTCAACCTGCCGAATTTCATTATGGTCAAAATCACGCATTAAATATTGGCTGGTAAAACGGTTTGCTGGAAATAATCGGGAAAGTATAGAGTACCGATTGAACAGACTGGTCCATAGGGTAGGAAATCGTCTGCAGGAATATTGCAAGCTTCCGTCCGGGTCTACTACTTTAGGGCCAAGGGCACCTGTCTCCGTATGAGAACAATAGTACCTGTACATTGAGTTGATGGCTTGATCAGATAAAATGGTGTCTGGGTTCAGAAAAATCAAAACATCACCTTTTGCTATTTTCGCGGCCTGGTTATTTGCCTTGGAAAATCCAACATTGGATGAATTGGAAATGAATTGAACCGTCGGATATAGTTCTTTAAGAGGTTGCAAACCGGGGTCATTCTCGCTGTTATCAACAATTATTACCTCAAAGTCTATTTCCTGAACAGTTTGATAAATGGATGCCAGGCAATCTTTCAGGGGATCACTATTTTTATAATTAACAATAATGCAGGAAAGGTCCACTTTGTATGCCGGTTGTTGCTAAATAGAGGGAAGGACAACGTGTTCTCTGACCTTCTGATTATTGCCCAATTTTTCATGGATTTCAATGGGGTTACGCAGTCCAAATTGCGGTTCTATGCCTCAAGTACTTCCCCTTATTTGCCGAATAAGATAAGATAATAAGGGAAATGCTGTATCCCATTGAAGAAAACGGAAGTTAATCGCTGGAGAGGAAAATTAAATGGGCAAAAAGGTTTTGGTCACAGGTGGGGCAGGGTTTATAGGTTCGCACACAGTTGATGAGTTAATTGCTCAAGGCTACAGTGTCCGGGTTTACGATAATCTCAACCCTCAAGTGCATGGAGAGAGAGCTGAAAAACCTGAATATTTGCATCCGGATGCGGAGTTTATAAAAGGAGACGTCCGCGACCGAGACCATTTACACCAATCCATCAAAGATGTTGATCTCATCATTCACGATGCGGCAGAAGTTGGTGTAGGGCAATCCATGTATTCTATTGACCAATATATTTCCACCAATGTTCAGGGTACAGGCGTGCTCTGGGATATTCTTGTAAATGAAAAGCATAATGTTGAAAAAGTGCTGATTGCTAGCTCCATGAGCCTCTATGGCGAAGGTTGTTATCTCTGCGAAGAGCATGGAAAAATTTCCCCGAAACCCAGACCTGATAGTCAATTGGCCGAAGGACAATGGGAAATGCTTTGTCCTGAATGTGCTTCACCGGTTTCTCCTCTTCCAACCGGGGAGGATAAAGAACTCGACTGCACTTCAGTTTATGCGCAAAGTAAAAAAGACCAGGAAGTTTATTCACTGATGATTGGTCGGGCGCACAATATTTCTACAGTGGCATGCAGATACTTTAATTGTTACGGTCCTCGGCAGTCTTTGAATAATCCTTATACTGGGGCAGCGGCAATTTTTTGTTCCGCGATAAAAAATGATACCCCACCCTTGATATATGAAGATGGTAACCAGCGTCGCGATTTCATTCATGTAAAAGATCTGGTGCGTGGCAAGCTCCTTTTGTTGAATCAGGCAGATGATGGAATCTTCAATATCGGGACTGGAAAACCTTCATCCATCCTTGAGCTTGCAGAAACACTTATTGAGCTCTGCGGAAAATCATTTCGCCCTGATGTGATTTATAAATTTCGTAATGGTGATATTCGGGATTGTTATGCAGACATCTCGAAAATAAGTGAATTAGGCTTCCAGCCCAACTTTTCACTAAAAGAAGGACTAAAAGATCTGATCGCCTGGAGTGATGGGCAAAAAGCAGTTTCCAAGGTAGAAGACGCTCACCGGCAGCTGGTTGAAAAAGGTCTGGTGCTTGAAACTCAACCGGTTTCTAGTAAATAAAAAACGTTTTTTCGACAAAGCCTCAAAATAATTCCTTTATGCCTTATCTTTTCAGATAAAACCAATGTCTAATCGTAGCGCTCTATATTTTGGTGGAATATTCTTTTTCATCTTTTTGTGGCTCACACCACTCGGAATCTTTAATTCGTGGGTTCCTCCCAATATTCATACAGGGTTTTACTCCGTAGCGACTATCGACGGGGGCGACGACACCGGTTACTACGCTTTTCTACGTTCTACTTTCATTGATGGTGATCTCGATTTTTTTAATGAACGTGGTTACGCTCATTCGGAAAAAATTAATCCGACAGGTTATGTGTTTAACAATTGGCAAATGGGACAAGCAATCTTGTTCCTGCCTTTTTTTCTGGTAGGACATGCGCTTGCCCATTTGTATCAGAGTTTAGGGTATCCAGTTACAACAGATGGGTATTCTGCTCCCTATTATATTTCCACCGCTGTTGCTTCTGCTACCTACCTTTTTGCAGGTTTGATATTTATGTATCGTACCTTGCGAATGTTTACCCGTAAGCGTGTCAGTATGGTTGCAATGCTATCAATCTGGCTTGCTTCGCCGCTGATTTATTTTTCCTTCATCAGACAGCGTATGGCGCACACCTCTGAGTTTTTTCTGGCCGCTGTCTTGATTTTTATTTGGATCCGGTTTCGTCA
This sequence comes from Nitrospinaceae bacterium, assembly GCA_029261635.1. GTDB lineage: Bacteria > Nitrospinota > Nitrospinia > Nitrospinales > VA-1 > UBA8687. The sequence continues at coordinate 6,500 of JAJDAW010000171.1, forward strand.
ATCCAGAAGGCCCATTCATTATGCGTTGATCGGAACAATATTGGGCTTGCTGTGCATGACGCGTGTCATCAATATCTCATTTTTTGCTTTGTTCGCTGTGGATCTTTTGTGGGAATTTCGTTGCGACTGGAAAGAAAGCCCAGCCCGGGCGATGAAGAAAATTTCTATTTTGGCAGGAGCTTTAGGGGGCGGTTTTCTTCTAACAATGCTACCTCAAATTTATTGTTGGTATCAGTTGAATGGAGTTCCTTTTCCTCCCCGCCACATGAAATTTGCTGGAGAAGGTTTAACAGGTTTTTCTATAGGGCCGCTTCTTGAAAATATTTATAACTTATTTCTGAATGCGAAGTGGGGATTGTTGTATTCAATGCCTCTAGCTGTTCTAGGTATGGTCGGTCTTTTTATGAAAGACGATTTCCTCCGCGATCTGCGTCCGGGTTTGTTGGCTTATCTTGCGGGTATTTTTGGCATTGTACTTTTATACCCGGAAGATTCTGCCTCGTATGGCCACCGGCATTTGATTTCAGCTTTACCGGTATTTGTCCTGGGCCTGGGAACTTTGATTCAACGATTTGCAGGAAATGGTTCGAATAAAATTAATTTGGGTCCTGTTGTTGTTTGTTTGATGACTGTTTTAGCCCAGTTTTGTATGTTGGTTCAATATAAGGTGTCGCTACCTTATAATCACCCACAATTCACTCTGCAGGCTTTGGGTTCTTCTATTGATATTTTTTTGGAGCGCCCGGATATGTTGGTTCGTTCCAGTAGTTTTTTTCAAGTGCTTCTCTCTCCTCACCCCGATTCATGGAACTATCTGGATGGGATGTTTCTTTTGCTATTCCCATTTTTTCAGTTAATGTCTCTCGTATTTGTTTTCTTCTTGTTTCACAAAGCGTTTGAATCAACTGGAGTGCTATCTAAATTATTAAAACCTAAATTCATTCTGATAAAAGCGGTGTTCGTTAGTTCGATTCTGATTATCCTCGTTGCTTTTGCTGCCCCAACTATGTCCGATTCCGAAATTCAATCCCGATTGAAATACCTTGAGACAGCCAAGAGTGGTGAATTGCTTTTTAGGGGAGGGCAAAAGGATGCCTCACGCATAGCTTATATAGAAGCTTCGCAGTATATGCCCAGTGCATGGAAACCCTATTTTAGAATTGGGCAGGCTTGGCAAGGGCAGAACAATCTTCCTGAGGCGAATAAGTATTTTCGACTGGCCTTGAAGTACAACCCAGGTTTTAGCCCTGCTTTGAGCATGCTAGGGAATAACCTGAAAAGAATGGGAAATGCTGATGAAGCTGAAAAAATGCTACGTGCAGCAATCCGAAGTTGGCCTATGAACAAATATGCTTACGATTCGCTGGCTCATGTTCTGGCGACTCTAGATAGACGACCGGAGGCGATTGAGATGTTAAAAAAGGCTATTAGTGTTGACCCCAATTATGGTGTCGGTCATGCAAATCTGGCTATGATATACTCCAGTCTCAATAGTAATAAAAAAAGCCTGGCACATTTGAATCGGGCTATTCAGCTCGGTGTGCAAGGTCCGGTCATAGATCGAATCAAGTCCATTGTTACCCAAAAAGCGGATCAGGAAAACCGATAATGATTGACGAAATAGATTATTTTCCCAAACGGGAACGGCATAATAAAAAGAAGAAGATAGATTCGGAATGGAGCGACTTGAAGAAACAAAAAAACAAGCAAGGTGAGAAACCCATCCCCCCTGAAGTAGAAAATAATCCGATTAAAAAATAAGAAAAATTAGCAAAAATCTATTGGAAATGTATATAATTTCGCAATTCAATGATTCATTTATTTTATATTGATTTTATCAAAGGTGTATTGATTTTATCAAAGTTTTCAGGAGTTAATTTGTCATGAGTTTTAGCCTTGTGTTTAAAAATCAACTGCTACGGTGCTGTCTTTTTATATTGATCTCGTTTCCCGTTTCCGTCTTTGCGAGTGTCCAGGAGGAAACTGCAAAAGGAGATGCTGCTTTTAAAATGGGAAAAATGAAAAAAGCGGAAAAATATTATTCTTCCGCTCTTAAAATGGATCCTGATAGCTGGCGCATCATGCGCGGGTTAGCAGAAACCAAATTCCAATTGAAAAAATACAAGGAAACCAAACAGCTGGTAGATCGTATTTTGGCTATGAAGATCGTCAAAAGAAATATTGTGATCGTAACAATGCAGGATCAATCTTTCGAAGCTGAACTTGTCGATGAGAACGTTTACACCCCTGACGACGGTAGAAATAATATGAGAAATTATGTCGATGGTGAGGAAGCAAAACCTGTCCTCCATTATCGTCTCTTCAATTTAAAAACCGGGAAAATGTTGCTCGTCCCACATTCCGATGTGAAATTAAAATATAAAGGTGTTCCACGACGAGTATATGATTATATGGAAGAACTGCATGTCAAAGTGGAAGACATATTGATCCATAAGAGTGGAACAACAGGTCCTGTAGAAATGGTGCAAGTGAATGGTGGATGTTTTCAGATGGGTAGTAATCAGTGGGCAGCTTCAGAGAGGCCTGTCCATGAAGTTTGCCTTAAATCCTTTCAGATGGACAAGTACGAAGTCAGTCAAGGCTTGTTTCAATCTATCATGGGCCATAACCCAGGGCGCTTTAAAGGCGCAACACGACCTGTTGATAGGGTGACTTGGCATGAGGCCGCAGAATTCTGTAAGAAAAACAATAAACGATTGCCGACCGAAGCGGAATGGGAATATGCAGCACGCGCGGGGACAACCACAGAATATTACTGGGGAAATGAATTCGAAGCCGGTAAATCAAATTTTTGCGATAGTACCTGTGACATGAATATTAGTGATAAAAATATTTCTGATGGGTTTTCACAAACAGCTCCTGTGGGTTCATTTCCAGCGAATCCTTTGGGACTTCATGATATGGCAGGTAATGTCCATGAATGGGTTACGGACTGGATGGATGATAAATATTATGCACATAGCCCTAAAGAAAACCCAAAAGGTCCTATGCGAACGAATCCTTCAGACCGAAAAGGCGGAGGGGTTCGAAAAGTGATTCGTGGAGGAGCTTGGGACACTAACGCGATGAGCCAACGGTCAGGTGCCAGAAAAGGTTTTGTAGTAGATTACCGGGTAGACAGCATCGGATTCCGCTGCGTCTTCTAACGTTAGCAGGATTTAATAAATGAAGTTTGCAGGCGGCTTTACCGCAATTTATTGCGTGAGGCCGCCTTTTTATTTCAATTGAGATTTTATGATTTTCCCGGTAGCGGTTTTGGGGAGTGACTCGTGAAACTCGATCAAATCGGGTGTCATGAATGCGGGTAGGTTTTTTCTGCAAAAATCTTTGAGTTCCTGCTCTGTTGCTTCAGCACCTTCTCGCAGCACAACACAGACTTTCACTTTTTCTCCTATCCGTTTATCAGCGATTCCAACGGCTGCGACTTCTGCAGGTGCAGGGTGACCCATCAAGGCATTTTCAATGGCTAACGGGGATACATTTTCACCGGCGCGGATAATTAAGTCTTTTTTCCTCCCTGCAGAAATATAGAGTCGTCCTTTTTCATCCAGATGTCCCAGGTCACCGGTTTTAAGCCAGCCATCCGACTGAATCGTTTCCTTTGTTTCCTCGGTGCGTTTCCAGTAACCGCTCATTACCGTTTTACCTCTGACAAGAATTTCTCCCACCTCCCCCTGGGCAACCGGGTTCCCTGCGTCGTCAATGATTTTTACTTCGACATTAGGCAAGACGGGGCCGACCGAGCCGGGGACGCTGCCGTCTTTCATCTTATTGACAGCAATTACAGGAGACGTTTCAGTGAGACCATACCCTTCAATAACGGTGACCCCCAAAACTTCCTCTACTTTGTTAAGGAGCGCTTTGGGTAAAGCGGCACCGCCAGAGAGGCAAGTGTGCAAAGAAGAAACGTCATAGCCGCCACGCGCATAAAGGTCGACGAGAAAAGAATAAATAGTGGGTACGAGCGGTAAAAAGGTTGCCTTGTGTGTTGAGATGGAAGCCAAAATAGATTTAGGTTGAAACTGTTTGAGAAGAATCAACGTTGCGCCGACCCGACATAACGCCAGAGCCATGATGTTTCCGAAAGAATGAAACAACGGCAACGCCACGATAGCTTTATCGTCAGAAGTGATATGTATATGTTCCAGAAACCCGGTGCAGTTTTCATCAAACTGGTCTTCATTCAGCATCACGCCTTTGGGTTTGGCAGTGGTGCCTGAGGTATAAAGAATCACATCCGGTATTCTTGATTCCCTCTCGTGTTTTATGAATGCATTATTCCTTTTTCCAGATTTTAGAAAATCTTCGAATCGCAAGGTTCCTTCGCCTACTTGATCGACGTCAGCAGGGCCAACAAGAATTTTGTTTGGGAAAAATTTGAAAAACGGGCTGACCTCCGGTTTTACAAAAGCGGAATCGACCACCAGAATGTCGATGCCCGCATCCTGTGCAATGAAAACCAAGTCTTCTGGCTTCAAAAGAAAATTAAAAGGGATAAAAGGCACCCCTTTTAACAAACAACCAAACAAGGCAACAAGATGTTCTTTTTGGTTCAGGCATAGCAGGCCAATTTTACTCTTTGAGTTGAGAGGCAATTCTGAAAGAGCCGCCGCAAAAGATTCGACCTGTTCACAAAGTTCCCCGTAAGAAACAGTGCAGTCATCTTCAATGATCGCAGGGCGATCCGGATTCTCTTCTGCATGCGATTTTAGATAGTGATAAAAGGCCATGTTCAAACCAGCATGCCGCTGGACTCTAAAGGTTTATTCTTTATACCGCGATACAAATATCTTAAAGCTTCTGGATAAAGCAATCGGCCAATAGCGGATGTTTAGTTCAGCTAAATTACCTGAGAACTAAGGATGTTTATTGGCCATTAGCAATGGCCTGTTTAATTATTGGTGCAACTGTATTTAAATCTATACCACGATCTTTACAGTATTTTGATTGCAACCAAATAGAAAGATTTTTTTGTCCTTTGCTGGCATTACAACCGCAACAGCAGAGCGAAATGTTCTCTCTAGTAACGATTTTAGCATCATTAATTATGTGTTCCCAGCTAGATGCTGTTTTTTTAGATATTTTTGATGGCGTAAACTCAACACGGCAATAGACACAATTTTTATCTCTTTCTCTTACTTCTTTTTCTAACCAATCTGGAATATTCCAATTGTTCGCCATAATGGATCCATTCGACCTTCATTCATCAATTGATGTCCGCTTTGGGTCGATTTTCGGGCATCCAGTTAGCGGGATCGAAGATCTGCTTTTCCATATTAAGCGTTACCAATACTTCACAGATTGTGTTCCTCTGCGGCAGGCTTATATCCCAGTTTTTTTTTGGGGTAGTGTGCCTTTTTTATGGTTCGGGGACAAATAAAATTCCTCCCTATAGGGGGGGAAACATTATTGTGCCCCCTCCCGCACGTCATCGCGAACGACCAGCGGGAGTGTGGCGATCCAGACAGGCCATAGACTTTCAATAGCCTCAAGGCTCTGCAAGGCCAATAAGTACGGGCTCCCTGAACTGTTTTGTGACCTTGCAAAGATTAATTGCCATCGCAAACAAATATCTTTTGTCTGGATTGGCACATCGCCTTCGGCTCTTCGCAAGGACGCATGCGGTGCTTATTCTTCCAAGGTGCTAGGTTTCCCTTGGCATGAGAAGTAATTATAAAACCTATTTCCAGAAGCTTGAGGGTGTTCGCTTCGCAATATAAGGAGTAGACCTATTACCCCCGGGCGTTTGCCCGGTAGCGGCAGAAGAATCCGTTGGGGAGATGGAGTCCAGTAGAAGTGTCGGGGATAAACATTTCCCCTGTTTCGAAATGGCCTTTTTGTGTTGAAGGTAGATATGTTTTAAGCATGTTTTCGAGAGTTAAAGATGAAAACCCTGGCGAATGAGTTGTGAAAAGCAGGAAAGCCGGTGAGTCGTTAAGAATATTCTGACAAGCTTCCATAAACTCGGATAGTTTGTCTTCGATCTGCCATACTTCTCCTTTGGGGCCGCGTCCGAAAGAGGGCGGGTCCATGATGATCGCGTCATATTTATTGTCACGCCGATGTTCTCTTTGCATATATTTCATGGCGTCTTCGACAATCCATCGAACAGGTCGATCACCTAATCCAGATAATTCGAGGTTTTCGCGCGCCCAGTTGACAGAGCCTTTAGATGCGTCTAAATGGGTGACATGGGCACCCGCTGAAGCCGCCGCAAGGGTGCTGGCCCCGGTATAACCAAAAACATTAAGTACTTTGATTTCCTTGCCGTTAAGCTGTTTAAGCTGATCTATAATCCAAAGCCAATTGGGAGCTTGCTCGGGGAAAAGTCCGATATGGCCGAATCCAGTCGGTTGAACTTTGAAAACGAGATTTTGGAACTTTATTTGCCATCCGTTTTCGGGCAACGATGAGGGTATTTTCCATTCGCCGCCCGTATCTTTGCCTTTGAAGTATTTGTATTCACCTTCTGCTTTTTTCCATTCAGATGCAGGAAGAGATTTTGGCCAAAGAGCCTGTGGGGCAGGACGACAAAATCGATGAGGACCAAATTGTTCGAGTTTTTGAAATGCGCCTGTATCTAATAATTGATAATCGAAATTGTCGGAAGGATAGGAAAAACTCATGAACGTGATTGAAACCCCATTTTTGTTATTGTGATAATATTAAAAGAACCTTGAAACATTTCTTAGATTAATTAAATGATGGTGGAGAATTATATCAGAAAATCGAATTACATTTTAGGAGCATCCTTGGTTTTGCTCGCATTGCTTTTTTCTTCCTGCATGCCGAAAGAAGAAGAAACCGCGAAAACTGAGAAGAAAATATTTGCGCTTCCGGTGCAGATCGGCAAAGTGGTTTATCGGGATATTTTCGATGAAGTGCGAGCTGTCGGAAATATTCAAGCGGAGCAAAGGGTGACGATCACCTCTGAAATCAGAGGAAAGATAGCCCGCATTGCGGTTGAAGAAGGTATGAAGGTGAAAGCCGGTGACCTGATCGCACAAATAGATTCAAGAGAATATGAGCTGACATTGGAAAAATTGCGTGCAGATTATTCTGCCTCGCAAAATGATTATAAAAAAGCTCAAGGAGGTTTACGTCCCGAAGATAAAGAACGCCTGGATGCTAAAACCCGGGCTGCGCAAAGTTCTTTAGATCTGGCAAAGATTGAAATTAAGAGAACAAAAAAACTGGTGAAAGAGAAAGTTGTGTCTCAGTCTGCTCTGGATTCTGCAGAAGACAAGCTGCGTCAGGCTCAGGAAGGTTTGATAGCGAGTCAATCGGAACAGGCTGCGGGTATGAAGTCGCGTACGGAAGACATAGGAAGACTGGAATCAGAGATGCAAGCCATTCGCAAGCAGGTTGCGGTCGCTGAATTAAATCTTTCGAAAGTAAATATTGTTGCGCCGTTTGAAGGCATCATTATATCCAAGGAAATCGAGCGAGGCGCTATTGCAGATTCGGGAATGGCAATTGTCCGAATGATTGGTTCTTCTCGATTAAAAGCGGTTTTGGAAATGCCGCAGAGTTATCGAAATAAATTGAAAAAAATGAAGACGGCCCAATTTCTTTCAAAGGAGTTGGGGGTAAAGTTCGAGTACAAATCCAATCTTGCTCGGTTGGTGCGGGTGATCCCCGATGCGAATATCTTCTCGGGAAATATAAAAGTACAAATCGATTTACCAGACCCAAGCCCTGCTATGTTTCCAGGGCTGACCCTTGAAAGTACATTAAATTTTGGTGTCAGAAAAAATGTCCTACATGTGCCAGCAGTATCGTTGGTGATTTCTGAACAGGGAACCGTTGTTTATATCGTTAAAGATAATAAAGCGCATCTGGTTCCTGTTAAGGCTTTTAAAGAGCGTGATGATTTTGTGGAGATCAAGGACTTCACCCATCAACTAAAGGCTGACACTGATTTGATATTAAGAGGTTCGGGCGCTGTATTTCCAGGGGCAAATGTGTTCTTAACCAACCCAAAACCGAAAGCAGAAACACCTTTAAGTTCTGCTTCAAAAGACAGCGAGCCTTCAAAAATCTCTAAAAAAACTCCTGCAAAAAATCCGAAAACCTGATGAAACTTATAGACCAGTCTATCCGTAACTATCACACGGTTATGGTAATCATTGTTATGGCAGTAGTGGTGGGTATATTGTGCTTTCAAACCCTGCCTCGACAACTAACACCCACGGTAGACAAGCCACAAATCGAAGTTAAGACCGAATATCTCGGGTTGTCCCCCAATGAAGTGGAACGCAACATCACTCGTCGTCTTGAAGACCAGCTTGAATCCGTTGAAGGGATGAAGAAGATGACTTCGACCAGTCAGCATGGATTGAGTACTATCAACCTGGAGTTTGAATGGGGTATTGATAAGGACCTTGCTGTTCTGGATGTGAACAATAAATTACAGCAGGTAAAAGACCTGCCGATCAATGCAGACAAGCCTACTTTGCGTTCTATCTCTAGTGATAACTCCAGTCCTATTATGTGGATTGTTTTTGACAAGCCTGATCCTAAATCGCCCGATCTTGACCAGAACTATATGTACAAGGTTGGCGAAGACATTATTGTTCCTTCTATAAGACGGGTGAAGGGGATTGCCGACGTCTGGCATTTCGGCGGTGAAGATCGCGAAATGCGGGTGGAGTTCGACCCTTATAGCATGGCGCGTTTGCATTTAACTTACAAGGAAGTCATTGACCGTCTTAGGGAAGAGAATCAAAACACCCGGGCTGGATTTCACGATGAAGATAATCGTGCTTATACCGTTCGCGGACTCGGTGAGTTTCTAAGCCCCAATGATATTCTGGATACGGTAATAAAACGGGATGGTGAGAAGACAATAAGAGTGCGCGATTTTGCAACGGTGGTAGATGGCTATCAACGTACTGAGT
>JAJDAW010000172.1 GCA_029261635.1 Nitrospinaceae bacterium
CTGCGGAAGATTATAATAAAGACGGATATAAAGATATTGCTGTTCTCAATTACGAAGATCAAACTGTACAGATATTTTTAAATACAAAACTGGGCAGTTTTAAAAGAACCAGCCAAACTCTAAAGCCGGGAAAGATCCCTATCAATATGATTTCGGGAGATTTTAATAATGATGGTAGCCCCGACATTGCCATTACCATGCGCTTTTATCAGGTGGTGATCCTTTTAGGGAAAGGCAACGGATTTTTCAAGGAACCGGTTACGAACAATGTAAATGGCCAGCCCACAGGAATTGTTATAGGCGACTATAACAAGGATAATAATATGGATATTGCTGTAGGGCTTGCTGGTTCTGGCAATACAGGAGTTCAGATTCTATGGGGCAAAGGCGATGGGAAATTTGATAGCTCGAAAATGTTTAAGGGCGGCAAACAACCCCTCACCATTGTAAATATTGATGTCAATAACGATGGTTATCTTGATCTGGTAACATCGAGCAATTCATTGCATGCCTTGACGACACTGATCAACAATAAAGACAAGACCTTTACATCGCTCCGCGATTTTGCTTCAGGAAACTTTCCAAAGTTTGTGGTTGCCGCCGATTTTACCGGAGATGGATTTGAAGATATTGCCGTTTCAAATTCTACCGATGACCAGATATCGATTTCGCTTGGAAAGGGAGACGGCACTTTCACATACCCTCCTATTTATCACCATGTCAATGAGCACCCACAGGGTATGGCGGTGGGTGATTTTAATGGCGATGGATTGATTGATATCGCTACTTCTTGCCGCGATAAAAACATGGTCGATATTCTTACAAAGAAAAATATGATCAATCCAAAACCCAATCCAGTTGTTCAGAAAACCAGCTAGGGTAGATAAGAAGTTTTTAAATGCTTACGGATGAGCCTTCGACAGGTTGTATGCGGCCTTCTGGGTAGACGTAACTGATGTTCGCGGGTTCAATCAAATGCGCAACCTCCAGAACATTCTGAAACCCTTCGAGGTGATTGTTTGCAACGGGGATGAGCACAAGGTCATATTGTTGCTCTTTAAGCTTTTGTATCAATTCAGAAGAAAATGATTCGATGGCAAAAAATCCACTGCCATAGGAATAAAACTCTCCTAATCCGGATAGATCCTTTAAATCGTCTAAAGAAACATCCTGACCCAGAATATCGGCTTTATTTTTAGGGTGAAGGTTTTCCAGAATGAGCCGAATCATCCAGCTTCTTACACATCGCAAAATGAGAATTCGCGATCCTGATGGGATGATGGATGCGTTCGTGTTTTTGGCAAAAGCTTTTGCTTGTGCCTTGCCTTTTCCCAAGTCAAATGCGTTCAAGGCATTCCTGAAGCTAGCCTGAATTTCTTCTGCCGGATAATGCGGATAATTGACAACAACATGTCCGTTGCCGTCGAAACCTTCCCAATCATTTGAATGGGGAATTAATGATTCTTCGACACAAGAATCGTAGAAATCGGTGCCGGGTTGAGGTGTGTTAATGGAAACTTGAATTTCATCCAACCAACCTTTCCCAGCTAGGTCATATATCAGATCAACCGTTTTCTGGTCTTCATCTTTGTCAGAGCCTAGCCCACCAATACTGATGGTGCCATAGAAAAGCATGCCGATGCTTTTCCCGTATTCGACCATAGACCTCAATTTTTTCAGGTCATGCTTTTTTCCCAGCGTCATTTTTTCTGCTACGCGATCGCTTCCTGTTTCGATGCCAAAACGGATTTTGTAATATCCCGCCTCACGCATTTCATCCATGGCCTCTTCATCCAGAGATGCGTATTCGCACATGGCTTCATATTTCAGGTCTTGCAGGCCCGCCTGCCGTATAGCCTTTGCCAGAGAGATATTGAAACTTTTTTTAATATTGTGGACTTCCTCATCGAAAAATACGCCCTCCATTTCAGGATATTTTTCATGCAGGGTTTGAATTTCTTTTACGACGTCGTCTACGTTACGGGGACGCCAATTGAGCTCGTCATAATAAAGAGTTGCCGCGGCACAAAAATTACAACGGCGCGGGCAGCCTCTTGATCCGTACATTTGGATTTGTTTGTATCGGCAGTTCGGTTCATGATAGTCGATGCGGCTTACATCATCATCTTCCGGAAAGGGCAACCGGTTTATATCTATCAGTCCACCTCGCTCATTAGGGTAGACCCCGGCAATTTGTTGCGGATTTTTCCCTTGAACTAAATCGAGAACGGCAAATTCATATTCCCCAACACATACATGATCGGCAATTTTCAAAACTTCTTCAGGGTGTGCCATGGGATGTTGGCCTGTAAAAATAAGCCGGGTTCCAAAACTTTCCTTGAGTGTTTTGGCAAAGCGTAAATCCTCGCGGATCGTTCGCGTCGAGCTTTCCATGACCAACCAGTCCGGCTTCCCTGCATGTTGCAGATAGGTTTCAACATCCCATCCACGTAATACTCCATCGAGAAACTTTATGCTATGAGAGGTGTCTCTTTTTAACAGTGAAGAAGTATAGGCCAGTTGCCAAGGGTAATAACCGCAATTGGTGAAGTTTTTTACTCCTAAAGACCAACGCGATGGGACGTGCACCATATGGTATCCATCGCGATCTACCCCTACCGAGTTGGCGACAAGGATATCCATTTTTTTAAACCCGAACCTTTACAGGCTCACGGACAGAGGGAGATGGAGCAAGAGCCGTTTTTGCAGAAGCTTGCTTTTTCCTGAATGGCAGACGAATGCACCATTCGCCTATCAACGCCAGGGTGATGATGATAAATAGAATAGAAGTTGCGAAGTAGTTGATGCCTACCCAGAAGAAGGATGTTTTTTCCATGAAAGATTTCTTCGTGGCTGTGGAGCGAGTAACTTCAACAAAAGTCCCTCGAGAATTGTAACCACGCACGCTTTTTGCTTTTGCCGCTAAAGCGAGAAGATCAATATTGGAATAGCCCAATCCGTGATCGATGTTGTAGAGAGAAACAGCAAGGTCAAAATTCATTTCCTGCAATCTACGAATGTTGTCTTTTCCGTAACTAGAGACATTCATCCGGCGCTGGTCGGGAATCGTCAACACTTCATTGACTTTTTCGTCCTGCTCCATAGATTCTTTGACCGATTGAGGTAGCAGAACCGTGATATGACAGCCCGGAAACTCTTCTTGCAATGAAACAAGTGTCTGATCGAGGATACGAGTGGCTGATCTAATGACTAGAATTTTTTTTGGTGATTGTTCCATTATTAACCGGGAATATGGGCGCGTCCGAAATCGCCAGGATTTTCTAGGTCAAAAACTTTTCCTTCGATATTAACAGCGACCAGTTTTTGTATCCCAGATTGTTTGGCAATGGCTTTAATCTCCGAGTAACCGTTGCCGGAAATATTATTGAAAGGAATCACGCCTAACGAATAGGATTTCTTTCGCAATTGCCCTACCATGCTATCTGGGAATGTTTTCTGGTTGAAATGGGTGTCGCCATATAACAGGACTTCGCTGATATTTGGATTTTTACGCAATTCAGGTTCAACCGCAGGTTGTGCAAGAACCGTCACTGGTTTATTGAACTGGCTGGAAAGCGAGTCAACCACATCATGTATCTGCTTCATCCGCGAGCTGCGAAACAAAATTATTTCGCCTTCCTGATTGAGCTCGACGGATTTAAAGTTATCCTGTGCCGTTGCTTTATAGCGTTGGTTGAAACCGACCTCATAAAGTTTTTCTGCCTCGCGGAAATTGGCCATGATTTTATCTGCTGGATATTCAGGACGATTGACCACAACATGGTTGCCGCCATCAAAATGTTTCCAGTCTAGATCTTTAAGGTGTCCCTGCTCCTTCATGCGATTGAAAAAAGGAGTGCCGGGTTGCGGTGTGCTTATGGATAGCTGGAACCGCCATAACAATTCGCGATCGAGCAATTCACGGATCAAATCGAGAGTTCTCTTGTCGCAATCGTCGGTTGATCCTTCGCCGCCGAATGTGAAAGTTCCGTAAAACTTCAATCCAATATTGGTTCCATGCTCCATCAGTTGTTTTAGTTTTGGGACATTAAATTTTCTTTGTAGTTCCATGCCTTTGGCGGCATGTTCACCCGCTGTTTCGATTCCGAGACGCACCATGTAATAGCCTGCGCTCTTCATGTTGTCGAGCACTTCTTCATCCATCGGCCATTGACCACACATGACATCGTATTTCAAATCATCGAGTCCATTTTCGCGAATGGCTTTGGTCAACTCGAGGATATATTTCTTGCTACCGTTATGAACTTCTTCATCGAAGAAAATTCCTTCCAATTGGGGATATTTGGCTCGCAACGTTTGCAGTTCGTAAACCACATTTTCCGGATTTCTCGGACGCCAGTTAGGACGTTGATAAGAAATATTTCCACACACGCAAAAGGTGCAGGACAGCGGGCATCCTCGTGAAGCGTAAGCCTGAATTTCCAGATATACACTGGAAGGTTCCCCCGGCATTCCATAATCAAGCCGAGATACATCATCGTCTTCAGGTAAAGGCAAGTTGTTAACATCGAGTGGCGGGCGGATGTTGGTATTCGGCCACAGTCCCATAATGTCCTGATGATCTTTTCCCTGCAAAATATCGAGCACAACCATTTCGTATTCGCGGAGTATCACAAAATCGGCATATTCGCTGACTTCTTCTGGAAAGGTTGTCGGGTGAGGACCGCAAAATATAAGCTTGGTGCCAAATCGGCGTTTGATTTCCATACCAAACCGGCTATCTGCATCGATAGTACGCGTGGCGCAATCCATTACTAAATAATCAGGAGCAAACTCGGAAACCTTTTCGACAAAGGCATCGTGATCCAGTTTATCCAGGCAGCCATCAAAAAATTTGACCTCGTGGTCGGTATCTCTTTTTAAGATAGAAGAACAATAGGCGAGCTGCCAGGGGTAGTAGGTAAATATGTTAAGGTCTTTGGTACTATTGGTCCAACGGCTTGGCGAATGAATCATCGCATAGCCATCGGCATCGATCCCAACGGAGTTACAAACGGCAACTTTCATATATTTCCTCTGCGCCAGCATGAGGCTGGACTCGTTAGATGGATACAGGAATGCTCTTTTTTCCGGAACCGGAAAGGACGGGTTCTCTGTCAAAAAGAGTCTAAAACTCATAACGGTTGAAATCAAATAAAACTTTACCTACAAAGGCTTTTGGGGTGTTTATTGGGTTGTTTTTCCGATTTCTAACAGGGAATGTTTGTGCCGTAACCCTTTACCTCGTTTCGTCTTGACAAGGTAGGGGCAACTTGCAAAGATACCGACCTCAATTTGACGCAAACAATCAGGGGGAACTATGGAAGAAACGGAGCAACCGGAGGACGAACCTAAATCCGGATTTTTTGCCCGCCTTAAATCAGGACTGCAGAAAACGCGTTCCAGCCTTGCTGGTGGATTAGAAAATATCGTTCAGGGTAAGGCAAAAGTAGGCCCTGAATTGCTGGAAGAATTGGAAGAAACGCTCCTCATCGCCGATGTGGGGATGGAAACCACCGCCTTCATTTTGGAAGATTTGAAAAAAGATGTGGCGCAAAATCGCATCCGCAGCAATGACGAAGTTTTGCAGCAGTTGAAAGGACGGATGATCGAAGTCCTTTCGCAGAATATCAATCCCATAACGTTCGCAAAAAATAAGCCTCTGGTTATTCTGATGGTGGGTATCAATGGGTCAGGAAAAACCACGACCATAGGCAAGCTAGCGCAAAGATGGAAGCAAGAAGGTAAAAAAGTTTTACTGGCCGCAGGGGACACATTTCGCGCCGCTGCCATCGATCAATTGCAAGTGTGGGCCGAACGTGCAGACATAAACTGCATCAGTCAAAAAAGCGGTGCCGACCCTTCAGCAGTTGCTTATGATGCTGTGCAGGCGGCCGTAGCAAGGGATATGGATGTGGTGCTCATTGATACAGCGGGGCGATTGCAGACCAACCAGAATCTGATGGAGGAGCTCAAAAAAGTAAAACGGGTTATAGGCAAAGTGTTGCCCGGTGCGCCTCATGAAACTTTGCTGGTTCTCGATGCTACTATCGGACAAAACAGCATTTCTCAGGCAAAACTTTTTCACGAAGCAATGGAGCTGGATGGGCTTGTAATGACGAAGCTGGATGGTACGGCAAAAGGCGGGGTGTTGCTGAATTTGTCCGGCGAATTAAAGCTGCCGGTTCATTTCATTGGCGTTGGGGAAAAGGCTGAAGACCTGCAGGCGTTTGACCCGGAAAATTTTGTCGAAGCGTTAATTTCCGGTTGAGAAATCTTCTTCATTCTTCTCGTGCCAGTTCTTTCTATCTTTGCTCTGAATGATCTCAAACTGTTTCTGAACAATATATCGATGAATCAATTCCCGATCATCATCACTCATCTCATCAAAATACCGGAAACGAAAAAGCCTGGCACCTTCATTGCCTACAATCGACATAAGAAACACTTCTGTGCGGATGATGACGGGCTCGTCTAAGGGTAGAACAAACAATGCCGTCATAGGTTCGCCGCAACGGATGGTGCCTGACTCGATGAGTCTGCAACTAAATCCACTTGCGCTCAGGTCTTCTATTGTAGTGCAAAAAACCTGCTCGTCCTGCATGGTCAGGCAAAGGTCAAGCGGTTGAATTTTATCGTGTGGGAGTCGGTAGAAATCTCTTCGATCTGCAGATTTATCCGGAGTTGCAGTTTTAATACGAAAAAGCTTTTTGATCCAATTTTCAACGGAGCCAAAAGCTGTCTTTAAAGAGGTTTCCCGATCGTGTTCGCTCAGCATGTTATGTCTTCCTTTCAACAATGTTTCCTGCGTTCAAATTAAGTTTCGGCAGGAAACGAGAAGACCTTTAGTTTTGGCTGTGCTAAAAAAGCGGAAAAGTAATTAAAAGAACTTAATAATGGATAAAGGAATTTTTTCTTTCTTATGGCGGAATATGTTGCATAAAAAAACCCGTTCCCCCAATTGGAGGAGCGGGTTAATTATATAACGGGTTAAGGTGTTTTCTATTTATGGCTTTCTTGCACTACTTGTTGTAGTTCTGCGGCCATGCGTGCGAGTTCTGCTGCGGCACTTTGACTATCGCTGGCACCTTGTGTGGTGCTTTCTGCGGCTTGGGCTACACCGGAAATATTGTTGGCAATCTCAGCGGTCCCTCGGCTGGCATCTTCAACATTACGACTCATTTCATTGGCTGTGGCGGTCTGCTCTTCTACCGCGCTGGCAATGGTGTTCGAAATATCATTGATCTTGTTGATGACTTCGCTGATTTCGCCGATCGCTGAAATAGCACTTGTCGTATCACCTTGAATAGCAGAGATGCGGTTACTGATGTCTTCTGTTGCTTTACCTGTCTGATTCGCCAGTTCTTTAACTTCGTTGGCGACTACGGCGAATCCTTTACCCGCTTCCCCCGCACGCGCTGCTTCAATGGTGGCATTCAAGGCCAGCAGGTTGGTCTGCTCCGCAATCGAGGTAATGACCTTGATGACATTGCCGATTTCCTGCGAGCTTTCGCCCAATTGCGTTATGGTTTTATTGGTCGATTCAGCCATGGTCACCGCTTCGGTAGTTACTCGGGCGGCTTCGGTGGCATTTTGTGAGATCTCGCGGATGCTGGCGTTCAATTCTTCGGTTCCGGTTGCAACTGTTTGTACGTTTTTGCTGACTTCTTCGGAAGCGGCGGAAACCACATTGGCCTGAGCAGAAGTTTCTTCTGCATTGCCCGCCATCTGTTGGCTGGTGGCTGTCAACTCTTCGGAAGCACCTGCAAGAGTCTGCGAGTTTTCAGTAATATGATTGATCACCCTCTGCATGTTTTCGTTATCTTCTTTTTCGCGTTGTTCTGCAGCCAGTTTTTCGGTAACAACACTCCAAGTCACCATGGGACCGATGTAATTTTGGTTTTCATCGAAGAGTGGGCTGACTAACAGGTCAAGCGTTTCGGGTCCCACCTGAATATGTGCCTGATGAGGGAGGTTTTTCGGATCTGCTAGTAATTTGCGTTGATGTGCCGGGTTTTTGTGAAAAACATCGACGGAATGACCGACTATATCTTCAACCTTGATTGGTAAATATTGCTCTATCGTATGTAGAGTTTTTTCCGACTCTGGGTTCATGTACTGTACATTCAAGTCGGTATCGGCGTACATGATGTTGTTCGGCATTTGCTTCATCATCGAATCTGTTTTCGCCATCTCTGTGGTAGATATACGCAGATTTTTCACCATGGTGCCCATAGAAGAACCCAGAGTTCCTTCTCCATCGTCTGCCAGGTCTTCGTGATACAGTTTATTGTCAGCAATGTAACCTGCCTGGCCTGCCAACCATTTCATTTTGGTAGACAATGTAGAAAAGGCTTCCCCTAATTCTCCAGTGAGTTGGGTGTTGAGGATTGGATTTTCCAATTCATCATCAGCAAGTAGTTTTGCCTGGATAGACATTTGCCTCATTCGAGTGGTTAGCTCATCTAGAGAGGTCGCTAAATCACCATGAGAAGCTTGAAACTCTTGTTTCACATAGTTCGTTGCCTGTTCCAAAGTTTGTCCCGATTTGATTCTGGAAAGCGATTCATCCGTGTCTAGTCTGCCTGCCGCGAGTTCCTGGGTTTGTTTTTCCAGGAGTTGCAATGTTGTCAGTGTGGCATTCATATTTCTTCCCAACTGACCCACCTCATCCTCAGAATCAATAATTAGCGGAGCTTGTTTCAAGTTTCCCTGGGAAATTTCGTCGGCGGTTTTACTGATCTTTTTTAGAGGTCGGGTAATGGCAATGATTATGAAGTAGGCCGTAATAATTGTAAGAACAACGGCTACGATCAATAGTGTCCAAAGAAGGTCGACCATAGATTTCGTGGTTTTCTCAGATTTTACTAAATCGTTTTCCAGTAATTTTTTCTGGTTCTTTGCCATTCCGTCAAGTTGTTCTTTGATGGCAAAAGCGGTGGGTGCCGCTTTAGTGCCCAGCCATTTATTTGCTATGTTCCAACCGTTACCTCCACGAATTTCAAACATTTTTGGCGGTAATGGGGTGAAGCCGGTGCGAGCAACCGTAAACTCCTGAAAGAGTTTTTGTTGCTCCGCATTCAATTTAGATTTATTGGCAGTTAGGTCACCAAACCGTTTGATATTTTTTGTCCACATACCATCAAATCGATCTTTGAATATCTTGTTGCCAGATAATAGATAAGCGCGGATATTTGCAAGTGCCCGTGCTGTGGTTCCGCGGATATCTGCCATCATCCCGAGCAGGGCTTTTCTTTCGGGTGTTGCTGGAAGAGTGGCCTCAATGTTGATGATCTTGGTGATATTGGTTAATAGAATATTGGCTTTCGGTGCAGCTTCGCTCAATAATATTTTGGTAGCGGGTAAGTTGTCTTTTGATCCGGAAATGTCTTCAATTTCCTTTTGATATCGTTTGAAATCTTTAAGCTTGGCCCGAATGATTTTAAGACGCTCTACGTTTTTTGGGTTGGTCCAGTTTTGGGCGAATTTAGTCATGGCCGCCAAAGCGGGGTCGATTTCACTGCTCCAGGCTTTTGCGCGTTCGTTTTTAAATTTATCTTTTCCAAGAATCATCCACCCCCGTAGAGCTGCCAATGAGTGATTAATACCATTCAGCATTTCAAGACTGGCCCGTGCTGTAGGAACTCTTAACTGGTTCACTTTATTTGAAATGCCGGCGACTTCTCCTGACTTTTCGATAGAAACGAAAAGCATTGTCAGCATGAATATGCCCATCAAGGTAAAACCAAAACCCAGCTTTTGCGCAATTTTCATATTCTTAAACCAGCCCATTTTTACTTCTCCTTTACAAGATTAGAACCCGATAATTAGGAAAAACCCCTAGGTTTAATAAGGAAAAACGCTGAGAGTTTTAGTGTTTATTGTTGGTGCTATATTTTCAAATGCTGTTTATTGAGGCTATTAATTGAGTATAAGGATAAATAAGAATATTGGAACCTCAAATTTTCAATATTCTTTGGAAATGTAAATCTTATTGGATGGGTATATCTGCTATTCGAAAAAAAAGGAGTGCTGGTAAAGTTTTGTTTGCGGGACGTGGATGTTAATTGATTGAAATTATTAGATTATTTTTGAGGCGGGAGTGGTGGAGTTCTATTCTTTATAAAAAATCAGGGTTTGGGGAAATTTAAAATCTCGTCGGTGAAAAAACGCTTTTCACATTCTTCCACATTTTTTTTCACCAAAGAATGTTTGAAAGCATAATCAATTTTAACCCAGCGTTCGGTCAAATCTTCGGGAACACCGCAGGCCAGTATCGATTCTCTTAATATCTTTGATCTCAAATCAAATAACTCTTCTGAGATAAACATATGTTTATGACCATTTTTGGGCAGAGCCCCTGAATAAATTTTACCGCCACCCATATTGGAAACCATGAAATCAGTTTGCTGATTTTCTATTACTTTCTGAGGGATTTCTTTAAAAAATTCCCCCAGCCAAGAGTGTTCATAGAGTTTGTCATAAAACAATTTATGGACTTTTTCCAAGGTGGGTCTGCCACCAACGGCTTCAAAAAGATTATCGATCGCCATAAATAGTTCCTCTTCTATCCTGTTTTGGACCTTTGCCATGTACTAACGCAAGGGCATCCATGAGGAATTCATCATTCGGCGCGATAAATTTTGCAACGATATGGTAT
>JAJDAW010000173.1 GCA_029261635.1 Nitrospinaceae bacterium
TCATCATCCAACTCCATCACTAGGCGTAAGGCCAGCGGCGAACCAGTCAATAGCTCACCAACCATAAATCTTCTGGTTTTAAATTAGCCTTTGACTCTAGTCGGCTCTTTTTTCTAACAAGCTGAATTTGGCAGACGTATTTTAAATCGCGTCCCCACTCCCAGCTTGCTTTCAACTTCAATTTTCCCCTTATGCGCTTCGGCAATCTGCCGGCAAATGCTCAGCCCTAGCCCGCTACCGCCTTCATCCCGAGTACGAGCTTTATCAACACGGTAAAAACGGTTAAAGATTTGCGGCAAATCTTCTTCAGGAATTCCTATTCCCGTATCCTGAATAGTCAACAGTGCAAACTCGTCTTCGTTTTGTAGAGATATTTTTAATTCTCCACCGCGTTGTGTGTATTTGATTCCATTCTGCAAAATATTCCAGACCATTTGTCGCAACCGAACTTCATCCCCCTTGATCTCAGTCGGCTCCAGAAAAGCAAATATAATTTTTATACTCTTTTCTTCAGCTAGAATCTCCGCATGCTTGCAGACTTCTTCCACCAAGGCTCTCAAGTCAACCTGCTTGCAATCGAGATTGACTTGATTTTCATCGGATTTAGAAAGCACAAAGAGGTCCTCTAATACTTTGGACATATAATTGATTTCTTCCAAATTACTGGAGATGACTTCCTGATATTCCTCCGGTTTTCTTTGTTTGCTCAATATAAGTTCATTCTGGCCTTTCAATACGGTGAGTGGCGTTCTTAGTTCATGAGATGCATCGCTACTGAACTGACGCATTTGAGCAAACGAATTTTCCAATCGATTCATCATTTCATTAAACGTCAATGCCAGTTGCCCCAACTCATCTTTTATTCTCAACACAGGTATACGCTTACTCAACTCTTTCCCCTGACCGATCTCCCTCGCGGTATCAATGATTCTCGAAATAGGTTTCAAAGCTCGCCTCGCCATAAACCTCGCGAATAACGCCGCCAAAATCAAAACAGAAGGAACGGCTGTAAATAAAAATATTTTTAAATTTCTCAGAGTTTCTTGAACCGCTTCCAGAGAGGTGCCTACCTGAACCAGATTGATCAGTTGTCCTTCGAGAAGAACCGGCATAGTGATTACGCGTATCGGTTGCTGCCCTCCCACCTTGAAGGTTTCATAACTGTTCTTTCCTTCCAGAGCATCGGCATAGGCTGCTTGCGATAAGGGGAACTGCGAAGCACTGATATTTTTGGACCGAGAACCAACATTACCCGATCCATCATAAATTCGGTAAAATTTATTAAGGTTGCCCTGGCTCATAAACTGTTCGAAGAGTTGATTCAGTCCTGGCAGGGGTGAATTGCCCAACCTCATGGTTGCTGAAGTCGCAACGACGGTAGCGGATACGGTTAGGGAATTGTCTACACTTTCATGAAGACGTTTGGCGAGAAAATAATTGAGGAGAACGCTGAATAAAATCAGAATAATTGCAAGCAACGTGACATACCAAGCGGTCAGCCTGGAGCGAATGGATTTGAAAGCCATGATTATACTTTCATCACATATCCAACTCCCCGTAACGTATGCAAGAGTTTAGCGGGGAAATTTTTATCAATCTTCTTTCTAAGGTGATTGACATAGACATCAATCACATTTGTAAAGGTATCAAAGTTATAGTCCCAAACATGCTCGGCAATCATGGTTCGCGTCAACACCTTTTCCTGATTGCGCATAAAATATTCCAGCAAGCTGTATTCTTTTCCCGTTAACTCGATTTCTTCATTCCCTCGATTTACTTTATGACTGACCAGATCAAGAGTCAGATCCGCAATTTCCAATGTGGTCTTGGTTTCGGCTTTTCCTCTTCGCAGCAGCACTCGGATTCTCGCCAGAAGCTCGGAAAAAGCAAAAGGTTTGGTCAGATAATCATCGGCACCCTGATTCAACCCTTCGACCTTATCGTCAACAGAATCTTTTGCGGTAAGAAGCAATATGGGAGTATCAATTTTCTGCGACCTCAAACGAGAAAGAATATCCAACCCGTTAATTTTAGGGAGCATCAGATCAAGTATGATTAGGTCGTACGGATTTTGTTCTCCGAGGTGCAGCCCTTCTTCTCCATCGCTGGCGATATCCACCGCATAGGTTTCTTCCTCCAAACCTTTTTTAATAAACGCGGCAACTTTTTTTTCATCTTCAACGATCAGAATACGCATTTAATCTTCCCATTTCTTCTGGACTTTATGTAGCTCAATTTCCCCTTTAAGCATTTGAATATGCTTTTCGCAATCTTTCAATATTGCAGAATACATGGCGCGGCAGCTTTCATCGTTGGCATCGATCATGGCCTGCTTACAAACCTTAACCGCGTCCTGAGCCCCTTCCATGGCTTTAAGTATATTTTCATTGAATTTTTTATTCATTCACATTCCTTAATAGAAACAATCTCTAGGCCTATTTTACCACTAACCTGCTCCGGCAAGGAGCCCTATTTCACCCTTTAAAAACTCCCTTATCCTTTGCCCTTTTCTTCAAATTCGCGACCAAATAGATATTTTATCAAAATAACTCCTAACACAGCCCCCAGTATAGGTAACGCATCGATCAACTTAAGAATATATTCCCCAAAAAATCCGAAGGTTTTGATAAGATAGGCGACAAATTTTACCCCGGACTTATCCAGAAATAAAAAAATAAGGTTAATGGCGACACCACAAATGAAACCGATAAAACCGCCAAACCCATAATAAACGTATTTCATAATTAGCAACCTTCCGACCAAGATAATCTTTATTGAATCGGCAAAACAAACGAGAAATATAACGCCTATCAAAGTGATAGGTTATTATACATTATTGTTTACTCTAATTTAAAACACGAAGAATGCGATTAAAAGATAAAACAGCAATCATAACAGGAGGCGGATCTGGAATCGGCTTGGCTGCTGCACGTGCCTTCTGCAAAGAAGGGGCTAAGGTCATTTTATTCGGGCGCCGTAAGGAAAAACTCCTCTCAGCGGCAAACGAATTGGGAGACTCGGTTCTTATTGTTCAAGGTGATATGACCCATAATGATGATCTGGATCAGCTTATCAATAAAACTCTGAATAATTTTAAGGGCATTGATATCTTAGTAAATAGTGCCGGACTTTTTAACGGGGCACCCTTGCACGAAATTTCTGACTCGCAGTGGGATGAAATGATGGATATAAACATCCGATCCGTTTTTCAGCTAACACGCCGAGTCTTACCGATAATGATGGCTCAGAAAAGCGGAAGCATCGTTCATATCAGCTCCATTCTCGGTCTTATCGCTGTCCCTCAGGTGGCAGCCTATAATGTTTCAAAAGGAGCCTTGAATCAATTCAGCCGCTCCATAGCTGTTGAATATGGTTCTTATGGAATTCGTTCCAATTCTATTTGTCCGGGATTGATTGAAACAGACATGACGGCAGAACTGATGAAAGATGCCTCTCTAATGCAGGAATGGAGCAAAGAATACCCAATAGGCCGATTTGGAAAGCCGGAAGATGTTGCCAACGCCTGCCTATTTCTGGCAAGCGATGAATCTTCTTTCATAACCGGAACTGTAATGCCTGTCGATGGTGGGTTTACAGCCCATTGACGACAAGGGTTGACGCGCACCGGGGCGAATGATTAAAATTGAATACACTGAATACAAACTGATGATCTTACTATGAAATATGAAACCGTGATTGGACTGGAAGTTCATGTCCAGATCAATACGAAAACAAAAATCTTTTGTTCCTGCTCCACAGAATTCGGCAAACCTCCAAATGCCAATACTTGCCCAATATGTTTGGGAATGCCGGGCGTACTTCCTGTTTTGAACAAACAGTTTCTCGAATCGTCTATGAAAGCCTGTCTGGCTACCCATTGCACAGTTGCACCGATGAACCGTTTTGCACGAAAAAATTATTTCTACCCTGACCTCCCAAAAGGTTATCAAATATCACAGTTTGAGGAACCCTTAGGAATCGACGGACATATCAACATTTACCTCAACGGGACTAAAAAAAGAATCGGATTGACCCGCATCCACATGGAAGAAGATGCTGGCAAATTAATCCACGGGGAAAACCTTGGAAGCCCTGGGAAAAGCTATGTAGACTTCAATCGCACAGGAGTCCCCCTTTGCGAAGTGGTTAGCGAGCCTGATCTCAGATCTCCCGAAGAAGCGCGCGCATACCTTGGAGAATTGAAATCAATTTTGGAATACACCCAAGTCAGTGACTGTAATATGGAAGAAGGAAGCTTGCGCTGCGATGCCAACATCTCTTTACGTCCTGAAGGACAAGAAGAACTTGGTACACGCACGGAGTTGAAAAACCTGAACTCCTTCAAGTTTGTCCAAAAAGCGATAGAGTATGAAGTCGAACGACAAACTCGCGTTCTAGAGCAAGGCGACAAGGTAATTCAAGAAACCCGGCTCTACGATTCCGATCGTGGCGAAACTTTTTCGATGCGCAGTAAAGAAGAAGCGCATGACTACCGTTATTTCCCGGACCCTGATCTAGTACCCGTCATTGTCGATGAAGCTTGGGTAGAAGAAATTCGAAAAACCATCCCGGAATTGCCAGAACAAAAACGCGAGCGATTTGCAACTGAGTATGGACTGCCTGAATACGATGCTGGAGTCCTAACATCATCCCGGTCTCTATCTAATTACTTTGAAAAATGTGCTTCTCTATTTTCCAAACCAAAAATTATAAGCAATTGGATTATGGGAGATTTATTACGAGAATTAAATAAAACCCATCAGGACATAGACGAATGCCCTATTTCCCCCGATGCTCTGGTAAATTTACTCAAGCTTATTGATGAGGGAGTTATCAGTGGCAACATCGCCAAAACAGTTTTTGAAGAAATGTATCAGACGCAAAAAGAACCCATAGCTATCGTTGAAGAAAAAGGGCTTAAACAAATCACCGACGACAAAGCTATTGATGAAATGGTCGAAGGAGTGCTGCAAGCCAACTTAGGCCAAGTGGAAGAATATAAAAATGGCAAGGAAAAGGTTCTGGGTTTTCTAGTGGGCCAGGTTATGAAGGCCAGTAAGGGAAAAGCCAACCCAGGCGCTGTGAACAAACTGCTTAAAGAAAAAATGTCCGGCATGTAATTTCAGGAACCCGCTAAAATGAAAATTGTAATATTTGCAGTCAGTCTGGCTATCGCATCTCTACTAGGGGGCGTAGAAGGTGTTAGGGCAGAAATCGTCCAATCGCAAGACAAACGCTACACAGATAACGGAGATGGTACAATTTCAGACTCGAAGACCGGATTGATGTGGATAAAAAATGATTCCTATCTACATACAGGACACTGGCTCAACTGGCATGAATCCAAAGTTTATGTAAAAGGATTAAATGAAGTCGGATTCGCTAATTACTTCGACTGGAAGCTTCCGACAAAAGAGGAATTGAGATCCTTATTTGAATCCAGCAAAACAAACGGCTCGCAAGTGGGGCGGGAAATGAAAATCCATACCGACCCGTTATTCGGGAAAAATGGCAGCGGTTCATTGTGGTCCGCCGAAGGGAATGGAATGCACAATGCCATTGGGATAGTGTTTAATACAGGGGATACTTTTAGCAGCAATAAAAAATCCCGCTCCCGAAAAGCCACACGTGCAGTTCGAATTTATACAGACAAACATTAATACTATTAAAGGTCACAAAACTAATATGGCAATTTTCATCTTACTGGTTTCTTTTCTTTCATTTAACATCCTTTTTACAACTCCGGCTTTGGCTACTTACCCAACTCCAGACATAGCTCATTGGGACCTCACGGTATCAGACGAAAAAAATGACGCTGATTACAAAGAGGTGCAAAACCTGGTCGAACAGAAAAACTTGGATGCGGCCCTCGCACTGTTAAACAAGAAAATAGAGGAACTTCCTAAAGAAGCTTCACCTGTCATCCTTAAATCCTTTGTCCTTCACGAAAAAGGTCTGGCTAAAGAGTCATTAGAAAGCTTATTGATCGCGTTTAAGATGGAACGCCAGCACCCAGCCTTGCATTTTGCCTTTTGTCAAATTCATCGAAAACTTGGAAACGCTAAAATTTCAGACAGGGCCTGCATTATAGCCGCTCAACAG
>JAJDAW010000174.1 GCA_029261635.1 Nitrospinaceae bacterium
CGAATCAATAGTGCCTCGCTCATCGGTATTACTGGAACGAATGGCAAATCGACTTGCACAAGTTTGATTGGCGAAATCCTTAAGGAGGCGGAAATAAGTGCGACGGTAGGTGGAAACTTAGGTACCCCTTTCATTTCACTATTAGATCAAGAGCGAGTGGAATATAGAGTGCTTGAAATATCCAGCTTCCAAATGGAAGCCACTCACAGCTTTCATCCTAAGATTGCAATTATCCTAAACATCACGCCCGACCATTTGGATCGACATGAAAGCTTTGAACAATATGCAGGATTGAAAGAAAAAATTTATGCGAACCAAACTAAGGAAGATTTTCTTATATTAAATCAGGATGATCCCATCACCAATGACCTGGGGAAAAGTTGCCCTGCAAAGCAAATCCGCTTCAGTTTAGAAGGTCCATTGAAGTACGGGGTCTACGTGCAAAACGAAAAAATATTCGCAAACATCGATGAGTTTAAGGGGGAAGTATTTACATTAAGTTTGCTTTCTCGCGGATTGCGCTGGCAGGTAGAAAATGTTTTGCCGGCAGTAGCTACAGCTCTACTGCTAGGTATTTCTCTGGAATCTATTCGAAATATTCTAGGAAATTTTACAGGTTTGGAGCATCGACTGGAATGGGTATGCAATCGAGATGGTGTTGATTTCATTAACGACTCAAAAGGCACCAATGTAGGCTCGGTATGCAAATCATTAAACACTTTTGATCGCCCAATCATCCTTATCGCTGGCGGCAAGGATAAGAATGCAGACTTTTCCGGTTTAAAAAATATTATGAAGAAAAAGGTAAAGCACTTGGTTCTAATTGGAGAAACGCGACCCAAGTTTAGAAGTGTCTTGAATGGTTCTTTTGGTTATGAAGAATCCGATTCGCTTGAAGGAGCGGTCAATCTGGCAAAAGAAAAAGCAGAAAAAGGGGATGTCGTTCTTCTTTCTCCCGCCTGCGCTAGTTTTGACATGTTCAAAGACTACATCGATCGCGGAAACCAGTTTAAATCTATTGTCAACAATCTGAAAGGATGACAAGCGTTGAACGAAACTCGGCAGACAGGTTGCGACTCCATTCTATGCATCACGGTAGCCGTTCTGGTTCTCATAGGAATTGTAATGGTATTCAGCTCAAGCGCTGCTTACACCATGAACAATCACAACGACTCCTATTACTTCCTGAAGCGACAGGTCCTATGGTGTCTGCTCGGAACGGGTCTGCTTTTAATAACAAAAAATATAAACTACCACAAGTTGCATCAGCTGACGTACCCCATCATGATTTTCACTTTTTTGCTATTGATTGTAGTGATGTTTCCCGAGTTCAGCAAAAAGGTGGGGGGGGCTCGTCGGTGGCTAACGTTAGGAGGATTTTCGTTTCAACCTTCGGAGCTGGCAAAGTTCACTCTCGTTTTATTTATTGCAAAGTCCCTTGTGAAACGAGCCGACAAGCTAAGGAATTTTGCCTACGGCTACTTGCCGAACCTAATTGTGCTGGGTTTCTTCTTCATACCCATCTTGTTCCAGCCCGATTTTGGAACAGCCATGATTATTTGTACGGTCACCTTCACAATGCTTTTTATCGCCGGGCTCAGGAAAAAGTTTCTGTTCCTTTCCATCCTGGCAATAGTTCCATTTATAGCATCGGCAATTCTAACAGCCGATTACCGAAAACAAAGAATCATTTCGTTTCTCAACCCATGGGACGACCCTGCGGGGAAAGGGTTCCAAGTCATCCAGTCTTTTTATTCCTTTGGACGCGGTGGGTTTTGGGGCACCGGATTGGGAGCTGGACATCAAAAACTTTTTCATCTTCCAGAAGCGCATACGGATTTTATTTTTTCAGTAATAGGGGAAGAGTTGGGATTTGTCGGGACAACGGGAATCGTTCTCCTGTTCTCGATCTTTATCTGGAGAGGATTTATGACTGCCTACCGAGCCAAAGATCCTTTCGGAACTCATTTAGCAACAGGGCTAACTCTCTTAATCGGTTTACAGGCTTTTATAAACCTGGGAGTCGCTTCGGGTCTTCTGCCCCCAAAGGGATTGACCTTTCCATTTATAAGCATGGGAGGGTCATCGATGATGGTAACGATGCTTTCGGTAGGAGTACTACTGAATATTTCAGAGCAAACTGTAAGACATTGACGATGAATTGATGAGGAAACAAGTTGTCATAGCAGGTGGCGGCACAGGCGGTCACCTTTATCCAGGAATTGCTCTAGCCAGAGCATTAATGAGGCACGATATGGATATTGAAATTTCTTTTGTAGGAACCCAAAAGGGTATCGAAGCAAAAGTATTGCCCCGCGAAGGTTTTGCTTTGAAAACTATTCTTTCGGCGGGATTATTGGGCAAAAAGAAAATTGCCCGATGGGTGTCTTGGTTCAAGCTACCCATTGGAACTGCTCAGTCCATGTGTTTTTTAATCAGAAAACGTCCCGGTCTAGTCGTGGGTGTCGGTGGCTACGCATCCGGGCCTTTGGTTCTTTCTGCGTGGATTCTTCGAATTCCTATTCTTATTCACGAGCAGAACTCTATTCCTGGAATGACAAACAAATGGCTGGGAAAAATTGCCGATAAAATCGCAGTCTCCTTTAAAGAATCATCAGGAGCTTTTCCAAAAGAGAAAGTAGAAGTAACAGGAAACATGATCCGTGAAGAATTTTGCCAACCAAAAGAAGAGAGCCCTAAAAAAATAGAAGGTCCATTTCGGGTTCTGGTTCTTGGCGGCAGTCAGGGTGCTCATTCAATAAATATGGCTATGGTGGAAGCTTTAGATTCCCTCTCTGATAAAAAAGGTGATTTACACATTACTCACCAAACCGGAGAGGCCGATTATGAAAAAGTGAGTAAAAAATACGAAGAGAGCAAGTTTTCTTGTGACATACGTCCGTTCATTGATGATATGGCAGATCAATATAAACAAGCTTCCCTAGTCATCTGTCGTGCGGGAGCCACGACTCTTGCAGAAGTCACTGCCTGCGGCAAGATGTCGGTTTTGGTTCCTTTTCCACACGCAGCACATAATCATCAGGAAAAAAACGCGCGCATTCTCGAAGCTGCTAATGCCGGGGAACTTGTTCTGGATGAAGAGCTATCAGGGCCGCGCATTGCAGGGTCTATTCTTCAGGCAATGGAAGAACCCGAACGTTTAGAAGAGATGGAAGAAAACAGCTACAAACTGGGAAATAGAGATGCAACCGAAAAAGTAAGGCTCCTTTGCATGGAGTTACTAGAAGACACTTACAGAAAATCGGGAAGAAAAAAAATGCAAGGGAATTATGTATTGTCATGTTTCTAGGAAAAACACAGCGGATTCATTTTATCGGAATCGGAGGTTCGGGAATGAGCGGAATCGCTGAAGTTCTGATCAACCAGGATTATGAGGTAAGCGGTTCGGACCAGTCCAAATCTTCCGTAACCGATCATCTGGAATCTTTAGGCGCAGAAATTCGTTTCCAGCATAAACCGGAAAACATAGATAACAAGCACGTTGTCGTGGTTTCCAGTGCGATCCGAGATGACAATCCCGAAGTTAAGGCTGCCAGAGAACAAATGATCCCTGTAATACGCAGGGCAGAGATGCTGGCAGAGTTAATGCGGATGAAACATGGAATTGCGATTGCAGGGACTCATGGAAAAACAACCACCACTTCTTTAGTAGCAACTGTTTTAGCGGGAGGGCATTTGGACCCAACAGTTATCGTTGGAGGAAAACTGAAAAACATGGGCGGCCATGCCAAGTTAGGGCAAAGCAAATTTCTTGTAGCAGAAGCAGATGAAAGTGACGGATCGTTTCTAAAGCTTTCTCCCACTATTGCAGTGGTGACCACACTGGATGAAGAGCATATGGACTATTACCACACGATGCAAAATATGAAATCTGCTTTTCTGGAATTTCTAAACAAAGTTCCTTTTTATGGAACCGCAATCTTGTGCATGGATGATCCTAATCTGCAATCGCTTCTTCCAAAGATTGAGAAAAGAACAATTACTTATGGTCTTAAAACTCAAGCTGACTATACAGCACGAGAAATCTCTGTGAGCGAACTGCAAACTCACTTTACTGTTTTCCATCAAGGAAAGAAGCTTGGACGAATCTCATCTGAGTCATTAGGGAATCATAATGTCTGCAACACATTGGCAGCTGTTGCGGTGGGAATGGAATTGAATATGGACTTCCCTGCCGTAGCTGGTGCTTTGAAAAATTTCACAGGTGTTCAACGACGCTTTGAAATTCTTCACCAATCAGACTCTCTAACCATCGTGGATGATTATGGTCATCATCCTGCTGAAATCCAGGCCACCCTCGAAACGGCAAAAACGGTCTGGCCCAATCAAAGATTAGTAGTGGTTTTTCAACCGCATCGTTTCAGTCGAACTCAACATCTACTTGAAAGTTTTTATTCCTCTTTCAACGATGCCGATCAATTAGTTCTTTTGGATGTCTATGCCGCAGGCGAAAAACCTATTGAAGGAATTGATTCTCAAAAAATAGCACAAGGAGTTCGTGAGTTTGGACACAAACACGTGGATCACATAGAAAATATTGACTCTGTGATTCCACATTTAAAAAATTCTTTGCAGCCTGGTGATGTTGTTTTAACTCTGGGCGCAGGAAATATCGGGGAATTGGCACATAAGCTTGCCGCTCAATTCCATGATTGATAGCCCCAAAACAGAGAGGATTTTCATTTATGTTGAACGAAGCATGGAAACGAAGATTGATTCATATTGCTCATTCTGGATCTGGGAGGGAGCTTAATCTCAAAACCAGAATGGAGTTTCCGAAAACCGTTCTGGGACAAAAAATTCATCAGAGTAAAACTATGACCCACACATTCCCCTGGTTACACAAAATAAAAGGAAGAGTCCTGCAAGACGAATTACTTGCCAGCCATACTTCCATTCAAATCGGTGGCCCTGCAGATGTTTTGGTATTCCCGGAAGATACCCGTGATATTCAAACCATTTTAAAAAATAGGGAGAAAACACCCCTATATATTTTAGGCGAAGGAAGCAATTTACTGGCAAGTGATCGTGGCATAAGAGGCATCGTTATTTCTTTAAAAGAATGCTTCAAAGAAATAAAGCGCCCTCTTTTCTTTAAAAAGGAAGATGGAAAAAGACGAGCCGTTATCAAGGTAGGGGCCGGAGCAAAAATGTCTTATCTTGCAAAACATGCCGCACGGTTTTCACTGACAGGCATTGAACGCCTCGTGGGAATACCTGGATCATTAGGCGGCGCAATAATTATGAATGCCGGCGCAGAAGGAACAGAAATTGGACCGGTTCTTCGTAGCGTAACGCGAATAACCCGAAACGGTGAAATAGAAACTTTAAAACGCGAAGATCTTTCCTTTCAGTATAGGAAAACCATTTTCCCGGGTGAGCCAGGGATCATTATTGAAGCAGAAATTGAACTCGAAGAAGGAGATCGTTCCGAAATCATGACCACCATGGACCGCCATCTTTCTAGAAGAGCGCAAACACAACCTCTTACCATTCCTAATTCAGGTTCTATTTTTAAGAACCCCGAAGGCGATGCTGCTGGAAGAATTATCGAGTCGTTAGGACTTAAAGGCTATTCCATAGGTAAGGCCGGCGTCTCTATCAGGCACGCAAACTTCATTGTTAACAAGGGTGGCGCGACAGCAAAAGATGTAACTCAATTGATCAAGCATATACAAAAAGAGGTGAAAGAAAAAACCAGTATCGATCTGCAAACTGAGATTGTAATTATCGGAGATTAATTTCGGGGAATTTTAATTTTAAGGTCCGTGCAAAGGTAACCCCCTCCTTCCTTTGCTCCCGGCCTTTTTGGCCAAAGGCCGGGACGGACCTGTCATTTTAAAGTTGGATAATTTTTTGGAAATTTTTGAGAATAAAAAAATTGGTGTGCTAATGGGCGGATTATCATCAGAGCGAGAAATTTCTCTATCGACCGGTAACTCGGTTATAGAAGCAATGGCTCGGAAAGGCCTGAAGGCATTACCTATCGATGTAGATCGCAATATAGCCACAGCTCTCCGGGAGATTGACTTGGCATTCATCGCTCTGCATGGAACCTACGGCGAAGATGGCTGCATTCAAGGAGTTCTGGAATATTTAAAAATTCCTTATACAGGACCGGGTGTTACAGGAAGTGCCTTAGCTTATGACAAATTAAAAACCAAGGAAATCTTAAAGTTCCATGGCATACCAACAGCCGACTATGAAGTGTTTTATAAAAACCAGAATCAACCCATCAAACGAAGTTTGGATTTACCGGTTGTGGTCAAGCCAACCAATCAGGGGTCTAGCTTTGGAGTGAGCATTGTCAACACAGAAGATCAATGGAAACCTGCATTGGAAAGTGCATTTAAATATTCTGAAGAAATCATTGTGGAAAAATTTATTGAAGGAAAGCTTCTGGCAGTAGGCATGAACGGGGAAACACCGATGCCCATTGTTCATATCCGCCCTAAATCCGGGTTTTACGATTATGAAGCCAAATACACTTCTGGAAAAACTGAATACCTATGCCCGGCGAACTTGAGCGAGCATGAAATCAACAAATGCAATGAAGTCTCCATAAAAACTTATAAGGTGCTACGGGGGCGAGGATTACCACGAGTTGATATTATTCTTGATGATAAAGGGACACCTTATGTTCTGGAGATGAATACTATTCCGGGAATGACCCCCACCAGTCTTTTGCCTATGGCTGCACTGAAAATGGGAATAGATTTTGATGATCTTGTATTGGAAATATTAAAAACAGCACAATTGGATTATGGAGACCCGTCATGAGCTTTGCTCTGGCCAGACAAAAGGGGCCTGCCGCCGCATGGGATAATCTTCGTTCTGAAAGAAGCAAAAAACGAAAGAGTGGCAGCAACCTGAATAAAAGAGTTCCTAACAAACCAAAATTGGGTACTTGGGTACGCACCTTGGCTGAGCTTACTTCAAAACTCTTCCTGGCAGGAGTTGTTGGCTACCTTCTTTTTGCGGGGTGGACTTTTTTGATCACAACTCCTCGCTTTCAAATTCAAAATATTTCTTTCCAGGGAAATAATATTTTGAGCGATGCTCAAATCCTTAAATGGCTAGGCCCTGTAAAAGGTGAAAATCTAATCGCGATAGATCTCATTGAGTTAAGCCAGCGGCTTTCAGAAAACCCCTGGATTCAATCGGCTTCCATCCATCGAAAGCCTCCTCAGGGACTGGAATTTAAACTTACAGAAAGGGTTCCCTACGCAAGGATTAAGAAGGACCAAATTTTTTTAGTGGATAGCTTCGGTTTCCCCCTGTCACCCGAAAGACCGGAATACAGGAATCTGCCTCTTATCATCATGCAAGGCGAAAAAGAGAATAAATTTTTAGAGGGTAAAGTATTGGGCAGTCTGAAAACCATGCACTACTTCAATAAACTCCCATTCTTTGACAATAACCCTCTGGATGCAGCGGAACTAATAGGTCATTCCCGAGTCTTGTTTACCACCCGAAATCGAGACATTCAAATTCAAATGTCTATGGATAGAATGGATGAAGGGAAAAATAATTTTCTACTCCTTCTCGATACCATTGAGGAAGAAAATCCGAAGATTCAGATGATTGATTTATCATTTAAAGATCAAGTTGTAATTAAAAATAGATTCAATCCAAGTTCAACATTAATGTCGGCAAAGAGTCAAACCAACTAGAAGGGGATAGGACGCATGTCCAAAAAAAGCAATTACATTGTCGGGCTAGATATTGGAACCACCAAAATCTGCTGCATCATCGGCGAGATTATCGATGATGAAAAAATAGATATTATTGGTCTCGGTCAGTACCCATCAAAGGGCCTTAGAAAAGGGGTCGTAGTCAATATTGATAGCACTGTCGAGTCAATCAAGAAAGCTGATGAAGAAGCCGAACTCCTGGCCGGGTGTGAAATTGATTCTGTCTATGTCGGTATTGCAGGTGGGCATATAAACAGTCTCAACAG
>JAJDAW010000175.1 GCA_029261635.1 Nitrospinaceae bacterium
AGGATCAAATCGCTCTGCTTCTAATGACAACTTGCCCCCCACGGTGCAATGTATTCTTGGCCTTAACATTGCTTCACCAATAGGCTGGTCTCCGTCAATAATATGGGAAAGGAATTGACTCGTTGCTGAGAATATACGTTCACTTCCAGGGCTTCCGGCCACCATCCAAGGTTGGTTGTTATGAAATGCAATTATTGGTGCGACGGAACTCCACGGAATGGCATTGGGTCTCAAATAGTAAGGATGAGAAGGATCTGTGATGTCTAGAGAACTCATATAATTATTGTATAAAAACCCTAGTCCTTTAGCGGCAACCTTAGCTCCATATACCAACTCAATCGATTGAGTTATTCCGATTGCATTTCCCTCTGAATCCATAGCGGATAAATGTGTGGTGTCGTTATTTAGTGTGAAAAGTTCAGTTAATGGTAACGCGGGATCAATATCATCACGGATCGAGGAAGAAAGCTCTCTTGCGAAATTAAGACTAAGAATTTTTTTATCATGAGGAAGTTGCGGGTATATGTTGGGGTCAAAGGGCCGCTCTTTATGATTGAGCAATCCTTTTCTAAAAGTTTCAGCCAAGAAATGAAACATTTTGGGTGTGGGATTCTTGAAAAACTTTGAAGGCATATTTTTCATCATTTGCAAGACAAGAAGTAAAGTTCTTCCTGATCCGGGAGGAGGACAGGTAAAGATTTTTACTTTTCGGTAACTTCGGCGGATGGGTTTTCGTTCCACCGGCCAGGGTATTAAAGCCAGGTCTTCAGCCCTCAGAAATCCTTCATTGAACCTCATGTCCTCATCGATTTGTTTGGCGACGTCACCTGTATAAAAAGCTTTCACTCCATGGAGTGCCAGATGTTCAAGTAATTCAGACATATCCTCTTGTATGAATTCATCGCCAACTTCATAGGGGTCTTGTCCTTCCTTCAGAAAATATTTCGCTCCAGATAGAGAATCCATGCTAAGGAATTTTTCTGCCTCACGTTTTTGAAGGTCATGTTGCAACTGGGTGATGCGGTAACCTTCTCGGGCGATTCGAATTGCTGGTTTTAATATTTCCGACCAATCCAATTTTCCATAGCGGAAATGCAGATAACCCAAAACAGCAGGAGTACTGGGAACGGTAGTTGCTTTATAACCCCGAAACCTTTGTGTTGTTTTATCAATGCGATCAATATGCGCTAGCGAGGGGACTCGGCTGGACCCGTCCAAGGCAATGGTGTTGCCTTTAAAATGAAGGATTGCTGTTGATTGCCCACCCAGCCCACTGGCTTGCGGTTCACAAACACCTAATGCGAAAGCAGCGGCACAGGCTGCATCTACTGCATTTCCCCCCTGCCGTAACATCTCAACACCTGCTTGCGTAGCATCAGGAAAAGCGGTTGATACCATACCCCCATCAGAAACTGCACACTTTCCATTTTCAGTGGGGGAGAATTTGCCCTCGATACTCTTTAGTTTCATATTTCAAAATTCTTTGAGGACAGATGGATCAGGTATGCAAGAAGAACACTTCGATCGATCAAACTATCGCGCACGACATGTTCGCTGTTTGTGCCGTAGCCGCCTGTAACAGGACCGAGTCCATCCAAAGCAGGAATGCTCTCACCGATATTGGATAAGCAGGAGACGATACTGTTTTCGGATTTTTTAATTCGTATTTCTACTAACTTGGCGACCTTTTCAACTTGGTCATAAAACTTAAGTGTTTTTTCATTTTCCATAAAAGGTTTGCTCTGTGGTCTTTTTGTTACGTGGACCTTTATATTGTCTTGTGATTTTGATGCGAAGATTTGGTTAACTTGTTCTTCGAGTCTGATTCGTTGATCTGGATTGCGATAGCGAATTACGAATGACAACGCCGCATGGTAAGTAGGTTGATCTTCCATGCCCTTGGTTTGCAAGCCTGTGATCGTGATAAAAATTCCATCAGATTCGTAGTTTAATTTCCTAAGAGAGTTGATTTTCTGGGATGCATAAAGAATCGGGTCACTGATTTCAGTTGAAGCTTTGAGTCCTTGTTTATTCTGGCGGCGGTTGACTTCTATTTCATATCTTAAGGTGCCGGAGCAGGAAGTCATGACTTCTCCACTTAAGCCCGCACCGCTTAATCCTAAAACATACTTTGATTTTTTAGAGAGTTCTTCAATGACAGATTTTGAAGATCGTTCTCCATAAGACCCATCAGGAATTAAAAGAATTCCAACCTTAACCTTTCGCAAAGATCGGGTATAACGCAGGGCTTTAACAGCTCCGAGTAATACTGCAATTCCACCCTTACCACGAGCCACACCCGTTCCGTATATACGGCCTTTTTCTTCATGAAACGAATTGTAGTCCTCAAAATCTACCGGGTTGTCCATATTTCCAATGATTAAAACATCATTTCTTTCATCCATATGATTGGTGAGGTACAAAATATTACCAAACTCAGCGCGGGAATATACGTGGCGATTAAAACCAATTGCTCCAAGTTTATTTGAGATCCATCGGCCAAGAGAATTGACTCCTTCAATATTTTCAACATAGGAATTAATATCCACCATCTTTTCAAGATCATCTTCCATCGTTCTAAGATTGCCCCTCAAATGACTTCGTAATCTAATTCTTAGAGGGTCTTTTTTAGCTTTCGATTGAGGCTCTTCAACTGAAACCTGATCCATCTGCTGGCTACCAAAATAACGTTCAACCGCCACATCCAGCATTCGGTTGACCATTGTTTCAAAGGTGTAACCTGCGACCCTGGCCGCGTGGACATAAGATCCGGTCATTCCAAGGCTAGCCATTGAGTTCAGTTCTAGAATGTACAGATTCCCGTCATTATCCAATCGATAATCAACCCGGCAAAAATCATAGATTCCCAAAACCTTTGCTGTCTCTTTGGTCAGTCTGCGGAGTTCGTTTGCCAGATTCTCATCAAGGTTTGAAGGGCAGATTTTATTTTTCGGTTTTTTAAGTTTGTCCTCTAAACTCTGGATGGCATTGGGGTCCCCTGCCA
The DNA here is from genome assembly GCA_029261635.1 of Nitrospinaceae bacterium. Classification (GTDB taxonomy): domain Bacteria; phylum Nitrospinota; class Nitrospinia; order Nitrospinales; family VA-1; genus UBA8687. The sequence continues at coordinate 3,005 of JAJDAW010000175.1, forward strand.
GATCTATTTCCAATAATGGGAAAACTTCAGGGTCTTTATTGCCAATTAAGCCGATAGCAAATTCTCGCCCAGGAATGAATTGTTCCACCAGAATGGGCTGATGAAATTCTTCTACCAGCTTGGCGATCAGAATTTCAAGATCGTCTTTATTGTGAACAACTTCGATGCCGAGGGACACGGCTTCCATTTTTGGCTTGGTGATTACCGGATAGGGAAGATCGTCAGGAATTTGATTCGCATCGTAAAATACCCAATAAGGTGAAGTGGGCAATCCTGCGGCTTGCACCATTACTTTTGTGGTTACCTTGTCGAGAGCAATTCCATGTCCAGCTGGACTGGAACCTACATAGGGAACGCCCAACATCTCCAATAGAGAGGGAATATGGGTATAGCGGCTGACCCCTTGCAGGCCATAGGCCATATTAAAGACCATTCCAGGTTGTTCGCCTTGAACCACGCGGGGCATGAAGTCTTGAAGCTGTTCGATGACATTGATATTGCCGTCAATGATCCGAACGTTATGACCGCCTTTTTCAAGGGCACTGGCTACTCGCTCTACCGTCTCGGGATTATAGGTTTCCTGATTTTGCATACCAAAAACGTTCAAAACGCCTTCAGCATCTTCTTGCTTGTTGTAAATGACCGCGACTTTCATTGTTAAATTCTCGCAAAAGGATCATCGAAAAATAGTAATATGAACAATACTCCAATTGATAAGTATTTGGATAATTATTGTATAATTTAGGAAGAAAAATTTATTCAGATTAACCCGTTCGGTGATATGAAAATGCGCATTTTGATGGGATTATTTTTGGTATTACTACTGGCAAATCCGGCAATAGGGCAGTCAGGTTTTGGTGAGTATTTTGGAGCCTCTTATATGGATGTTAAAGACCCAAAAACGATAATTGTAGAACTTCCCAATTACCCTACAATTATTGGTCAAAATATTCGGGTTCGCATTGCAGGGATAGCCGTCCCGAATTTAAAGGCTAAATGTAAAAAAGAAAGGAATTTGGCTAAAAAAGCTAAGGCTCTTTTACAATCGGTTCTCAGCAACTCGAGCGAAATAGAACTCGTAAATATGAATCGTGGATTATATTTTCAGATTATTGCTAAAGTAATTGCAGACGGCCAAAGTTTAGCCGACCTTTTGATAGAAGAGGGATATGCCGTTAAAACCTCAAAAAAGGAAAAATCCCATAACTGGTGCAAATAATTGAGTTTTTGAAACTGTAGTCCTTCCCATATGATGCGGTAAAAGGAGTTTTGCTTGGAAAATTATTTTTTATTACTAATCATTTTCATATTGCAAAAGTAAAATTTTCTGTCATAACTAGATAAGTGCAATTATGTATTTCTTTTTAAAGGAATCTAAAAATGCTAACGGCCTTCAAAGTTTCCATAGTTCTTTTCCGTAAACCCGGAAACTATAGATCTTGCCTTCCCCTTGTAGACTGTCATAAAAACATTTCCCAATCCACGATTGACAAATTAGAACAATCCTATTTCGCTACTGGCTACATGTAATCCCCCTCCTGTTTGTTCGTAAGTTGAGAACTTTCTTTTTTAGTGGATTTTTTGTTCTTTTCAACTGACGGGCTAATGCATCCCCATTTAGTTTAGATTTTCACTAATTAATAAACCTGCGTCACATTTGCACATCTATTGATTGGAATGGTGTGTCTTCAGGTAATTAGAGAAGGGAGGGATGGGAGGGATTCCGCCTAAATGGTCGCCCTTGGCCGGAAATTTTTTATTGTTAAAAAATAACAACTAATTTAAAAAATTAACTTTTAAAAAAGGTGGGAAAATATGAAAAAAATCTTATCTGTCTTTTTAGCTCTTTCTTTTTTGTCTGTGCTATTGGTTGGATCGGCTTTTAGTGAACCTTTTTTGAGAAGCGATAAAAATGCGGTCACCTCTGATGATGAATTGAAGAAAGAAGAATCAATTCCAGACATATTTGATCTAGATGAAACGGAAGCGCATCCTTTAGAAAAAGGTGATGACACCGATAATTCTGGCGATGAAATCTTCGATAAAGAAGATGACCATCCTTTCATTGGTTATGATAAAGAAGACGAAAAGATTCAACATGAAGTTGAGGAGAAGGAAAAAATAATTTTGTGAGTGAAGTTGGATTCGGGTTGGCAGGTGGGGGGCGGCCTGAATTCCTCTTATAAAATTCACTTTCGCAAGGAAAACAAGCAAATGAAGTATGACAGGATAAAATATCTAAAGGGAACCAGAGAACTCCTTAGATTAGCAGATGAGGAGTATGAAAAACTTATAACTTATCAATCTTTTGATGGGTTTTATAGACCGGAAAAGTTCGAAAATAGATATAGAAAAAGCCGGTTTAAAGATGAGAATTATCGTTTTGAACAACGAAAGTTTTCAGCGATAAAAAAATGGTCTGATGTGAATTAGATACTTGAAATATTAGATCTTTAATCGTTGATAACAAAACTAAGAAGTAAAAAAATCAAACTTAACGTTTGAAAGATCAATATTTTTTTTCAGATTAATTGATTTCCCCAGGGCTGATGTTATAAAAGTCGAAGAAGTAGATGCTGTAGATTTAAGGGAATCACATTGTTCTATGTTAAATAATAGCCTTTAATATTTTATAGCATCAGCCTTTTATATATAGGTATTAAATATTTAAGAATAAACACTTCCAATATCCAACAGACAAACAAAATTATACGAGGTTATTTCATGCATGAAGTTAAGGTTTACGACAGCACTGGAAAATTAAAAAAGGTGATATCAAAAGTTACATTAAACGCGCGCGAGCAACAGCAAATTGATGATCCCTCCATTTTCACCAAAAGCAAAAAGTTTGGACGTTTAGGAGGAAAGCCTGTTAAAAGCCAGAAAAACACCAAAACACATAAAATTCAATAACGAGGCATTTCCTTTTAGAGAGTCGCTTGCAAAATTTCCGAAGAATGGAAGAACGGCGAGCCTTATAAAATATTGGAGTTGTTTATCAAACCCCATTAGAAAAGTTAAGAACTATACCTAAATACTCGAACTTCCCAATTATCCTACTTTAATTGGCCTGAATATCCGGGTTCAAATTAAAGGGATTGCCGTCCCCGCATTGAAGGGGAAATGTAAAAAGGAAACATTCCTCAATAAATTGCCCACAGTTTGCCCACAGCAAAAGACATAAAAAAAGAGCTGAAAAAATCCTTTAGGATTCAAACAACTCATAATAAGTCAATAGTTTGTGGAAGCCCCAGTGTAGCGATTAAACAAATTAGCTCCGGCCTCTCACGCCGGAAACAGGGGTTCGATTCCCCTTGGGGCTACTTGT
>JAJDAW010000176.1 GCA_029261635.1 Nitrospinaceae bacterium
CCTCGCCCGGATAATAGGATAGCTCATCTTCTGCACGGTGAGGATCAACAATGACTATCTCAAGGTCCGGCAGGTAAAATGAAAAGTCATTATTCCCTCCGTCCCAGAGAATAATATCCGCTTCTTTTTCCGCTTCTCGTAAGATGGCTTCATAGTCCACTCCCGCGAATATGGAACAACCCATGGCAACATAAGGTTCATACTCTTCCATTTCTTCAATCGTGCAATTATGTTTTTTTAAATCTGAAATCGTGGAAAATTTTTGCACCTTTTGTTCAGCCAGATTTCCATAAGGCATAGGATGTCGAACTACTCCAATTTTTTTTCCGTGGCTCTGAAGAATTCTAGCAATTTTTCTAGAGGTTTGAGATTTTCCACACCCGGTGCGGACGGCGCAAACCGAAATTACTTTTTTGCTGGACGGAATCATGGAACCTTGGGTTCCCAACAGCCAAAAGTCTGAACCCGCGGCCACAACACTTGCGGCTTTATGCATCACGTATTCGTGCGAAACATCACTATAGGCAAAGACTACAGCATCGACCTTTTCTTCGCGGACAATATCTAACAATTCATCTTCCGGACGAATGGGAATTCCGTTGGGGTAAAGATCGCCGGATAATTCTGGAGGATAAAATTTGTTTTCAATTCCCGGAATTTGTGTCGCCGTAAACGCGATGACCTCGAAAGACAGGTTATTTCGATATTGGGTATTAAAGGCATGAAAATCCCTTCCTGCAGCCCCCATGATAACGATCCTTTTTCGAGCACTATTCATTATTACTCCACTGCAAGATTCATCCAATTATAGAGGCTGGCGCTTTCTTTCTTCCATCGCAAACTGGATGGTTTTACATAGCGCGTCTTCAGAAAAGGATTTTGTATTAAAAATCATATCAAATCCGCTCATACTGCGGACGTCCTCATGAAAATAAGTTTCGACAAATTCCCTTCTTTCGTTGTCTATCTGACGCACCAAATCTACGGCATTTTCTAAAGGTATTTTTCGAATTTGACTGATGTGTGAAACGCGATCTTCAATAGGTGCGGTGATTTTTATTCTAAGTCCCCCGGGCTTTTCTTTTAAAATCTGGTTTCCCCCGCGCCCAAGGATGATTGCACTCTCTTGTAAAACAATCGTTTTTATTAGACGCGATATCTTCAAAACATAATCCTTCTGTAAAATGGCCCCCGAACCAAGTATATAATTCACCCAATCGAAGACCTGAGCCTTGCCTTTTTCATCGAGTGTTTCAAGAACAGCATGGCTCACTCCCTCCCGCTCGACCATGAAATCGAGCAAATCTTTTCCATAAACATGCCAGCCCAATTTTTTTTCCAGAGCGGGGATGATATGTTCCTCTCCACAACCAAAATCTCTTGATATCACCAAGAAGGGATGGACTTCCAGTGCTTCAATTTTCTTGCTCTTCTTTCGTTTTTCTTCCCATTCGTTTATTTTCTCGGAAATAATTTTTTCAGCAAAAGATTCAGGAATTATATTTGTCATAATCTTTCCTCATCAAAAAACATGAATGCTACATATGTGCTCGCAGCGCCATGGCTTTAGTCAATCGCTCTTTAGCCATTTTTAAAGCCGCATCATGGGGGAACAGTTTTTCCTCTTGAATTAATCTAAGAACTTCCTGGGTGTTGGGGCCAATGGTCGCCTTAATACGCTCGAAAGCCTGAGTCTCAGGCATCCCCTGATACTCTGTGGCCGCACAAATGACTCCACCAGCATTAGCAATAACATCAGGTATAATCATTATACCCCGTTCTTGTATCTGCTTTGCGGCATCATGAGTGATCGGGATATTGGCTCCCTCCAAGACCAATTGGGTCTTTAAGAAATGCTGATTCGACTCGGTGAAAACATCGGGGCGAGCTGCAGGGATAAAAATGTCGGACTCGATTTCCAGCATTTTTTCATTAGAAATATTTTCTCCTAGTTGAGAATCCTGAACCCGCTTCGAACCTTTTACAGATTCAATCAAAGCAGAAATATCGATTCCCTCGGGATCATAAACAGCTCCCTTGCTATCATTCACGGCAATAATTTTTGCTTCCCGTTCTACCAAAAACCTGGCAGCAGCTTTACCAACATTGCCAAAGCCTTGGATAATTACGCGGGCATTCTTCAAAGAGATATTCAGCATTTCACTGGCGGTATCAGCCGCTACAGCCAATCCGTAACCAGTCATGCCCAATTCATCCAAAGGAATGCCTCCTAAAACTTTAGGAAGCCCTGCCGCCCGTCCGATTTCATCGAATATATAGGCCATGCAAGTTTCGTCAGTACCCATATCGGGGCCAGGAATATAATCTGTCAATTGTTTGATTGATTGTGCAAACTGACGAACCAGAATTTCTTTATGCTCTGTTTTAGAGTCGGCCAAGATGGCTGATTTCGCTCCACCATGAGGCAAACCGCTCAAAGCATTCTTCAAAGTCATAGCCCGGGCTAAACGAAAAACTTCCCGCGTGGTAACATCCGGTGCCATCCGGCATCCTCCCAATGCAGGCCCCAAAGCTATATTATCGATAACAACAATTGCTTGTAGTTTCGACTTTGGCTCAAATATGTGAACGATTTTTTCAGGGCCAAATTCATCTGCATAATCATCCATAAAATTAATGCTCATGGTTCTTTCCCTCCTGAAAGTTTTTATCGATCATCATTTTTGCATCCAGAACAACCAAAGAATCCTGGTAAAGCCGAATCGGGTTAATATCCAGAGAGCTAATTTTAGGTTCTCCTTCAATCCAATTCGCAATCAATTTTATAAATCCCAATAACTTTAGAGTGTCCAGCTGGCTCTCGCCTCGAAATCCTTTAATAACTCGACCTACTCGTGTTCTAAAGATAGCTTGCATAATTTCATCGTCATCGGTAGGGAGAATTATTCTTTCTATATCCCTGTAAACTTCTACATATTTACCCCCGGTTCCGAATAAGAGGACGGGGCCAAAATCAACATCACGGTGCATGCCAACAATTAGGTCAAGTCCCGGCGGCATTTGTTCTTCGGCCCAAATCTGCCCAGGCCAGGTTTTATTCATATTTTTCCACTCTCGCACCAAATCATTTTCCAGATAAATATCGATTCTAATCCCTTTTATCTCGGTTTTATGTCGGATGTCCTTTCCAATCACCTTGAGCGTTATGGGGAGCTTGAATTTATGGAGTACCTTGTCCAGACAATCGCGCGTAGCGGCAGGTAATCTACTTGGAATGTGCACACCACATTCTAAAAGTTTTTCCTTTATACACATTTCGTCAGGGAGATCTATGGTTTGATCCAGCCAACCTTGTAGTGGAAGCGAACTATAGATAGACTTTACTTCAGGCGGGAGAATTTTTAAGTTTGCTTTTTGTTTTCCCACCCTATTAAGAAGATTGACTGCCCAAGCGGCCTCTTCCCCAGAAGAGAATACCGGGATACCTTTTCCATGAAAGGCGGCACACAATTGTGGATACATATTTTCCCCATATGCCCCTAACACAACTGGAAAGTTTTCAGGGAGGACGTTTTGTAACCGGGTTGCAATGTCTGCGTTAATCCCTTCCGTTCCAGAAAGAATGACCAATAATAGACAATCGTAAATACCCAGGTTTAGTAGTTTTTCCACGGCACAAACACATTGCTCATTGGTTCCGGATCCGGTTAAATCAATTGGGTTTTTAAAGGAATAATAACCGGGAAGTACCTTTTTCAATTCCTGCTGAACCTCAAATGGAGGTTCCTCTACAATAGATTCTCCTTGTTCACAAAGATCGGTGAGCAACACCCCCATCCCACCGCCGTTTGAAACGATTAAAGTTCGATTTCCCAGAGGTACAGGCCCCAGTGATAAAACATGTAGAGCATTTATTAACTCACCCAGTCCCTGAACCTCTATCATTCCTGTTTGTTTACATGCTGTTTGAAAAACGTCATACGATCCAGCAAGAGAAGCAGAGTGCGCCTGTATAGCACGATGCCCTTTTTCGGATTTTCCACCTTTGCAAATTACAATCGGTTTGGTGATGCTACGAGCCAATTCAAAAAACCGGTGTCCATCTTGAACACTCTCCAAATAGACTCCGATCACTTTCACGGCAGGGTCGGCCAAAAATGCTTCGAGCGCTTCGCATTCGCCGATATCGATTCGGTTTCCAAAATTGATCGCGCGATGTACACCCAGACCGCGTTTTGCGAGTTGATCCAGCATGGAAGACAAAAACGCACCACTTTGAGATATGATTGCTATTGACCCACAGTCTGGAAATTGGATTTCATCAGGAGATAAGAAAAAACTGTTGAAGTGATCTGGCGCGCTAAAGATTCCCAGGCAATTGGGACCAATAATTCGCACTCCCCATTTTCGACATAGCTCTTGCAAATCATGTTGCAGAACTTTTCCTTCATCTCCTGTTTCTGCAAAACCTCCACTGATGACAATCAAGTTATGAATACCTTGGTTGGCCAGAGGTTCAATCAGTTCCAGAACATGAGCTGCAGAAACAGCGGCGATAGCGAGGTCCGTGTCCTCCGGTAAATCTTTTATTCTCGTGACCGAATCAATATAAGATAAAGAACGCCCTTTTGGGTGAACGGTGGTGATACGGCCTTTGAAACCTTGAGCGCATAAACTCTCGACAATGCGCCTTCCTTGATTCCCCAGTTTCGGCGAGGCACCGATCACCGCTACACTCCGAGGAGCAAAAAAGGGCTCCAAAAGAGGGATCGAAGAAACTCTCACGGCTAATGGCTCATTCATAATGGCTCCAGTATTCGTCAACGTGACTTTGAATGTTCTCAATAATATCATGGCGACATTCCGGCTCGAACAAATGCCTAAATCGTTTTTGCCGTTGCAAAAATTTTTCTACCGGTAAACGCCTTTGGGGGCGTTTGGTATGAGTCACCTGTCCTTCGAAATATTCTTTGATGGGGAACATTCCTGTATCAACTGCCAGTTTGGCGATCAAGTCAGATTCTTTGGGGTCAAAACCCCAACCCGTCGGACAAGGAGACATGCAGATAAACATCCTCGAACCTGACATCGTTTTAGCCTTGGCAAATTTATTGGACAAATCAATCGGTTCACGCGGAGAAACCGTTGCGATATAAGTTGGTTTTTGCGCTTTCCAGATTTCAAACAAGTCCTTTTTAAAAAATTCAGTCCCCGCCGGATGAAATTCTGTATTAGGGGCGGTTTGCGTAGCACTGCCGTATGGGGATGCCGCTGACAGCTGGAAACCCGTGTTGCCATAGGCTTCGTTGTCGTAGCAAAAATAAATAAAATCCAGATTTCGATGCAACGCAGCCGAAGTCGCACCCAACCCAATATCATTAGATGAACCATCACCCGCTACCGTCATCACCAGCAAATCTTCTTTGTCCGGCAGTTCTCGGTGCTGCAAACGAATATCCAAGGCATCGCGAACTCCTTGTGCCGCAGGAACCGGAGCACCCATGGTGGTGTAAAGCCAAGACCCTTTCAAAGGCGTAAAAGGATATACCGACAACAACGTGAAACATCCCGCTGCGTTACAAATCAATACATTTTCCCCTAACTCTTTTAATGCGAGGCGCAGGCCATCCAACCCACCACACCCGGCACAAAGTCCGGTCCCCGGTGTAATAGCCTCTTCAGGATGCAAATCTTTCAGTTTTTTATATTTACCAGCAAGGGCAGTCATGATGATGACACCTCCTTTTTCACATTCGCGATTTTCTGAATTCTTTGAAATGCTCTTTGATCTTCCTGATCGAACAAATAGAGTGGCGTTTTGGAGTCGGAATTTTTCATATGATCAATGATGGACATGAAGTCGGACTCCGTAATATCTTTTCCGCCTAACCCACCAATCACCGAAACAATTTTTTTTGGCCGATTTTCATAGGGATAAAGAGACGACACAATTTCCGGGTAAGTGATGCCACCCATACCAGGGGCCAGATTCTGATCGATCACTGCCACCCTTTCGTGACCACAAAGAGCTTGAGCAATAAACGCTACAGGAAAGGGCCTAAAGAGTCGGATTTTTAAAAGGCCTGCTTTAATTCCCTGTTGCCGTAGTTTCAACACCGCAGCTTTTCCTTTCGTCGCAAACGAATTGCTCATTACAAATACGAAGTCTGCATCGTCCATATGAAATTTTTCCGCTGGCTCATAAGTCCGTCCGAATAGTTCTGAAAATTCCGCAGTAGCATCATTGAAAACTTTTTCTGCATGGTGCGCGGCCAGATTATGCTGCATTTTGAAATAGGAATAGGTAGAACCCCCAAAGACGGCAGAAGCTCGAGCCATAGGTTGCGAGGCCTGGAACACAGGGTATACAGGTTCAAATAGGGGGAGGAATTTTAGTATTGTTTTCTTATCGGGGATCAGCACCGGTTCCCTGGTGAACGACAGGTAAAACCCATCCATATTAACCAAGACCGGCAAGCATACTTGGGGGTTTTCTGCGATTTTATGTCCTATCAAAATAAAATCGAAAATTTCCTGACAGGTTTCTGCATGCAGTTGAATGAGACCGCAATCGCGTGTGCTCATCACATCATTATGATCCGGTTCAAGTGTGATGGGTGTTGCCAGTGCCCGAGATACATTGACAAGCACCAAAGGTACCCGCCAACCCGTTATGGTATATAAAGATTCCATGCCATGAAGAATGCCCTGGCTGGAGGATGCTGTGAACACGCGAACACCGGTAGCCGCCGCAGCCCCTGCAGCCATAAACATAGAATGTTCCGAATCCATATTGGTGAACTTTCCCTGCAAGGTTCCATCGGCAAACCATTGGGCTAGAGTTTCAACAATCTCTGTCTGCGGTGTAATGGGGAATGCAGGAACGTATTCTACTTGCGCCATGCGCGCTCCCCATGCTGCGGCTTTGTTGCCCGTCAACATGATTTTGTTATCGGTTTTCATGACTCCACTCCCGCTTCACGGACTGTGTTGATAAAATGTCCCGGGCACTCCTGCGCACAAATCAAACAACCTTTGCAATGATCATAATCAATTTCGGGCTTATCATCAGGCCCCAAACTGATGGCACCATCTGGGCAACGGGCATAGCAGATCAGGCAGTGATTGCAATGTTCGTAATCAATTTCAGGCCTTTGGACTCGCCAGTTACCGGTTTTTCGCAAAATCATATTTCCCGGCGATAGGATGATAGGAGCCGCCTCTTCAATATTTGCTTGCTCCATTAAAATTATCTCGGATGGACTAATAGTTTTTTCTTTACGAGGTTTAAGAACTACCGGAAATAAATTCTGGAAAATCTCTTTAGTTAAATTCAGGTTTTCTTGAATAGAACCGATTCCCTGTTGGCTCAGCTCAGCATCCACAGCTTTAAGCAAGGCTTCCAGAGTGATCATTCCGACCAATCTGGCTCCTGCCGCAGCAAGAGCAGTGCTTAATACCGTTCCCTTGTTCAGGTGCTGAATACAAAGTTCGGTTAGATTTAATTTTAAAAGAGAAGAAGACAAATGAAGCTGCTGTTGCAGCACACTCGTCTCAAGAGTGGAGTTAATGAATACAGCGGTGGACTCATCGGCTCCACAAAGGGGAGCCGCTTGGGGATCGTCTAGCAAGGTCTCATCGCCGACCAAAATAATATCGGGAGATGAAATTGGACCTCGTTCAAGAACAGGTTTTTCAGAGATGCGAGTGAAAGCAACAATGGGGGCACCCCTGCGCTCGGCTCCATAGAGAGGGAAATCCTGTGCCTGATATCCGGAATAAAAAGCGGCAGTTCCAAGAATCTGGCTTGCGGTCTTGATCCCCTGTCCGCCACGACCATGAAGTCGAATACGATACATAGACACTCACCCCTTTCCTTATGTTCTTTAAGAATCTTCTATGTTTATTCCATTATTTATTGCTCATAAATTCCGGCTCAATCATGCTACGAATAATATCTCGTCGCGAAACCACACCAACCAATTTCCCCCCTTCAACGATTGGAAGACGTATGACATGAAAATTTTTCATAATTTTAATCATTTCCGTCATCGGGGTATCCGGGGTTGCCGTTGCAACATCTTTGGTCATGATCTCTGCTGCGGTTGTAGTAGCCAACTCGTGCCCTTCATTTGTAGCTTGGAGAATATCAATTTCACTGACAATTCCTATAACACTGCCATCGGATTCGGTCACAGGCATCCCACTGTACTGTTCCGTTACAAATTCAATTGCAATATCGCGTGCATAAGCATTTTTTTTAGCCGAAATCACAGGGCACGACATAATTTCAGAAGCAGTTCTATCTTGCATAACACCCCCCTTTTCTTAAAACAAAACACGTTAGCGGGTTTCATTTGATGAATTATTTTTTTCCTCTATATATTAGAGCGATCGGGGGAGGGGAATATTCCACAATTTGAGCTGAAATTGCCTGAGGTTATGCGGAGCGGATCATGGCAATAACTTTCTGGAATTATACGGTGCTTTGGGAGCGCGGAGAAGGTTTGAAACCATAAAAGCTACTTCATCTTCAATGATGCTCTCCACTTTTCCATTCTGAACATCCCCCACCCTCATCAATTTCCCATGCTCAGTCTGGAGTATATTTTTTGGTAACGTTTTTTCATGTTCTCTGCTTCGGCAGAGCGATTCATTTGATGAAGTAAATGGGCATAATGTTCAAGAATATTTCCCATGACCGGGTGCTCGGCTCCTAAAGACTCTTCTAAAATATTCAAAGCTTGTTTTAATAAAATTTCGGATTTTTTGAATTCACCTTGCACACGAAAATTTGCCGCAAGGTTATTGAGCGTTAAAGCTACATTAATATGCGTTGGGCCGAACCTTATTTTATAACTCTCGAGAAGCTGCTTGAGCACCTGCTCGGCTTCGGCAAATTTGGATTGAATCCGATAAATTTCAGCCAATTGATTGAGACTGAAATTTAACCGATAGCCTTCTGGGGGAAAGGTTTCCCCGAGTTTCACGGCTTTTTTAAAATATTTCTCTGCTTCAGCGTAGCGAGACTCCTGAAATGCTGCCAAGCCTTTTTTATTTACGCTTTCCCATGTTTCGGGTTGATTGAAATAGTTATTAAAAAATAGCAATGTCCCCAATATGGCCACTAATAGAGCGACAAACCTTATTCTACTCATAAGAAATAGCCCGCATTTAATACAGTTAACTTTTATCAGACGCGTATCTGGATCAATCTATATTCATTACCTATCACTTAAAACTCTCACGGCGCGGACACCACCGTTATTACATTGATTCAAATTGCGAAAATGTATATGTCCTTTAACGAAATATAAAGTTTTGGCGCAACCTCGGTTTTTTTCCGCAGTGGTGTTTTCATTGCTCCAGAACCAATAGGCTGATCCGTCTGCAAATTGTTCATCCAGTGCGAGGGGATATTCTGGATTGTGGTCCCACGCCATATTGTTTTCTTTGGTTGGGTCATAAAGGGTAGAAAGTTCTCTGATGGTAGGCATTCTCCAGTCAGCAAACCCTCCGGTATCAAGCTTCTCAACGTAATCCAAAGACTCCTGCCAACTAAGGCATTTCCCCAAGTCGGCGTAACTGTCTTTTTGAGTCCATAACAAACCTGAATCCGGGTCCGTAAGGGTTCCATCACCATTTAGAATCAAGTGCAACTTGGAGGGTTCCGTTTTTTTTAAAGGCTCTTTATAGGGAGGAGCTTCATAAGGAGGTCTGTGTGTGCAATGAGGTATTTCATTTGCCGATGAGAAGCTGGGTATAGTTGTGATATTCATCACCCAGAAAGCAAACGTCACTCTGAAAAAAATTTGTTGAAGCCATTTTCCTTCAGAATTAACCCTTATCATTGCAGAAGCCCTCCTCAATTTTTTTGCAGGACTGATTGGGTTCTATTGTATGCTGTGAACCCGCTCATTTTCAAGTTGCCAGTAAAGATTTAAGTCTCTCTGGACAATAGCTAGAACTCCTCCCTGCATAAGAATCAAAACCATTTCCCAAATAAAGTAATAAGGAATGGTCGATGGCAACATTTTTTTCAACCCACTGATAATAAAAAGGCTCAGGATAATTACGGGAACTGAAAAAGATTTTTCCAGTTTCTTTTTTAGAAAATCAGAGAACATTTGAAACTGGAAATACAAAAAGGTCGTCTCTACACCTGCCACCGCCAAATTGAAAAATATATCTACTAGTGGACGGGCTTGACTTAGACCCAAGACATTCAGAGTAACCCCATAAAAAAAATAGGGAAGAATTGTAAAAATGAATAAGCAAAGGGCCAGCAGTTCTGGGTTGATTTTTAACTTTTTATAACTGGTAAAGTCCCTATAATTGCCGAGAAACCAAAAATACAGATAAAGCCCAAAAGTCAGCTGATAAAAGATCAGGAAAAGTTTGATGGGTATTCCAAAAAATGGGGTTTTGGACAAACCTTTATATTGGGAAATAATTTTTGAGGAAAATATTTCTCGGATGGACTTTATTTCCCCACTTTTTTTATCAACCAGGTTGTCTTCGGGAATGAGCTTCCCTTTCGATAACAGACAGCGAATATCTCGCAAATATAGAGGTATCTTTTTCCTGCGACCTTTTAAAGGGAAATATTGTTTTGCAGAAAACTCAATAACCGTAGCGAGTTTTTCCAGTTCTCTCTTTGCCTTTAATCCAAGATAAATTCCTAAAATAATAATTGCGAAAATCAGATAAATTGACCAGGTGGTATTTGAAAAAGCCGCCGTATCATATAGGCCGTGAAGAAAGACCACCACCGAAAGACCAAGAATCAGGTGCCTGACTCGATTAATGCTAAATTTAGCTCGTCCCATAAAATAGCCGAGGATGATGCCGAAGAAAGCATGCCCCGGAACGGCGGTGAGCATTCTCATAATCCCCACCTCTTGTCCGAGTGGGAGGACATACATGATATTTTCTACGGTGGCGAAACCGCAACCGATCATACCGCCATAGATAATTCCATCAAAGGGTTCGTTAAATTCTCTGTCATCATAAATAAAAGCTTTTAAAAAAAGGAATTTGCATAGCTCTTCGGCAAGAGCTACTCCGAAAAAAGCATATAGGAGGGTTTTGGGCCAGAAAAAAGGAGAACTCTCACCCTGCAAGGTTTGCATGCCTAAAACTTCTTCAGCAACACCTTCAAAATAATAAGTCGGGAAAACTGCCAGCCCACCCAGAAAAAAACTTTTGAGTGCAAGCTTGCTGGGCTCTCTATCCAGCTTGTTGGAATAATAAATGAAAACAGCGATTGCAATGCCGGGGCCAATGGCAATATAAAGCAGTCTTAGCGTTTCCATTTCATCATTCATAAGGCAAGTCAGCCTTTCATCGTAATCCTGTAATTTTGTTTCCTTTTAAATCTATATGCTCAGCCTGGGGACTTTTAGGCAATCCCGGCATTCTCAATATATCTCCTGTAAGCGGGATGAGGAATCCTGCTCCTGCAGCGATTAATATCTCACGGACAGTGACCGCAAAATTTTCTGGTCGACCCAAACGTTTTGGATCATCGGTTAACGAAGCAGGGGTTTTGGCAATGCAAACCGGGAGGTTTCCATACCCTAATGTTTCGATGGATTTCAAATCGCGTTCTGCTTTTTTGGTATATTTGATTTCTTCAGCCCCATACATCTTATTTGCCACTTTCCATATTTTTGTTTTCACGTCTTCACCCCAATCATAAAGCGGACAAAAACGCTGATGCTTTTCTTCAGAATGGAAGATCACTTTCTCTGCCAGTTCCTTTCCTCCCTTTCCGCCTTCTTCAAATACGTTGCTCACTGCAAAAGGAACATGAAGATGATTTTCGCAATGCTTTTGAACCATTGCAATTTCTTCAGGATGATCCCCCTCAAAGCGATTGAGACAAACAATGGGAGGTTCGCAAAATTGTTTAATATTTTCAACATGCCGGTCCAGGTTTGGCAACCCCTTTTGAATGGCTTGCAGGTTTAGCTTTTCAAGATCGGACTTTTCAATGCCGCCGTGAGACTTTAGTGCCCTGCAAGTTGCAACTAGAACCACAGCTGCAGTATCCAATTTTGCGCTTTGGCACTTGATATCGAAAAACTTTTCTGCTCCAAGGTCAAACCCAAACCCGGCTTCAGTGATAGTCCAGTCAGCTAGTGCCAGCGCCATTTTTGTAGCCAGAACCGAATTGCATCCATGAGCAATATTGGCAAACGGTCCTCCATGGATCAAAGCCGGCACTCCTTCAGTGGTTTGCACTAGATTAGGTAGTAAAGCGTCTTTCAAAAGTGCCACCATCGCTCCAACAGTATTCAATGATTTTGCGGTGATGGGTTTTCCTTGATAGGTAAAAGCGACCAGAATATTTTCCAAGCGATTCTTGAGATCTTCATAACTTTCAGAAAGACACAGAATCGCCATTATCTCGGAAGCGGCAGTAATATCAAACCCGGACTCGCGGGGAACCCCTTGCATAACGCCACCCAGACCAACAATAATATTTCTCAAAGCACGGTCATTCATATCTAGAACGCGTCTCCAAAGAATGCGACGCGGATCAATATCAGAAAGGCCTTTATGGTGGATGGTATTATCCAGCATGGCTGCCAATAAGTTGTGTGCAGAAGTGACCGCATGAAAATCACCGGTGAAATGCAAATTGATATCTTCCACCGGTAACACCTGGCTCATCCCACCACCAGTAGCCCCTCCCTTCATCCCGAGGCAAGGTCCCAGCGAAGGCTCCCGCAAAGCCAGACATACAGATTCCCCTAACTGAGCCATGGCTTGACCAAGACCAATAGTGGTTGTGGTTTTACCTTCTCCGGCAGATGTGGGAGTAATAGCCGAGACTAAAATCATTTTTCCACGTTTAGAGAATTTCTCTAAAACCTCCAATCGAATCTTAGCCTTATCCGTTCCATAGGGAATCAAATCGGATTCATTCAGCCCAAGTTCTTTGGCTATTTCAATAATTGGTTTCATAAACTAAGGAAAGTTAATGGGCTAAATTCTCTAGCCCGAGTTTGAGTCACGTTTATCTTAACTCTTCTATGTCTTAGATCATAATTTGAGCAAAAAATTCCATACAGCTGGAGTCAGCAACTGAACTCAGTTATTTATGTTTTTTGTCAAAAAATATAAGAGTGCCGGAAATTATAATAGCCATCGCTATCAGGCCTATTGCTGTGAACAAATGACTGAGCAAGCTCGGGGCGAAAAGCAACAAAACTCCCAACTCAAGCATCATCAAGCCGGAAACGAGTTTCAGAATACGCCCCTCTTTTTCGCTCAATTTTCGAGTCCCTAACGTTTTTGTGAAGATCAATACAATCACCGTCAATGGGATCACATAAATAACATTGTATAGCACCAGATAAAGATAATAGCTTGAGGAAGTCAGGTCATGAAGTGTCAAGAGACGAGTAAAAACCATTGGAAACCCTGAGGTACACAACAATTCGTAGGAATTGGCAACTATCGCCAGCATGATAGTCCCCAAAATCATTGTCGGCAGACTGGATGCATTCATCAGCCTTCTGATTCGTACATAAAGGTTGGGTTTGGCACTATCCGGTATGGATAGAGATACTCCTTTCTTAAATAAAAAATAATCTTTTATATTAATTATAGACACCCCTATTGCAACTAAAGCTGCAACTAGGGTGATATATCTTATCTCTCCCAGATAAAGAAAAAGGTTCAACCATGCCGCCATGAAAAGGAAGTAAATGAATCCAGAAAAAAACACAAAAATTCCGCCGATCAATAACATTCTTTTCCGGTCTTTCGCGTTGACCAGCAAACTCAACATTAATAATAAAACGAAAAAAGCGCAGGGATTGAACGCGTCCATGCCAGCGATGACAATCGTAAAAACAGGTAAGGACATGCTCTTCGGATCAAAATCACCCAGTAATGGCAGAGAGAATTTTGTTGTTTCCACACCCTTTTCCAAGGGTTCTTTCCTTTCCTGAACCAGAGATGCATGGCAACTTAAAAGTTTGTCACGCAATTGGGATCCGGTTGTTTGGTCATTGATATAACCAACCATAATCTGCTCGCAAAACAAAAAGGCGGGCACTGCAAATTTTTCCCCTCCAACTTTTTCCAAAAGGGTTTTATACAGCACCGCATTTTCCTGGCTTTCACTTATTTCATAGGAGTTAAGCTCCAGCCAGTCGTAGGAGTGTGCCAGCTCATTGATAAACGGTTTAGCTTTTCGGCAATGTGGGCAGGTTTTGGACCAGAAGAAATGAAACCGTATTATTTTCGTCTCTTCAGGGGTTACTCTGCTCCAAACCGGATCGGTTAGTTCAGCAGACCCCGAAGCAGGAGCCAGCAAGGTCAGAGAAATTAGAACGAAAAATGCTTTAATCCAAGAAGCCATTTACTATTGCATTTCTGTTTAAGAATTTGAGACAGTTTAATCGAGGGCATAACTAGTAATTTCCAGCCCTTCTTAAATCGATTACTCAAATTGTATCGAAATTATTTTTAAGTGCTTTAATATTGTATCAAGGCAGCCTATTGTTGAGGAATAATTAAAGTAAAATAAATATCTTATATATAGAGAAAGAAGGAGGATTTAGTTTTTTGAAATCCTCATTGGACTTACCTAAAAAAAGCTTTAATTGGGAGGACAGAATGTCAAATTACCCATACTACCTATTGTTATTTTCAATGTTGCTAAATTTTATAGTCATTATAAACTCTATCAACAAACCTAAAGCTGCCATCCCAGTATCGTTTTCCGGGCTTTCGATCGTAGTGCAGGGATTGGTTATGAGAGTTGTCGCCGTTAATCTTACTTAGGCATAACCATGTTTAAAATTTTGGGAAAAGAATTTTTGGCTTCGCAAGTGTTTCGTTATCTCATCGAGGCACCGGATATAGCCAGAAAAGCCTTGCCAGGACATTTTGTCATCATTCGTCTAGATGAGGTGGGAGAGCGCATCCCAATCACCATTTCAGATACCGATCCAGCTACGGGAACACTTACTTTTTTTGTGCAAGCAGTAGGAAAAACTTCCCTGGAAATGAGTCTTATGAGCGTTGGGGATTTCATATTGGATGTAGTTGGTCCTCTCGGTAACCCCAGTGAAATAGACCTATTCGGAACCGTGGTGCTGGTAGGAGGAGGGTTTGGCATAGCCGCCATCCACCCTATTGCTCGTGCATTGACTCAAGCGGGAAATAAAACCATCTCCATCTTAGGTGCGCAAACTAAAGAACGGGTGATTCTTGAGGAAGAAATGAAAAATGCTTCAACAGAAGTTCACGTTGTCACAGATGATGGAAGCTATGGCACGAAAGGCAGGGTCACGAATATTCTTCAGTCAATGATCGAGAAAGAGGAACCGATTGATCGTGTCATTGCTATCGGCCCTTTGGTCATGATGAAAGCGGTTGCGGATTTAACTCGTCCTTATGGAATTGCAACCCTCGTTAGCTTGAATCCTATCATGATAGATGGTACTGGGATGTGTGGTGCATGCCGAGTGACTGTTGGCGGTGAAATGAAGTTTGCTTGTGTGGATGGGCCAGAATTTGATGGTCATGCAGTTGATTTTGAAGGGCTGCTCAATCGGTTAAAATCCTATGTTCCAGAGGAAACCGAAGCGAAGGAGAAATATTTACAAGATACTGGAGGAGCCTGCCGCCATGTGGAAACATCAAGAGCAACCTAACCCTTAATCGGATTGCACTATTCAAATGGATAAAAAATCACAGCCTAAGGGAAATAAAAAGCCACGCACTTCTGCGCCTGAACAAAATCCTGATGAGAGAAAGAAAAACTTCAAGGAGGTGAGTTTGGGCTACAGCCCAGCTATGGCTCAACTTGAAGCCTCACGTTGCATTCAATGCAAAAAACCGAAATGCGTGATCGGTTGCCCCGTTCGAGTAGCAATTCCGGATTTTATCAAACAGGTTGCCGAAGGTGATTTTCTTGAAGCAGCCCGCATCATTAAGGAGTCTAACGCACTCCCTGCCGTCACCGGTCGAGTCTGTCCGCAGGAAGACCAATGTGAAAAACATTGTGTCATCGGCATAAAGGGTGAGCCACTTGCTATTGGAAAGCTGGAACGTTTCGTAGCCGATTACGAACGACTGCATCGGGAAGTCGACGTGGTTGAGATAGAACCTTCGACGGGAAAGAAAATTGCCATCATCGGGGCAGGCCCAGCAGGCTTGGCTGCTGCGGGAGATCTTGCTAAATGGGGGCATGAAGTCGTCATATTCGAAGCCTTGCACAAACCCGGTGGTGTTTTATTCTATGGCATCCCAGAGTTTCGTCTACCCAAAGAAATTCTTGAAGCCGAGTTGGATTATCTAAAGCGTCTCGGTGTAAAAATTAAAGTTAATTATGTGATCGGGAAAATTAAATCTCTGGATGAGTTGATGCATGAAGATGGTTTCAATGCTGTCTTTATCGGAACCGGTGCTGGGCTGCCTTATTTTTTAGATATCCCAGGTGAAAACCTTAACGGAGTCTACTCGGCGAACGAGTTTTTAACTCGAATCAATTTAATGCATGCCTGGGAATTCCCGGTGTTCGACACACCCATCCATAACCATAAAACCTTTGCTGTGATTGGCGGTGGCAACACCGCGTTGGATGCCGCACGCACTGCTCTTCGACTACCTACGACCGAAAAGGTGATGCTGCTTTATCGCCGTTCTCGGGAAGAATTACCGGCGCGGTTGGAAGAAGTCGAACATGCAGAAGCTGAGGGGATAGAGTTCCAGTTTTTGGTTAGTCCTTTGGAAGTACAAGGTGCCAAGGGTTGGGTTTCTGAGATTGTTTGCCAAAAAATGGAGTTAGGCGAGCTGGATTCCTCGGGTCGTAAATATCCTCATCCTGTAAAAGAGGGACCGTTCTCATTAAAAGCGGATGCATTAATAATTGCACTCGGTAGTGGGGTCAATCCATTGATTGCAAAAAGCGCATCGGATTTAAAAACGAATACGCAGGGACATATCGAGTTAGCCGATCCGGATATCAATTTGACATCGCGGCCTGGCGTGTTTGCAGGAGGCGACATTGTTACTGGAGCAGCCACAGTAATTTCTGCAATGGGGGCTGGGAAGAGTGCAGCCCTGGGAATTCATCGATATGTTATGGAAATAAAAACATAATTTAAATAGAGAGATTGTTAAATTAAGTAATGAAACTTTCACTTTATAAATTAATGCTTAAGGTACGTCTATGAAAGCCTTGACCCTTGATATTACCCGGGAAGATTGGGAAACCTCTACGGGCATGACATTTTCTGATGTAGATTCGCCAGAGCTGAACGAATCTAAAAAACCAGATGACGCGAACAAAGTAATTATAAAACCTCTATATACAGGTTTTTGCGGATCGGATAAAGGTATCTGGTTTCGTCACGCATTTAAAGACATGATTTTCGATTCAATGGAATCAGATAACCAGTCGTACCGAATTTGCGGACATGAATTGTTGGGTGAGATTGTTGATGTGGGTTCTTATTCTGAAAAGAATTATGGTTATAAGCCTGGAGATATTGTGTCTACAGAGTCCCATATTTTTTGTGGTCGCTGCCACCAATGTAAAATTGGGGATGCCCATGTCTGCTCCGACCATAAGATAATCGGTATATCTACGGACGGTTGTTTTGCAGAACTAGTGAAATTACCAGCTCGAGAATTATGGAAAACAGACACGAACCTCATCCGCCCTGAAGTGGCTGCCATACAAGAGCCACTTGGCAACGCTGTTCATGCTTGTAGCCGGGTAGATTTGCGCGGAAAGACCCTGGCAATTTTTGGTTGTGGAACGATAGGGCTACTTTCCATACTGGTCGCAAGGGCCATGGGCGCGGCAGTGATAATTGGAGTCGATCCAAACCCAGAAAATTTAAGATTGGCAGAGTCTCTAGGCCTGGATTTATCGATTCAAGTACAACCATCCTCCAAGAAATTAAATTCTTATGATCCTGATTTTGATATCGTTCGAATTATTCGAGAGAAATGTTACGGAGAAGGCGTTGATGTAGCCATGGAAATGGCGGGAAGCAACCAGGCTCTCAATACAGCTATTTCCAGTACGCGTGCAGGGGGAGACATTATTTTATTTGGTTTGTCAGCAGGCGATTATACATTGTCAAATTTTCAGGAAATTATCATGTATGGAAAATCTTTGCACAGTGTGGTGGGAAGACGTGTTTTCCAAACCTGGTATATTCTCAGCAACCTTTTAAAATCCAAAGGCCATGATCTTCAAGATAAGATTTATGAAATTATTTTGAATAAAGGTGAAGGGACTGTAGTTCCTTTTCACTCTTTTGATAAAAAGACTTTTGAAGAAAGCATTCAAAAGTATCCCAAAATAATTTTTAAATATGAAACCCCTTATCTGCTCTTAGAGGATTAAGGAGAATTATGCAATCCGATATATTTGAATTATTCAAAGAGGAACTTCAAGAAATCCAATCTGCTGGACTATATAAGGAAGAACGCATTCTTCTTTCGCCTCAACAAACACGTATCAAAATCAAACAAGGGAATGTTCTTAATTTTTGCGCTAATAATTACCTGGGTTTGGCCAACCATCCCATTTTAATTCAAGCTGGTAAGGAGGCATTGGATCAGTATGGGTTCGGAATGGCTTCCGTGAGGTTCATCTGCGGCACAAGCGAAATCCATAAAAAACTTGAAGAACGCGTATCCAAATTTTTAGAAATGGAAGATACGATTTTATACTCTTCCTGCTTTGACGCTAACGCAGGTTTATTTGAGACATTATTCAATGAAAAGGATGCAATCATCAGCGACAGACTGAACCATGCGAGCATCATCGAT
>JAJDAW010000177.1 GCA_029261635.1 Nitrospinaceae bacterium
ACGCTTTTCGGCAAAGGACTTCCATACGTTATCTTTGGTCATTTAGGTGACAATCATTTGCATATCAATCTACTCCCAGATTCTTCGCAGCATAAACTGGCCGAATCTTTATATGACGAGCTAGCAAGAAAAATTATTTCATGGGAAGGGACGGTGTCTGCCGAGCATGGAATAGGAAAGAAGAAGAAAAAATATTTTTATAAAATGGTTGGGGAAAAAAGAATTGAAGACTTGAAAAAGATCAAAAATGTTCTAGATCCTCAAGCAAGGCTTGGGGTGGGAAATATTCTCTAAAGGTTTCAAGTTTTCTAATCGGTTGACAGCTGAATACTAGAAAGAGTAAACTTTTTAGAATTGTGTGGTTGAGTAAATTAATTCAAGCAGTTCAGCCTTATAGGGTGGGAATTATGCTGGATTCGTTTAAAAGCCTAGTATTGAACTATTCTTATGAGCCACTGCAATTTTGCAGTGCCCGCCATGCTCTAATTATGGTTTTTGGTGGCAGAGCCGAAGAGCTTGACAATTCTGATTATTACGTTCGAACACCCACTACAAACTATGCCATTCCAACTGTGATTCGGGTTTTAAAAATGGTTCATCGCAACCATAAAAATGGCATCGCATTCAGCAAGAAAAATATACTACGCCGAGATGATTATACCTGCCAGTACTGTGGTACCTCCGACCATCCTTTAACGGTTGATCATATAATGCCCAAGTCGAGAGGTGGTAAAACCAATTGGACGAATGTGGTTGTAGCGTGTAAAAGTTGTAACCTGAGAAAAGGAAATCGCACGCCCTTGGAAATCGATATGAAGCTGAAGCGCAAACCAACCAAACCCGATTATAGTTTTGTGCCATTTGTTATCCCGCCCAGCCCAGACTCCCATCTTGAGACCTGGCAAAAGTACATCCCTCAAAAAATGCTTGCTAAAACTTCAAGCTTTTAGCGTTCTTTGAATTATATATATGATATGGTTGTAGTTATTACTGTTTTTTCGTTTGCACACTAGTCCAGCCAATATTATGGAACCCAAATCACTTTTTCAGATCATTTCCGAAGATGAGTTTTTGAATATAGTTCAAGAACCCTCTGAACTGTTTTTTATGGTAAGCAATGATTTTGCGAAAATTGTTGCAGGGAATGATGACGTTTCAAGGAAAATTTATTCGAGGTTGATGCAAGAGTCTGAATATCTCGAAAGCGTATTGGATGAACATGGGGCTCGTGAAAATAAAGCTTGGTCCTTTTTTTCCGAATATATTGCCTGCATTCGAAACCTTGCGATTGTCGCTTTTTATATCAAGCATATTCTTGATCGTTATCCTTATTATAAATTGAAAGAAACTAAGGAAATTGATGAAGAGTTTCATTTGGCCGCCAACCATTTACTGGTATTCATAAACAAATCTATCCTGAACTTGAAAGACGAAGTTGTCCGCACGGGAATTATTAACGGATTACAATGTTCTGTGAATAAGGGGTCAGACGATGAGTTTTTCAAAATTGAGTCTAACAAGCGACTTCCGAAAAACATATTGGATGAAGAAATTAAGGAAGAACGAGAGCGAGTAATTGATCTTTGCCAAAAATATCGAAAGATAGCTAAATTGATTCAAGAAGTGAAAATTAATAAGTCAGATGATGTTAAAACTTTTCGAGCTTTAATTCCGTCTAAATTAGATGAAAAAATTGCACGTATGTATAAGGAGCATATTCATAGTGTGCAGTCAGAATATGATACCTATGTAAAAAATACATCCCTCGAAAAGGAACACAAAGAATTAAGCAATTTCAGAGGCTATGTTTCCATGCCTCTGCATCTTCTGGAGGTTATACTCTGGCTTTGCCATTTTTATGAACGGCATGAAGACGATATCCGCCATGGTGAATGTAAGCAAAGCATTTCCCGAATGGTTAACAAGGATGAACTTCTCGGGCATATTGTAAATTTTGGTTTTAATTTCAGTCAACATTTTTTACGTGAGGGAGATAAAATTGCTACCGCCATCCTCAAAAGTTTTGTCCAAAATGTTCGCGCTGAGGTCGCAATCCCTCAACCCTTGGGGTTTCATGCCCGACCTTCCACTTATATTTCTCTGATTGCCCGACAGCATGAAGGCGATCTGCATATGATTATTGATGGTGATAAGTACAACGCCAAATCGGTTATGAGCCTTTTACAAGCGGGTGGAGCTCTTGCAGATAAAGGTTATAAAACCGTAGTATTTGAAGGCTCGAAGAACGCGATTGAAGATGTGAAAGTTCTTGTTCAGCATAATTATTGTGAAGAAGGCGTGTTCCCCCGCAAGCTCAGTTATTTAAGGCCAGACGGAGCTTGATAAAAAATTCTTTGATGACAAAGCCGACCAATGATCAAGATGAGATTTATGATGTCGTAGACAGAATGGATAAAGTGATCGGTCAGGCTACTCGACGAGAAATTCATCAAAAAAATCTTTTACACCGTTCGATACACATCTTGGTTTTTAATTCCGAAAACGAGTTGTTTTTACAGAAAAGATCCATGGCCAAAGATGAAAAACCGGGTTTGTGGGATACTTCTTCGGCGGGGCATGTCGATTCGGGAGAAACTTATGATGAATGTGCACATCGGGAACTATGGGAAGAGCTTGGTATAAATGCAATATTAAAGCCTTTAGACAAAGTCAAACCCTGTCAGGAAACTTATCAGGAGCATGTTCAAGTCTATACCTGCAAAACAAACGCTATGATAAAAATTAACTTGGATGAAATCAGTGAAGGAAAATATTCCAGCTTGGAAATTCTTGAAAGCGAAATCAAAATAACCCCGGAACAGTTCACATCATCTTTTAAATTGATTTTGAAAAAATATGGAGCGGTACTTTCAATGAATACCTCCAATAAATTATGACTACCTTCGACATTGTTGTTTATTCCGTTATAGGTTTGAGTGTAATATTTTCCCTGTTTAAGGGCTTCGTCAAAGAAGTATTCTCCTTGTTATCATATTTGGGCGGTTATCTTATGTCCTCCAATTATCAAGGTGTTTTGTCCCTACTTCTTATGGAGAGCATTCCTAGCTAGCCGATTGCAAAACTAATTGCTTTTGCGGGAATTTATATTATGACCGCAATTATAATCTCCCTTATGGGTAGGGTTG
>JAJDAW010000178.1 GCA_029261635.1 Nitrospinaceae bacterium
GTGCTTGGCCATCGCTTCAGACATG
This sequence comes from Nitrospinaceae bacterium, assembly GCA_029261635.1. Lineage (GTDB taxonomy): Bacteria > Nitrospinota > Nitrospinia > Nitrospinales > VA-1 > UBA8687. The sequence goes on from JAJDAW010000178.1 coordinate 26, forward strand.
GAGTTACCGCTTTCAATATCCAGGCGAATCTGTTTCACCGTACGCCTAAACTTAGGTGAGGTGACCTGCTCTTCCATAGCAACGAGAATTCCCAATATAGGAATACCCGCGTTAAACAAAGTGGACATCTGGCGCGTGAACAAAACCAGTTCCTGCGGTTTAACTTTCTGAAATCGCTCTAACGGATCGATTTTTTCTTCAGTATTGGCTTCAGCCGTTTCGGTAGACTTGATCTTGATAGGAAAATGCCCCATGCGGCCCAACTCTTGACTTACGGTATCGGCATCTGGGGCATCCATGTTTCCTGCGATCATTGCACCCATCCGGTCTCTGGCTTTGTACTCAAATAGCGGCATAGTTATTTTTGCGGCAAATGGTAAATCATCCCAGTCTCTTTTAATGAGGGAGACTAACTATTCAATTCCATATTTCTTCATTTTATTGTGCAAACTTTTGCGACTAATTCCCAAGCGATCGGCTGTTTCCTGTCGCTTCCAGTTTTCTTCTTGCAAAGCTTCCAGAATTAGCTTTTCTTCTGCTCCAGACACTAGAGCTTCGAGTTTATTCTGCAATCCAAGACCTGTAGGAACATGTTGACCCACCTCTGAAAGATTCGGGTAAATCTCCAGTAGCTCCTTATTTTCCATTATCTTACCATAAGACAGAACCAAACATCGTTGAATAACATTTTCCAACTCTCTCACGTTGCCTGGCCAAGAATAATGCAATAGCGATTCCATTCCTTCTTTGGAAAATGATTCCAATTCTTTTTTAAACTTTTTCCTATAGATATCCAAAAAGTGGTTCACCAATAGAGGAATATCTTCCCTACGTTCTCTAAGCGGAGGCAAAACAACCGAAACAACATTCAGGCGATAAAATAAATCTTCACGAAAATCGCCATCGGCTACAGCTTTTTCCAGATCTTTATGTGTAGCGGAGATCAAACGAAACTCGACGGGGATGCTTTCCTCACCACCGACTCTTTCCAATTCACTTTCTTGAATCACACGCAGTATTTTCATTTGCGTGACCAGCGGCATGTCACCTATTTCGTCAAGGAATAAAGTTCCGTGATTGGCCAGCTCAAATTTCCCACGTTTTTGTTTGTGGGCTCCGGTAAACGCACCCTTTTCGTAACCAAAAAATTCTGCCTCCATCAACTCCTGAGGAATGGCGGCACAATTCACTTTTACAAACGGACCTGAATATCTTTGGCTATGGGAAAACAATGCCTGCGCTACTAGTTCCTTTCCGGTACCACTTTCACCGCGAATCAATACCGAGACATCGCTGTCTGCAACCTTGCGAACCCGATCGATGACATCGCGAATCGCCTGACTCTGACCTAAAATATGATCGAACCCGACACTTTCTCGCAAGCGACTGACTTCTTTTTGCATAAAGGCGCGTTCCAGTCCGCGCCGGATGACCACTCTGAACTCGCTGATATCGAGAGGCTTATTGAAATAATCAAACACTCCCTGTTCCATAGCTTCAACAGCAAGATCTTTATTGCCAAACGCGGTGATCAAAATAACCACCTGTTCCGATGCCTTTTCTTTGAGTCGGACGAATGTCTCCATTCCATTCATTTGCGGGAGGTTGTAATCCAAAAGAATCAGATCGAAAGGTTCTTTTTCAACTTCCTTGAGTGCCTGTTCTCCACTTTCAACAGAGTGAAAACTATAGCCCTCTTTCTGCAAAGCTTCCGAGAGGAAAAATCGCATTCCTTCATCGTCTTCGACGATTAAAATTTTTCCGGGTTTTTTTATAAAGGCGATTTCAGGCTTCATGAGTAGATTCGGTTAATGTTTTTTTCACCTCAGATTTTTTAACCAAAGGCAATTCAATATTAAACTCTGTAAACTCGACAGAGCGTTCGTGTATCAAGGTTCCGCCGTGTAGAGAGATGATCTGATGCGTAATCGGAAGGCCCAGACCCGTACCCTCTTTTTTAGTAGTAAAAAATGGATTGAACAGGACCGAAACAATGGAAGGGTCGATTGGCTTACCCGTATTTTTGACTCGAACAAAAATAACCCCATCTCCTTTGGTCAGGTCGAAGGAAGTTATTAATCTAATTTCTCCGCCTTCATTTACCGCCTGCACTGCGTTCAACAACAGATTTAAAAATGCCTGAGTCAGTTTTTCACCATCTCCCCAAAATTCTGGCAGGCGAGGGTCTAACACCTGCATAACCCGCACCTTTTTTTTATTAATATTTAATTGTAGAAGATTCAGTGCCTGTTCCAGTAAGTTATTGATTTTACAAAAATGAAATTCATTGTGGGCAGGCTGTGAAAAATGAAGCAGGCTCGTCACCACACCATTGATACGATCGATTTCTCGAATCATGGTTTTTGTATAAGTATGTGCGCGCGCACCATCTTTAAACTCTTCGCCGAGCAATTGCGTTAACCCTTTGATAGACCCCAAAGGATTCCTGATTTCATGCGCCAACCCTGCCGCCATTCCACCTAATGCGGCGAGCTTATCAGCCCGCTGCATTTTTTCTGTGATCTCATTTGCGCGCGTGAGGTCTTTTAAAGTTATAGCCATTCCGACAAAATTATCATTCTTGTCTTGCAATAAAGAAGTAGAAAGTGAAAGCGTGGCAACCTTGCCATCTTTCAAACTCGCCTCGAATTCTTTTGCCGCGATCTCTCTTTGGTTCTGAATACCTTCCTTAACCCGCGCACCCATAACCGGGTCGATGTTTAAAAAATCAAACAAGGTTTCATAGGCTTTCCCGACTAGATCTTCCGACTCGCATTCCAAAATATTTAATGCTCCACGGTTGGCAGAAATAATCTTTCCTTCGGTATTTAAAAGAATCCACCCGCCAGCCATACTGTCTACAAAATAATCATTCAACGATGAAACCATCAAGTTGAAATCTTTTCCGAGAATTCCTAATTCATCCAGTCCTTGCGCTTCCAAACGAGAGCTGAAATCTCCTTCCGCCATCTTGCGAGCGCGTTCAAGAATTTTTCTAAGTGGATTCAAAATTGCAAACACAATGCCAACCCCGGCGACCCCTCCCAACGTGGTGAAGACAAGAACCTCAAATCTTGTCCACGCTAGAAGCCGACTTGCCTCCGTCCTTATAGTTGGTGAAAGGGATGATATATGATTGCTTTCCAGAAATTGTTCCAAAAGAACCAGGCCGATGAAGCCCGAGGCAAAAGCTATGAGAGCGACAACAAGAGGAACGATAAAATAAAGACTGACAGGAAGTCTTTTTTTAAATAGAAAATAAAACCAATGGTTATTTGTGTCCGGACTTTGGGCCATAAAATACCATCGATTTTCGGGTTAAACCCAAAAAACTCAGGGCACCCGGCATGAGAAAGGAAAAAAATTACGATTCCAAATCCGCGAAGGTCACACGGTTTACTTCATCCACTGTCGTCAACCCAGACAACACTTTTGCAACAGCATCCTCGCGAAGAGATTTCATATCTTGAGTTTCCACGGCCTTTTTTCGTATGGTCATCGGTGCTGCTTTTTTAAGAACCAGTTCCCGAATATCATCCGTGATAACCAATATTTCAAATATTCCCATTCGACCCGCATAGCCACTTTTTTTACATGCCTTGCAACCTGCACCGTGAAAAAGCGTCACAGGTTGCCGATCTCCCTTGGGAAACAAAACTTGTAACTCTTTTTCCGTCGGTTCGTGTTGCACCTTACACTGTGTGCAAATTTTCCTAACCAATCGTTGCGCCAACACTCCGACAATAGAAGACGCTAATAGAAAAGGTTCGATTTTCAAATCTGAAAGACGAGAAAGTGCGCCTGGGGTATCATTGGTATGCAAAGTGCTCAACACCAGGTGACCGGTTAGCGCCGCCTGAATAGCGATTTCTGCTGTTTCCGTATCTCGGATTTCACCCACCATAATGATATCTGGATCTTGGCGCATCAAAGAGCGAAGTCCTGTGGCAAAAGTAATATTAGCTTTCGGGTTCACTTGCGTCTGGCGAATACCGTCCAACCTATATTCCACAGGATCTTCAATGGTCTTTATATTTCTTGTCGGCGAATTGAGTTTGGCAAGAGAACCGTAAAGCGTCGTGGTTTTACCACTACCCGTCGGGCCCGTTACCAGAATAACTCCATAAGGTTTATCCAAAAGTTCGTGATACTTTTCCAAGCTGCGCCCTATCAATCCTGAACCCTGAAGATCGACAAGTAGTTTAGACTTATCGAGAATACGCAAAACCATATTCTCGCCATAGATGGTAGGACATGTGGAAACACGCAGTTCGATTTCTTTCGGTCCGAGTCTGGCAGAGAATCCACCATCTTGCGGGGCTCGCGTTTCGGCGATATCCATTTTAGCCAGAACCTTGATGCGCGATATTAAAGCCGACTCCACCGACTTCGGTGGTTTCGTCGCTTCAAACAAAACTCCGTCAATACGATAACGAATACTCAGTGAGTCTTCTGTGGGTTCAATATGAATATCACTGGCGCCATCGTCCAATGCCTGCTTGAGGATCATTTCTACAAGCTTGGCCACTGGCGCTTCTGTAGCATCGATTGTGGCTGGGCCTGCATCACCCGATATAAAAGCCGCAGCCTCCTCTTTTTTCTCTTCCTGAACACCGAGGCTTTTTACCGCCGCTTTAATAGAAGCTGCAACCCCATACTGCTCCTGGATTGCCCGTTCAATATCTGATTCCGCAGCTAAAACCGTGATCACATCCATCCCCGATTGAATCGTAACTTCAT
>JAJDAW010000179.1 GCA_029261635.1 Nitrospinaceae bacterium
ATAAGAGCCGGGAAAAATAAGGTATATAGCGACTTTATCCAGGTAGACGCATCCATCAACCCGGGGAACAGTGGAGGCCCTCTTTTGAATATCAATGGATCGTTGATTGGTATCAATACAGCCATCTATCAGAAAGCAGAAGGCATTGGCTTTGCCATTCCCATCGACGATGCCAAACGAGTTGTTGATGAGTTGATCCACTTCGGAAAAGTGAGGCGGGGTTGGCTTGGAGTTTCTGTGCAGGAGATGGACCCACAGCTTTCGCGACACTTTAAACTCGGTAGAAAAAAAGGCGTACTGGTAGTTCGTGTCGCTGAAAAAAGTCCGGCAAAAGCGGCGGGATTGAAACGAAGTGATATAATCTTGGCGATTGAAGGCCATGAGGTGACAAATAAATCCGATTTCCGTGGGCGAATGGCCTCTTATACTGTAGACGATAATGTTCGTTTTTCAATTCTACGCGATGGTAAAAGCCTTGAATATGTTGTTCGCGTTATCTCAATTCCCAAACAATATGTTGCAGAGTTTACCCAAAATTGGCTGGGCCTTAAAGTGCAGCAGAATAACCCGCGTTTTGCCAGAAGTAATCGACTGGCAACAAGCAAAGGTATGGTGGTTATGAATGTTGTTCCCAAAAGTGCTGGTGATAGAACAGGCATCAGTACGGGAGATATCATTCGGCAAGTAAACCAGGATAGAGTTGATAATGAAGAGGAATATAACAAAGCCATTGCTGATTTGAATAACCCGGACCGTATAATGTTACTGGTGCAACGATGTCGGCAGGGATATTATGTAACGCTGGAACCTTGAATGAACGAAACAGAAAAAAAAGAAGTCGCATTACTGAGAAGCAAAATCCACCTGCACGATCACCAGTATTACGTTAAAGACTCCCCCGAAATTTCTGACAGAGAATACGACTCTCTATATAATCGCCTTAAAGAGCTTGAAGGTAAATACCCTGAATGTGTGACTGCCGATTCCCCGACTCAACGGGTTGGCGGAAAAGTAGATGAACGATTCCAGAAGGTGGTGCATCCGGTTCCGATGCTCAGTCTGGATAACACATTCAATGTGGATGAGGTGCGTGCATTCCACCAGCGCATAGTGAAAGGTTTGCCCGATGTTGAAGAGAGTTCCATTGAATATGTTGTTGAATTGAAGTTTGATGGCTTGGCTGTTTCCCTTACCTATGAAGATGGAAAGTTGGTGCGGGGAGCAACGCGTGGAGATGGCGTGCAGGGAGAAGACGTTACTGCAAACCTGAAAACCATTCGATCTATACCACTCGAAATTCCTGCTGAACCCTTTAGAAAAATTGAAGTACGGGGTGAGGTTTATATGCCACGGAAAGAATTCGAAAGGGTAAATGCCCTTCGTGAAGAGGCAGGGGAAGTCCCCTTCGTAAATCCAAGAAACGCGGCGGCGGGAGCTTTAAGAGTGCTCGACCCTGCGATTACCGATTCACGAAAGCTGAGTGTCTTTATTTATTCGGTGGGGTTTTTAGATAATAATATTTGCGAAACTCATTCCGAGTTACAGGAAAAACTTGCGTCCCTGCGATTCCCAGTGAATGAACATAACCGGCAGTGTTCCAATATTGAAGAAACGCTCGCTATTGTAGAAGAATGGCGAACGAAAAAGAACGATCTGGATTATGAAGTGGATGGATTGGTCATTCAATTAAACTCTTTATCGTATAGAAAAAAACTGGGATATACCTCTAAGTTTCCACGGTGGGCGGTTGCTTATAAATATGAAGCTGAACAGGCAGAAACGGAAGTTCTTGAAATAGTTTGTCAGGTAGGGCGTACGGGTTCCATCACTCCTGTTGCAAATTTAAAACCGGTTTTTGTTTCTGGGTCTACCGTCAGCCGCGCGACCTTGCATAACGAAGATGAGATAAAGAAAAAAGATATCCGAGTTGGAGATCGGGTTGTTATAGAAAAGGCAGGAGAGATCATCCCTAAAGTTGTTCGTGTGGTCAATCTCAAGGGTAAGCGTAACCAGCCGTTTCAGATGCCGACACTCTGTCCGGAGTGCCAGACAAAAATCTTCCGCTCAGAGGGCGAGTCCGCATGGCGGTGTGTTAATGCCGCCTGTCCGGCGCAGTTGAAGGAACGTCTCAAACACTTTGCCTCGCGCAAAGCCATGGATATTGACCATATGGGTCCGGCAGTGATCGACCAGCTGGTGGCGTCGGGCCGTGTTAAAAATTTTTCAGACTTGTATACCTTGAAACAAGAAGAGGTTGCCAGCCTCGAACGTCTTGCTGAGAAATCGGCGCAAAACCTGATCGATGCAATCGAAAAAAGTAAGTCCGCAGGGTTAGCCCGATTAATTTTTGGATTGGGGGTACGGCATGTCGGACAAAGAGCCGCTTCTACTCTGGCTAAAACTTTCCGGTCTATTAAAGCATTAAAGGAAACGTCTTTCGAAGATATGGAAACGGTGATGGAGATTGGCCCGGTGATCGCTGAAAGCTTGAAAAGTTTTCTAGACCAAGACGTCAATTTAAAGGATATAGAAATTCTTGCCAGTTCTGGCGTTGTGATGGAGGAACAGGAGATCATTGGGAATGAGGGGAGTGCATTGACAGGAAAACAATTTGTGCTGACGGGAACTCTCTCTGAGTTTTCTCGCGATGACGCTAAGGAAAAAATCGAATCGTTGGGGGGAAGGGTTACCTCAGCAGTTTCAGCAAAAACAGATTACATCGTGGCAGGAAAAGATGCTGGATCGAAATTGGCCAAGGCGAAAAAACTTGAAATAGCTGTTCTCGATGAAAAAGAATTTCAAAAACTGATTGAAGCGGATTGATTTGACTAGGAGGTAGAACGTGCTCTAGTTGGGGGGCGTCTTCGCTGGGGTCCTTTTCCATTACGAGGACGATTGCCGGAACTGGTTTTTGCTTTGGGTGGAGATGTGCGGCGACGTTTTCTTGGGGGTGGAGTACCTGGTTTTTCGTCTAGATATAATTCTTCTTCTGCCCAGGCAACCGGAATTTTTTTCTTTAAGTAAACTTCGACACGCTCTAGATGTTGCGCAAAATCTTCACAGCATAAGGTGATGGCGGTGCCTTTTTTCCCAGCTCGGGCTGTGCGACCGATTCGGTGAACATAGTCTTCTGCGTCCTGCGGAAGGTCGTAGTTGATAACATGGGTTATGTCATCGACATGCAATCCGCGCGATGCAACATCGGTAGCGATCAGAATATAGAGATCGCCTTTCTGAAAATCTTCCAATACCTTTATGCGGGCTTTCTGGTGAAGATCGCCGCTTATTTGCCCCGAGTTGTAGCCGTTGTGGTTCAGCTTCCACTCCAATTGTTCTGCTTCTACCTTGGTGTTGCAGAAAATGAGAACCTTTTTTCCTTCTTCCTTTTTCAATAGTCCCAACAGAAGGTTGAATTTTTCGTGTTGCCCAACGTGAAAAAGAGATTGTTTAATTTCATCGACCACTGCTTTTTCTGGTTCAATCACCACTTTGGTGGGATTGTTCATATGCTCATAGCATAGTTCCATAACCCGATAATTTAGCGTGGCCGAGAACAACATGGTCTGTCGTTTATTGTATGGAGAGCAGCTACGGAAGAGAAAGCGCAAGTCTACGATGAAACCCATATCGAACATACGGTCTGCTTCATCTACGACCAGCACTTCAATTCGTTTCAGGCTGAAGAATCGTTGCTTGTAGAAATCGATCAGTCTGCCAGGAGTGGCGATGAGAACATCCACTCCGGCTTTTATCTGGTTACGTTGTTTTTCATAATCGACTCCGCCTATGATGCAAGCTGTTTTAAAGCCACAATGCTTGCCGAGCACCAGGGCATCTTTTTCAATTTGTCGCGCCAGTTCCCGAGTGGGTGCCAGCACCAACGCACGCGGACCCTCTTTGCCTTTTTCCGCTGGATCTGGTTTGTTTTCCAGCAGTCGCGTAAAAAGAGTGATTAAAAAAGCGGCGGTTTTACCGGTTCCGGTTTGTGCCTGCCCTGCAAGATCTTTTTTCGACAGAGTAATGGGAAGCGATTTGCTTTGAATGGGGGTGCAGGTTTTGAATTCAGCGTCTCGAATGCCCTTCAAAAGGGGTTCGGGAAGTGGTAAAGATTCGAAATTAAGAAGTTCCAAAAAAATACTCCATGTCGCAGTTATGACCGCGAATAATTTGTAAGGTTATTGCGTAACGGGAAAACGTATTCTCGGCCTAATGGGTTATTGCCATTTGTCTTTGTGGCTAGCGGGCGGAGGGGGTCTAGAGCCTTTAAGTTTCAATAGCTTGCTATTCGCTCTCGTTGGCAGATCTTATTATGATGGGCTTGCCGAGGTTTTGCAACCCCAATTTCATTTTGCTTGACTTTCAAGGGGGGGAAATGTTTAAATTCTCCCTCGATTTTATGTCCGGTAAGTGCCCAGATTAACAACCTCCCCGAACGAAATCCAGCTAGGTTTTCTTTGATTTTTCAGTGGTTTTTATGTGGGCGATTCGGAATATAGCCATAACCGAGATGATTTGGCAAAGTTTGCCTTATCATTATGATAAGAATTAATAAGTAGGCCCTGTTTTGAGGTGTTTTTGTGATTGAACATGATGTTGTGATAATTGGTGCCGGTCTGGCTGGTATGCGTTGCGCTCTTGAAGCATCTAAAGAGCTTGATGTCGCTGTGTTGACCAAGGTTTATCCTTCCCGTTCACATTCAGGAGCCGCGCAGGGAGGAATAGCCGCCTCACTTGGAAATTCCGAGCCGGATAGTTGGGAAGAGCATATGTATGATACCGTCAAGGGCGGTGATTTTCTCAACGATCAAGATGCCGTTGAAGAGTACGTCAAGGCCGCTCCCCGAATTATCTATGAACTAGAAAATATGGGTTGCGTATTCAGTCGCACTCCAGAAGGAAAGATAGCCCAACGTAGTTTTGGAGGCCACTCCAAACCCCGCGCCTGTTTTTCAGCCGACCGAACCGGACACGCTATTTTGCATGCTCTTCACGAGCAGTTGATGAAGAATGAGAAGTCCGTCAAAATTTATAATGAATGGTATATGCATTCTCTCATTGTTGATGGCGATCGTTGTAACGGGGTTGTCGTCAGTAATGTTCAGACGGGAGAAGTAGAAGTTATAAGAGCTAAGGCGGTGGTTTTTTGTACCGGCGGTTATGGGCGCGTATTTAAAATTACATCCAATGCCTTCGCCAGTACTGCTGATGGTGTGATAGCAGCGCTTGAAGTTGGCATTCCACTTGAAGATCCTGAATTTGTTCAGTTCCACCCTTCCGGATTATTCCGTCAGGGTATTTTGTTTTCTGAAGCGGCTCGTGGGGAAGGGGCTTACCTGCTCAATCATGAAGGCGAGCGGTTCATGGAAAATTATGCACCTTCCCGAATGGAACTTGCACCACGTGATATTGTTTCTCGTGCCGAGCAAAGTGAAATTGATGCAGGTCGCGGTGTCAACGGTGAAGACTGTATCAATCTCGATCTTCGACATCTTGGCGAAGCGCGTATCATGGAACGACTTCCACAAATTCGACAATTGGCAATCGACTTTCTCGGTATTGACTGCATTA
>JAJDAW010000180.1 GCA_029261635.1 Nitrospinaceae bacterium
CAAAAAGTCATACCAGATAAAAATTTTATAACACTGACACACTCAATATAACAAGAATTCAATTACAATATGTTAATTTTGATAAAGTCAAGATTAAATCACCAAAATTTGCAGGGGTTATCATACAGCAAACTTAAATTAGTTTCCCTATGGGTCGCGGTTTTTTCATCGAGTCTTGTGCTTGCTTTAAAATTCCATCCTTTTTTGAAATCCCAATCCAGTGTGGCCACGGTGGATACATCGGCTCTACGGGTATATCGTCTTTCAATATAAAGAGTAACTTCCTCCATAGGTCTAAATCCAATTTGGAAGTTGAAAGTTTTTAAAACGTTATCGTTGAAGTCATAAGTAGAATCAAAGTTTAGTAAGAGAGGGTCGACAAGTCTGCTATCCAGATCGAAACGGACATCGGAGAAAGGTTCGCTAGGATCGTCAGTTGTGTCGAGTCTGCCTGCTTCTCGGAGGTCAAAGCTCTGACTGACATCGAATCTTAATACTTGGCGGGTGTTAAAGTCACCTTTTCCATCCGCTTCTTTTTGCAATATCCTTTGGGTCAACGAATAGGTGACCAAGCTTTGAGGGCTGATCGAATCTATGGCATCGAATGTTTGTATTTTATCTTTATCTTTTCTATCGAGATCAGGAATATAATTAAGTGTAAGCCTGGGTTCGAGTAGATGTTTGATTTTAGGAATGAGTTTGTTGCGGGTCTCGAAGACCTTTTCAAACGTAGGTCCTTTAAGAGATGCAGTCAGATCCAAGGCTTCGCGAGAAAAGAAGTCTGCGTCATTTTGGCCTTTGCTATAGAGGGTTTCGCGCACACCCAAAGTTGGCGTAAAGCTGAGCCAAGGTGCTAATGCAAAGCTGCGGGTGAGTTGTGGATGAAAATCGAGCCTCTGAACTAAAAAATTATCGTCAATGTCCGGATCGGAATTGAGGTCGGTTAAGAAGGATGTAAACTTGGTGTCCTGATTAAAATAAAACTCAGAGTCTCCGATAGCTTGCCTTTGAACTTTATACGTTATTTGCGGTAGCTCTCCGAGGGTCTGATCGCTGGCAATATCGGTGCTGTCTCGAAAACGTGTAAGGATTTCCAAGCTACCGGTATCCCAACTTTTTCTAACGGTTGCATGGGAATTAGAAATACGACGATTTCTTTGATTGGTGTCGTCGTTAAAAGTCTTGTTGAATTCTTTTCCTTCCAGATCCAGAGTTCCATCGAATTGAAAACCCATAGGTAACTTCTGCGAATGTTTTGCATCCACCTTCCAAAATGTTTCACCTGTTATTTTGTCATCGATAAGTAATCCGCTAAAAATTCCCTGAGTTGTCTGGCTGGGAGTGTATCGGTATTCAATTCCAGGTGAAAAGCCACGCTTACTTCTGTACCCCAGTTTAAAGGTTGCATCGGAGTGGTCATCAATGGCCCAGAAATATTCATTGTTGAGAGTAGCCCCATCGATATCACTGTTACCAAATGAGGGGAATAGCAATCCGCTTTTTCTATCCTGGTCCATGGGCAGGTAACCAGCAGGAATATAGAGTACCGGAACATCTCTTATCCTTAAAACTCCCCCCGTGAAAACTACACGGTCACCTGTAATGATATCCATGGACTCGGCTTCAAATAACCAGTCGGGTAACTTCCCCGTACAAGTGGTGAGTGAAACAGATTTGGCTTTATAGTGGGTATCTGAAAGTCGAGATAGCTCACGGCTTTTTATGTAATGAGTTTTTCCAAGCCGTCCTCGAGTTTGGAGAATTGTTCCCTTCTGGTTTTTAATGTTGAAGCGCGATTTGTTAGCTTTCAACCGGGTACCATCGCTACTCCGGATGATAACGTTGCCCTTGGCCTCGCCTTTCCCTGTTTTATTATTGATTTTGATTTTATCTGCTTGAATCGTTTTGTCTTCCATCCGGATTTTTACTCTTCCCCATGCCCAGATAATTTCCTTTTTTACGTTTTGTCTTACATGGTCAGCGAGAATGGATATTTCATCTTTTGCGCGTCTTCTTTTGCCATTTTTTTTGAGGGAGCTTTTGCGTTGGTCATCTTTTTTAACCCATTCGGGGAAATTTAGAGGGCCGGGCATACGGGTAGTTTCATACGCAGACAAAGGCTTGCCATCCCCCCAATACCATTCAGGAGAGTCATCTGGTGTGGAGGGCCCAAACTTTTGATCCAGTGCTTCGGATTCAATTGGGGTAAGAGGTGTGCCATCCGCCCAAAACCAGTTTGGGATATAGCCAGGCAGTATTTTGAACCCGGACTCCGTTAGGAAAACTTCGTCATCCGAATAGATCCGGTCAAAACTCTGAGGCATTGCATCAACTTCTTGCGGAGAAGAAACAGTGTCAGTAGGTTCTAATGGGATAGTTTGGACGTCATCACTGGAAGATGCATCATTTGCCAGAGCGAGGAGAATTCCCAGAATTAGAAAAGCTTTTTTCATATTGAAAATATTTTTTAGCTTCGGCCACGGTAAAAATAGACCCTGTGATACAGACCAAATCGCTTGGATTTGAAATTTCTTTGATTGCCTGTAGCGCACTTGGAACACTTTCTGATACCTGAACCGGTTTCTTATATTTTTTAAATTTTTCCTGCAACTTCTCTGGGTCCTCCCCTCTGGGAGGATTCACCTGAACTAAATAAAAACGGTCGCCAAATTGGCTCAAAATTTTTATAATTTTGTCAATTTCTTTGTCTTTCATGAGCCCAAGTACGACTAGACAACGCGAAAACTTAATGTTTTTGCATAGCTCTGACGTCATATTCCTGACGCTAGCTTCATTATGGGCACTATCCAAAATTACTGTGGGGTGGTCGGAAACAACCTCAAGCCGACCCTCCCATTGAACCGTTTCTAGTCCTTTTCTAATGTCATTTTCATTAATACTCTCAAAAAACTTCAGACAGGCGGCAATGGCTAAACCTGCATTCTGGGCCTGAAATTGACCGATTAGGGGTAATTTCAGGCCTTTGAACTCATCTTTTTCGCCAATAAAATCGAATATCTGATGGCCTTGTTCGGCTTCACTTTGAGTTACTTTAAACTCGCTGTTTAACCTGTAAACCGAAGCCTCTCGACTTTGGGCCAAACTATTGACAACGTTGAATATTTCGTTATCTGGTATATGAGCAAAAACTGTACCGCTTGGCTTGATAATGGAAGCTTTTTCGAAAGCAATTTGCTTGAGGTCGTCCCCCAAATATTCCATGTGGTCGTGAGAAATTGAGGTGATTATGGAAATATCTGATTCACATAGGTTGGTGGCATCGAGCCTTCCTCCCAACCCCACCTCCAAAATGTTCACATCAGTATTCTGCTCTTTAAAATAGAGGAAGGCCATGACAGTGCCGAATTCAAAAAAAGTCACGGGTATCTCGAGTTTTTCTGCGGCACTTTTTATTTTTAGTATTAATTGGGTGACATCCTGTTTTTCAATCAGATTGCGATTTATTTGAATGCGTTCGCGAAAATCGAGAAGGTGAGGGGATGTATAGAGTCCTGTTTTTAATCCAGCTGCTCTTAAAATTGATTCGGTAATAGCTGCGGTAGAACCCTTGCCATTGGTTCCTGCTATATGGATGGTGCGGATGCCGAGCTGTGGGTTGTTAAAATGTTGTAAAAGCCGGGAGGTGTTTTGTAGTCCCAGTTTTATTCCGCTATGTGTGAGGCTGTATAAATATTCCAGGGCCTCTTGATATCTTGAATCATTCATAGGGTAATTGTGTAAAATGTATTTGCTTGAATTTGTATAAGGCTCCAATTCCGGAGCAGAGCGTAGAATGGTTTGAATTTTTTTGAGATCTCCCCGGTTCTAAAAAACCGGAGCAGAATTTTTTTATCAATATTTAATATTGCCAATCAATGAAGAACCCGCAGTTGATAACCATTCCCCTTGTCTCGCTATCCTATGACCAGGAAAGGTGGGAGCCTGGTCACGAGTGGGAAGAAAAGATTTTCAATAACAAGAATTATATCAAAATAACAGCACCGATGGAACTGCCTGATTCCAGTTATGGTGTTGAGATAAAAGACTCATCCATGTCCTCCTATTTTGGTGTAAACACGATTGCCATTTTTTCCAAATTAGATTCCCCCGCTCAAGACAATGTTTTTCTGGTCGGTCTAAAAAGAAAACCCCCTTTTGTTGGAAAGCTATTGAAAAATGAATCGGACTCAGAAGGGCAGGGGAGAAAAACTTTTATGACCCCGACGCCTTTACATATTCCCGAAAGTAAAACTTCCCCCATTGCTGATTCGTTACATCAAACTCTTATCTTTAAAGTATTGTCTAAGCCTCACGGGACGCGATTTGTTCAGCAAGAAAATATAAGCTGGAGGCATCCTCTTATTTTCGTCCAAAAAGAGAAAAACTAAAATTAAAAATTTTTAATAAGGAAATAATAAAATGAAAGAAATTCTTCCTGGTATCTTTACCTGGCATGAGTTTTCTGAAGAGAAGCAGTTAAATTTTAACGGCTACTTGCTTATCTCTGCGGGTGAGTCGGTTCTAATCGATCCGCCTGGAATGTCGGAAGAAGCTTTTGCCAAGCTGGAGAGTTTAGCGGGTAAAAACTCGAAGCACCCATTGCAGGCAATTTTGCTCACCAATGTTCACCATGCGAGAGAATGTGATGAAGTGAGAAAGAAACTGGATGTTCCCGTATTGATAAATGAAAAAGATGCGGCAGGCTTGGAAGGAACAGCCGATAAAACCTTTGCAGACGGGGATGCTTTGCCAGGTGGACTTATGACATTTAAATTTGAAAACCAGAAGTCGCCCGGCGAATCGGCATTTTTCCTAAAAGAAAAAGGAGTCATGATATTAGGAGATGCTTTGATTGGCAAAGTTCCAGGGAAGCTCAATATGCTTCCTCCGGATAAATATAGGGACCCAAAGCTGGCTAAGAAAGGCTTGAGCAAACTCCTGGATTATGAGTTTGAAAGCCTGCTGTTGGGCGATGGAGAGCCTATCCTTAAGAATGCAAAAGAATCGGTAAAAATTTTTCTTGAAAGCTGAGTTATTTACCCAAAGTTACGGGGGTCAAGTCTTTCCAGAATTCAATGCCAACCTGAGTCCAGTTCAGAGTCATAAAATTTTCATTTGTGACTGGGAACACTCGAATAAGTTTTAGATAGTCCAGTTCAATAATGGTTTTGTGAAGGTCATCGGGAGACGGCTGACTGGTCAATGAAAAATTAGTTTCATTGATTTCCCACTCAAAAGGGTTGGGGGCGAGAGAAACATAAATGTCCATAAAGGATTCTGTGTTCCGGTTTTCTAACAGTCGATCGATATAGCTTTCAAGGTGTTTACCCTTAAGGATTAACGAAAACCCTAAGTAGTGTCCCCACCAGAAGAGGGTGCGGAAAGTAAACATCTCTGTTTTGGAGAAATTTTGTGGGTAGTCGAGGGAGATATAGGGGAAGCCGTTATGGTTTTCTCCTCTTGCAATTTGGTTCCTAGTGAGGTCTACCCCTTGTGGCAATGTTGACAGGGTAATTTTTTCTTCTAATGACTTCTGTAAGGCAACCAGTCGATTTTCAACTTTTTTCAGGATCGCGGGTTTGGCTTGAAACACCTCAACA
>JAJDAW010000181.1 GCA_029261635.1 Nitrospinaceae bacterium
TCGTCATCGTTCATGCTTCAATAATAAGGGTTTATAGGGAATAGGGGAAGGAAGAAAATTTTAATCACGAATTTTCACAGCAGGAAAAGCATTGCTGGACTTGGTTAAACGGGCCAAGTGTTCCTGGCTCAACTCCAGATCACCTGCCGGGGCAAACTCTTCTACCTGCTCGGGTTTTCGCGAGCCAACAATAGCTGTGAAAATATTTTCTTGTTTGAGAACCCAGGCAACGGCAACTTCTATAGGATTACAGCCCAACTCGTTGGCGATGATGCGAACGGTTTCCCAAACTTCTTTTGCCTTTGGATAGGTGGAAGATTGGAAGAGATGATGCATTTTTCGCGTTGGCAGTTCTAGATCTTCCGCTTTCATGGGGCGGGCAAGGAGTCCTTGTGCGGTTGGGGAAAAGGCCATGTATTGCATGTCGCTTTTCTTACAAAGGGATAATGTTTCTCCTTCATAACCACGATCTAGCAAGCTGTACGGAACTTCGTTGAGGGAAAATTCTTTGGCGTTGTTTCCAAGTAGTTTTATGTCACCTGCTCTAAAATTTGAAAGCCCAATGGTAGACGCTTTGCCGCTTTGCTTGAGAGCCAGCATATACTCGGTGAGGAGTTTACTTTTTTCGGGACTGTTAAAATAGTTTCCCGGCCAGTGTATGAGGTAGAGGTCGACATATTCTCTGCCCAAAGCTTTAAGGGAATTGTCGAGTGCTTTTTGATAGTCTTTGAGTGTTTGATCGACTTCAGGCCAGATTTTTGAGATGATGATTGCCGAATCTTTTTTCGAACCTAATGCTTTGCCGAGACGGCGCTCCGATTCTCCATCTCCATAACCTTCTGCGGTGTCGAATGCGGTGATTCCCTGATCAAGTGCAACACGTATCACTTTTTCTGCATCTTTTTCCGGGCAGATATCGCCCCATCCATCGCTGGGAGCAATTTGCCAACAGCCCAAGGTGATGCGGCTCCAGTCCTTATCAATCCCCTCAATACGACTATATTTCATTTTTTACCATCTGAAATAGGTGGAATGGGTTTGGCTGGCTCTAGGTGGTCGGTAGTGAAAAGGCTCGTCTTCCATTTTGTCTAATTTTGTGATTTCATTTCGAAACCGCCAAAGTTTCCAGCCGATAGCAAGAACAGTCAAGCCCGCGAACAGAATCACTGCTGCAATGAAGTAAGCGATCAATGCTGGATAGACAAAAATCATAATTGCGAGAAGAAATAATAATCCACCAAGAAGAACGGTTCCCCAAGTGAGGGTGCGATGTCCTTTTGCAAAAAAGTTGTCAGGAAAATTATTGTTGTAATACATGGTTCACCTCCTGTTCCTATATAGATATATAAAATCCCTCACGCCCTATGTCAAGCTTCGACGAGAGAGGAAATAGATCAGGGCTCTATAGGTGGAAATGTGTAAAAGCTTTTAGAAACAGGCTTCTTCCAGAAGTTAATTTGTTTTTCTTCGCTTGTTGGGTATTGATCTTTTACCATCGGAGATGCACCGTAGGATTTTTTTGAAGTCTTTTTTTTGTTGGACAAGAGGGCGCATCCAGTTAGTAACACGTGGGCTGGGGTGATACAAAGGGAACAAGATGAAGTTGGGCGTGGTGAGTGGTTGGGCAACATTCTCTTTGAGTTGATACCGGGTCTCTAAAATGAGGTTGAGTGCTTGTAGACCAACAGACCCGAGTGTTACGACTACCTGTGGACTAATGAGGTCTAGAGTTTCCTTTAAAAAGGGTGAACAGTTTTTAATCTCACTTGCTTTTGGTCGTCGGTTATTTCCATTTTCTAGAGGATTGCACAATGCGGCATTGGTGATAAACACCTCAGCGCGAGTCAGACCAATATGTTCTAGAAGAGTTTCGAAATTATCTCCCGATTTGTCGCCATGAAATGGGATTCCGGTACGGCCTGCGCCAAAGCGACCGGGGGCTTCTGCTACGAAAATGATTTTTGCATTCAGGTTACCGTTGGCAGAACTTAATATTGCAGATTGGTCAGCGAGGGCAGAGCAAAGGCGACATTTTGCTGCTTGTTTTTCTAATAGCTTAAATTTTTTGCGCGTTTGCTCAGGGCCGATCGGTGCCATCTTCTGTTTCTTCATCATCTTCCTCTTCATCAACAACGCGACAGACAACGAGAAAGCCAATGATCAAAACAACACTGGCAACAAGTGTGAACAGGATGTCCATTAAAAGGGTTTGATAGTGGCGAGATAAATCATAAAGGCACCTACGATGAAAATAGCGATATGAACCATCATGGCATATTTTTTTGGAAGAACCGCTTCTTTAATCTGTTTTCCATTTTGAACACCTAACGCAATCAGAATCATCAAGAGCCCTATTTTCCAATGAAGCCATTTCCCTTCCGAGAAGGCCCCCGTTTTGATGGCGAGAACAATGCCGGATATCAAAGTGACACCGAGTATCGGATAATAAATGAATTTGTGTATTCGAGACTGGGTTTTCTCAAGGCCTTTAGCTTCTTCAGCTGATTTCAGGCGCAGTCGAAAAACTACAGTTAGAGATTGAAGAAACAAGGTGCCGATCACCAAGCACATTGAAATCATATGAAGAGTAAGGAAAAAATTTTTCATTTTTAGGTTTGTTTCCTATGGGTTTTCCGATTCGAGAATTTCAGCATCCGAAAACCAGTAAATCCGGCTGGATACAATTAACGCCATGCCTATGCCGCAATAAATAGCGGCGACCACTATATAACCGCCAAGGTATTCGTTAAAAGACCGAAGCAGTATTCCGACTCCCATCATCATAGGGATCAAAAAATAAAAAGGTTTTGAGAAAATATCATGCAGACCTACAGGGTCTTCCAGGTTGTGAATACGGGTTTTATTTCGGCGGGCTGTTTTGCTCAGAATAAATCTCCCTTTAACGAGACCGATCAAACCTGCTACGATTCCGGAAATGGTGATGGCTATTTCTGTGGCATGTTGTTCCATCTCTGCGAGTTGGTATAAACCGAATCCACGGACAACAAGAATAAGGCCTATGATGCACCAGAGTCCTCCTGCGATTGTGATGAGACGTTCTTTATTCAAGCTCAACTCTCCAATATAAGTTTAGGATAAGATGGCGTTAAAGGTGAAAAGGTTCTTTTTTGGGAGCCAAGTT